>NZ_CP053344.1:1884819-2198955 GCF_013113715.1 Herbiconiux sp. SALV-R1
GACGAACGGTGGGGGGTTGTGCGAACTCCGGACGCTGAAGGCGACTTCGGTCGGCGGAACGTGCATCCTCACCCTATCAAGTCTTGGAGGCTCCTGACGAATCGGCAGCCTCTCAGTGCCCGCCCGGAAGCTTCACATCGGAGGCATAGGGCATGCGGCTCCTGGCCACCACCACGACGTCGACGACGAGGGTGCCGATGACCGCCACGACGATGCTGAGGAAGAGGATGAGGTCGTTCACGAACGGCTGTCCGCGCAGCAGCACCACGAGCACGATGAAGAGCACGAACTTCACGATCCACGAGCCCAGCACGATGACGAAGAACAGGGTCGTGTAGAGCGGGGAGGCGGTGAACCGGTTGGCCACGAGGATGCTCGCGGCGGTGATGCCGGCGAACACCAGCACCATGGCGGTGCCGATGAGCGCGCTCACCGTTCCCGTCCATCCGTCGGCGAGGTAGCCGACCACTCCCCCCACCACGGCGATGACCACGGCGAGAATCGCGTCGAACTTGAGGATCGTGGCGAAGACGCCGCTCGAGGCGGGAGTCGGGTAGTTGCCTTTGATCACGGGGTCGGTCACGGCTCAGGGCTCCTTGATGGGGTCGGCTGCCGCGTCGAGCGGGTCGTCGCCGGCTTTCATGTCGGCTTCGAGGGTACCGGCATCGGCTGACTGGGCAGCGATCTCCCGGCGCTTGAGGGGGCTGAGGGGGGCGAGCGTGAACGCGGCGCAGACCACGATGCCCACCCCGAGGAACACGAAGGCGAGCCAGTACGGCGTCAGCACGAACAGCAGCAGGCAGCCCACCGAGATGACCGCGGTCCAGCCGTAGAAGATGAGCACGGCCTGCAGGTGCGAGTGCCCCATGTCGAGCAGGCGGTGGTGCAGGTGCTTGCGGTCGGCGCTGAACGGGCTCTTGCCCGCCCGCAGCCGCCGGATGACCGCGAGGCTGAAGTCGAGCAGCGGCACCACCAGGATGGCGAACGGCAGGAGGATCGGCAGGAAGGCCGGGAACAGCTGCGAGCGGCCGAGCTGGGCCGGGTCGACCTGGCCGGTGACCGCGATGGCGCTGGTGGCCATGAGGAGACCGACGAGAAGCGCCCCCGCGTCACCCATGAACAGTTTCGCGGGGTGGAAGTTGAGCGGGAGGAACCCGGCGCAGGCCCCGATGAGCACGGCCGTGATGAGCGAGGCGAGGTTGAAGTAGTCGGTGGGCGAGGTGTCGCGGGCCAGCAGGTAGCTGTAGAGGAAGAACACGCCGTTGGCGACGAGGGCGACGCCGGCCACCAGGCCGTCGAGCCCGTCGATGAAGTTGATGGCGTTCATCACGAGCACCACGGCCAGGATGGTGATGAACAGCGACATGCCGCTCGAGCCGATGGTGAGTCCGCCGATGGGCAGCGACACGATCTGCACGCCCTGCCAGGCCAGGAGGCCGGCGGCGATGATCTGGCCGGCGAGCTTGGTGAGCCAGTCGAGGTCCCAGATGTCGTCGGCGACGCCGATGGCCACGATGATGAAGGCGGCGCCGAGGATGGCCCACACCTTGCCGGGTTCGGCGAACACGAGGTGGAACCAGCTGATCTGCGAGGCGACGCCGATGGCCACCACCACACCGAGGAACATGGCGATGCCGCCGAGCCGTGGGGTGGGGCGCGTGTGCACGTCGCGCTCGCGGATCTTCGGGTACAGCCGGTAGCGGTGGCTGAGTTTGTAGATGACCCAGCTCAGGCCGAAGCTGACGACCGCCGAGACGAGTGCGACGAGGAGGTAGAACCGCATCGATCAGGCGCCGGGTCCAGGCGCCAAGAGCTCCCCCACGACCTCGCGGATGCGCTCCTCGGGCACTGCCCCGGCCCGCACGATGCGCAGCAGCCCGTCGTCACCCGTCGCGTCGACGATGGTCGAGGCGAGCGTGTCGGAGCGCTCACCGGCGTCGAGGTAGACCTCGACGCTGTCGCCGAGCATCTCCACCGCCTCGGCGGCGCTGGTGGCGGCGGGCCGGCCGGTGAGGTTCGCGCTCGAGACGGCCAGCGGCCCGGTCTCCTGCAGCAGCTCGAGGGCCAGCGGGTCGGCGGGCATGCGCAGGGCGACGGTGCCGTTGGTGTCGCCCAGGTCCCACATCAGCGACGGGGTGGCACGGAGGATGAGCGTGAGGCCGCCCGGCCAGAACTCGGCGACCAGGGTGCGCGCCACCTCGGGGATGTCGGTGGCCAGCGCATCCAGCGTCGCGAGCGACGGGATGAGCACGGGAGGCGGCGACTGGCGGGTGCGGCCCTTGGCGTCGAGCAGCTGCTGCACCGCGCGCGGCGAGAAGGCGTCGGCGGCGATGCCGTAGACCGTGTCGGTGGGGATGACGACGAGCGCGCCCCGGCTGATCGCGCCGCGGGCGAGACGCATTCCGGAGAGGAGCTCGGAGGACACGGAGCAGTCGAATGTGGCAGCCATCGAGCCTCCATGATAGTCGCGGCGGCCGGGAGAGGCCCGCACGAGGTCAGCGGTTGACGCGACCGCGCCCGAAGATGAGCCAGAGGATCGACCCGAGGATCGACAGGAAGAACGCCACCAGGATCCAGACGAACTTGCCGAGCCCGCCGTGGTTCGGGTTCTTGACGATCGACACGACGGTGACGATGAAGATGATGAGGCCGATGAGGCCGGCGGTGAAGGAGACGGGTTCCATGCTGCCGAGTGTACCGGGGCCGGGTCAGCGCACGGCGGTGGTGGCGCGGTCGCGGCCGGTGAGGTCGCGGTGCGTCGCCGCGGCGCGCCAGCCGTCGGCGGCGAGGAGCTCGCGCATCTCGGCACCCTGGAGGTCGCCGTGCTCGACGACGAGGGCGCCGCCCGGGCGGAGCAGCCGGCGCGCGGTGGCCGAGACCTCGCGCACCACGACGAGACCGTCGTCGCCCCCGTAGAGCGCCTGCTCGGGGTCGAACAGCCGCACCTCGGGGTCGCGCGGAATCGCGCCGAGCGGAATGTACGGCGGGTTCGACACCACGACGTCGACGGTGCCGTCGAGCTCGGGCAGGGCGTCGGCCAGGTCGATGAACACCAACCGCGCGTTGCCCGGGTCGACGCGCCGGAGGTTCTCCTTTGCCCAGACGAAGGCGCGCGGCGAGTTCTCGACGCCCACCACGGCGGCGTGCGGCACCTCGACGGCGAGCGACAGCGCGATGGCGCCGCTCCCGGTGCCGAGGTCGACCGCCACGGGCGGGTTCTCCCCCGCCGGCACCACCGCGCGCAGGGCGTCGATGGCGAGCCCGGCGACGAACTCGGTCTCGGGCCGCGGCACGAAGACGCCGGGACCCACCGAGAGCTCGAGCGAGCGGAACCAGGCGACACCCGTGATGTGCTGCAGCGGCTCGCGCGCGGCGCGGCGCTCGACCGCCTCGACGATGGCGAGGGTGTCTTCGGGGCCGACCGGAGCATCCGTCACCGTCATCGACTGCACCCGCCCGCGCGAGGCGCCGAGCACGTGGCCGATGAGGAGCTCGGCGTCGACCTGCGGGTCGAGCACGCCGCTGGCGGCGAGGATCTCGACCGAGCGCTGGTAGAGCGAGCGCACGGTGACGGGTCGTTCCATGGTGTCGGAGACGGTCATCGCCCGCCGCCTAGCCTTCGGTGCCCACCGCCGCGAGCCGCGACTCCTCGTCGGCGGCGATGGCCGACTGGATGATGGGCTCGAGCGCGCCGTCCATCACCTGGTCGAGGTTGTAGGCCTTGAAGCCGGTGCGGTGGTCGGCGATGCGGTTCTCGGGGAAGTTGTAGGTGCGGATGCGCTCCGAGCGGTCGACCGAGCGGATCTGGCTCTTGCGCGCGGCGCTGGCCTCGGCGTCGAGCTCCTCCTGCTGCTTGGCCAGGATGCGCGCACGCAGCACGCGCATCGCCGCCTCGCGGTTCTGCAGCTGGCTCTTCTCGTTCTGCATCGACACCACGATGCCCGTGGGCAGGTGGGTGATGCGCACGGCGGAGTCGGTGGTGTTCACCGACTGGCCACCGGGGCCGGAGGAGCGGAAGACGTCGATCTTGAGGTCGTTCTGGTTGATCTCGACCTCTTCGGGCTCGTCGACCTCGGGGAAGACGAGCACGCCGGCGGCGGAGGTGTGGATGCGGCCCTGCGACTCGGTGGCGGGCACCCGCTGCACGCGGTGCACCCCGCCCTCGTACTTCAGGTGCGCCCAGACGCCCTCGGCCGGGTCGCTGGAGCGCCCCTTCACCGCGATCTGCACGTCTTTGTACCCGCCCAGATCGCTCTCGGTGCGCTCGAGGAGCTCGGTCTTCCAGCCCTTCGACTCGGCGTAGTGCAGGTACATGCGCAAGAGGTCGGCGGCGAAGAGCATGCTCTCGGCGCCGCCCTCCCCCGCCTTGATCTCCATGATCACGTCACGTGCGTCGTCGGGGTCGCGCGGGATGAGCAGGCGCCGCAGCTTCTCGGCGTTCTCGTCGAGACTCGCCTCGAGGGCGGGGATCTCGTCGGCGAACGCCGGGTCTTCGGCGGCCAGCTCACGCGCGGCCTCGAGGTCGTCGACGTTCTGCTGCCAGGCGGCGTGCGCGGCGACGATGCGGCTGAGCTCGGCGTAGCGCCGGTTCACCCGCTTCGACCGCGCCGGGTCACCGTGCAGTTCGGGGTCGGAGAGCTGCTGCTGCAGGTCGTCGTGCTCGGCCCGCAGCGCGGCCACGGACTCGAACATCACTCCCCCTTGTGGTGACCGTTGCCGTTGTGCGAACCGCCGGCCGGCGTGGGCATCGACTTCTGCACCTGCATGAGGAACTCCACGTTGGAGGAGGTCTCCTTGAGGCGCGACAGCACGATCTCGAGGGCCTGCTGCTGGTCGACACCGGCGAGGGCACGACGCAGCTTCCAGGTGATCTTGGTCTCGTCGGCGCCCATGAGCAGCTCTTCGCGCCGGGTCGACGACGCGTTCACGTCGACGGCCGGGAAGATGCGCTTGTCGGCGAGCTGGCGCGAGAGGCGGAGCTCGGAGTTGCCGGTGCCCTTGAACTCCTCGAAGATCACCTCGTCCATCTTCGAGCCGGTCTCGACCAGAGCGGTGGCGAGGATGGTGAGCGAGCCGCCGTTCTCGATGTTGCGCGCCGCGCCGAAGAAACGCTTCGGCGGGTAGAGGGCGGAGGCGTCGACACCGCCCGAGAGGATGCGCCCGGAGGCGGGCGACGCCAGGTTGTAGGCGCGGCCGAGGCGGGTGATGGAGTCGAGCAGCACGACCACGTCGTGGCCGAGCTCGACCAGGCGCTTGGCGCGCTCGATGGCGAGCTCGGCGACCGTGGTGTGGTCTTCGGCGGGGCGGTCGAAGGTGGAGGCGATGACCTCGCCCTTCACCGTGCGCTGCATGTCGGTGACCTCTTCGGGCCGCTCGTCGACCAGCACCACCATGAGGTGCACCTCGGGGTTGTTGGTCGAGATCGCGTTCGCGATCTGCTGCAGCACGATGGTCTTGCCGGCCTTCGGGGGCGCGACGATGAGGCCGCGCTGGCCCTTGCCGATGGGGGCGACCAGGTCGATGATGCGCTGCGTGAGCTTCGCCGGCTCGGTCTCGAGGCGCAGGCGCTCCTGCGGGTAGAGCGGGGTGAGCTTGCCGAACTCGACGCGGTTCTGCGCCTCGTCGACGGGCAGGCCGTTGATCGACTCGATGCGCACGATGGCGTTGTACTTCTGGCGGCCGCCCGCGTCGCCCTCGCGGGGCTGGCGGATGGAGCCGACGACGGCGTCGCCCTTGCGCAGGTTGTACTTCTTCACCTGGCCGAGCGAGACGTAGACGTCGCTGTTGCCGGGGAGGTAGCCGCTCGTGCGCACGAAGGCGTAGTTGTCGAGGATGTCGAGGATGCCGGCCACGGGCAGCAGCACGTCGTCTTCGCTGATCTCGGGCTCGACGTCGTCGCCACCCGACTGGCCGCGGCGCTTGCGGTCGCGGTAGCGGTTGCGGGCACCGCGCTCGCTGCGCTCCTCGTCGGCGGGGCCGTTGCGGTCGTTGCCGCGCTGGCCCGACTGCTCGCCCTGCTGCTTCGGCTCCGCCTGCGCGTTGCCGTTCTGCGAGGTGGAGTTCTGCGCAGTGCCGTTGTTCTGGCCGCTGCCGTTCTGGCCGCTGCCGCCCTGGCCGCTGCCGTTCTGCGCGTTGCCGTTCTGGCCCTGCGCGTCGGCGTTCTGGTTCGCACCGCCGTTGTTGTTGCGGTTGCGACCACGACGGTTGCGCCCACGGCCACCCTCGGGCCGCTCGTTCTGATCGGGCTGCGCACCCTGCTCGGTACCGTCGGCAGTGGCGGCGGCCTCGGCGACGTCGTTCTGCTCGCCCTGCTCGGCGGGGACGAGGCCCGCCACGGTGGCGTCGTCACGGTTCAGGTGGCCGCCGGCCGGCACGCGCTCGGTGCCACGGCGGGAGCCGCCGCGCTCGGCTGCGGGAGCCTCGTCGCCGCCGCGGCCGGAGGTGGTGCGCTCGATGGCGTAGCCGCCGTCGACCGAGGTGACGCGGCGCGAGCCGCGGCGCTTCGGGGCGACGGGGCCCTCGGGCAGCTCGATGACGATCTGCTCGCGGGGGGCGCTCTGCGTCGCCGGAGCGGCGCGCAGCAGCTCGTCGGGAACGATCGGGCCGTCGACGGGGGCGGCCGGTTCGGCGGCGGGGGTGTCGAAGTCGAAGGTGAGGGGCGCGGAGGCGGATGCCTCGGCGGCGGGCTCCTCGGCCACGGCGGCCTCGGGCGCAGCGGCCCCGGCCTCCGCGGCTCCGGCCTCCGCAGCGACGGGCTCCAGGGTCACCGGCAGGTCGGCGGGCAGCTCCTGGCCCTCCTGCACCTTGCGGATGGCCTCGATGAGCTCGCCCTTGCGGAGTTTGGAAGCGCCGGCCATGCCGAGCTGCGAGGCGATCGCCTGCAGCTGGGAGACCTTCAGTGTCGAGAGCTCGGCGCTTGAGTTGACGTCAGTCACGGGAGAATTGTGTCCTTCCCCTGCCGGCAGGATGAGCCAGACAGAGACTGCCTGCGCACCGCTACGTCGTCGGTGTGCGGGTGATCGACGGGATCGCCCACGGGGCCGGAACGTCTCTGCACGCGGCAGGAATGAGTTGAGGAAATACAGCCGGGACGGGATTCGAAGAACCCCGGAGCTTGGTCGCTCGGAGGTTACTTGCCTTCGTCCGGGTGCAGCACAACTGTAGCACCTTTGAAGTCGACGGCCAGAACGAGCGACTGCCAGGGTGTCGCCGACCGCTCGGCCACCAGGTCGACCGCCGCCTGCCGCTGCCCCGGGTCGCTGCAGAGCACCAGGATGCTGGGGCCGGCACCCGACACCACGGCCGGGAAGCCCGCGGCACGGAGCTCCTGGATGAGCCTGTCGGTCTCGGGCATGGCGCTCGCCCGGTAGCTCTGGTGCAGCTTGTCCTCCGTTGCGGCGAGCAGCAGCTCGGGGCTCTGGATGAGGGCGGCGATGAGCAGCGTCGAGCGCGACACGTTGAAGATGGCGTCGGCGTGCGGCACCGACTCGGGCTGAAGGCTGCGCGCCAGCGCGGTCGACATCGTCTCCTGCGGCACCAGCACGAGCGGCGAGACGCCGCGGTGCACGTTGAGCTTCTTGAACTGGGGGCCCTCGGGGGTGACCCAGGCGATGGTGAGGCCTCCGAACAGACCCGGAGCGACGTTGTCGGGGTGGCCCTCGAGCTCGGTCGCCCGCGCCAGGAGGCCGAGCTGATCGATCTCGACGATGCCCGAGAGCAGGCCCTTGGCCGCCATGATGCCCGAGACGATCGCCGCGCCCGAGGAGCCGAGGCCCCTGCCGTGCGGGATGACGTTGCGCGCGGTGAGGTGGAGCCCGGGGAGCTGCTGCCCGTAGGCGGCGAAGGTGTGCGCGATCGCGCGCACCACGAGGTTGCTCTCGTCGGTCGGCACCTCGCCCGCGCCGACACCGTTCACGTCGACGAAGGCGCCGGGCTCCTCGCGCGCCGTGACGGTGAGCTCGTCGTAGAGCGCCAGGGCGAGCCCGAGGGTGTCGAAGCCGGGGCCGAGGTTCGCGGTGGTGGCGGGGACCCGCACCGTGACCGTGCGGCCGACGGGCACCGAGGCCCCTGCGGTGCTCTCGATCGAGGTGGTGGCGTCGGTCACGACGCGTCCTTGGCGAGCCCGAGCACGCCCGCGATCTCGGCGGCGTCGACGGGCACGATGGTGGGCTGCACCTCGGAGCCGTCGGCCGACTTGAGGGCCCACTGCGGGTCTTTCAGGCCGTGCCCGGTCACGGTGATGGCGACCGTCGCGCCGGCGGGGATGACCCCGGCGGCCGAGCGCTCGAGGAGGCCTGCGACGCCGATGGCGGAGGCCGGCTCGACGAAGATGCCGACCTCGGCCGAGAGCAGGCGGTGGGCGGCCAGGATGTCGGCGTCGCTGATGGCGCCGAAGTAGCCGTCGGTGCGGTCGCGCGCCTCGAGGGCGAGCTCCCACGACGCCGGGTTGCCGATGCGGATGGCGCTGGCGATGGTGTCGGGGTCGAGCACGGGGTGACCGAGCACGATCGGGGCGGAGCCCTCGGCCTGGAAGCCGAACATGCGGGGCAGCTTCGTGGTGACGCCGCGTTCGAGCTCTTCGCCGTAGCCGCGGGAGTAGGCGGTGTAGTTGCCCGCGTTGCCGACCGGCAGCAGGTGGAAGTCGGGCGCATCCTGCAGCACCTCGACGACCTCGTAGGCTGCCGTCTTCTGGCCGTTGATGCGGTCGGGGTTCACCGAGTTCACGAGGTGAACCGGGTAGTTCTCGGCGAGCTCGCGGGCGAGGTCGAGGCAGTCGTCGAAGTTGCCCTGCACCTGGATGAGCTCGGCGTTGTGCGCGATGGCCTGGCTGAGCTTGCCGAGCGCGATCTTGCCCTCGGGCACCAGCACGGCGGCCGTGATGCCGGCGTGGGTGGCGTAGGCGGCGGCCGAGGCGGAGGTGTTGCCGGTGGAGGCGCAGATGACGGCCTTCGCGCCGTGCTCGACGGCCTTCGAGATGGCCATGGTCATGCCGCGGTCTTTGAACGAGCCCGTGGGGTTCATTCCCTCGAACTTGATGTACACCTTGGCGCCGGTGCGGGCGGAGAGCGCGGGAGCGGGGATGAGCGGGGTGCCGCCCTCCCCCAGGGTCACGACGGGGGTGGCGTCGGTGATGTCGAGCCGGTGGGCGTACTCGTGAAGGACCCCGCGCCACTGGCGGGAGGGGATGCGGGGCGTGCTGTCGGCCACTAGGGCGTTTCTCCTTCGACTCGTAGGACTGATTCGACCCGCACGACGGCGTCGTGCGAGGAAACAGCCGCCACCGTGGCCGAGAGGGCCGCGTCGGTGGCTTCGTGCGTGACTATCACAAGGGTAGCGGTGAGCGGCTCGTCGCCCGACCGCCCGGGCGGCGCGGTGGCGACGGTCTGCTGCACGGCCTCCACCGAGACGCCGTGCTCGCTGAACAATCCGGCGATCTGGGCGAGCACACCCGGCTTGTCGGTGACCACGAGGGTGAGCTGGTAGCGGGTGGTGACGGCGCCGATGGGGAACACCGGCAGGTTCGCGTGGGTCGACTCCCCCACACCGGGGCCGCCCGCGAGGTGCCGCCTGGCGGCGGAGACCAGGTCGCCGAGCACTGCCGACGCCGTCTCGGTGCCGCCGGCGCCCGCGCCGTAGAACATGAGGTCGCCGGCCGCCTCCGACTGCACGAACACGGCGTTCTTGGCGTCGTGCACGGCGGCGAGCGGATGACGCCGGCTGATGAGAGA
Organism: Herbiconiux sp. SALV-R1; assembly: GCF_013113715.1. Lineage (GTDB taxonomy): Bacteria > Actinomycetota > Actinomycetes > Actinomycetales > Microbacteriaceae > Herbiconiux. The sequence continues at coordinate 1,894,548 of NZ_CP053344.1, forward strand.
GGGGTGCACGCGCGCGACCACGCCCTCGACGCCGGTCTCGGGGTCGGTGAGCCGCTCGCAGATGGCGAGCAGCTTCACCACGAAGCCGGCCCTCTCGGCGGCCTCGACCTGGGCCGCGGTGACGGTGGTCATGCCCTCGCGGTACACGGCCTCGACCGGCACCACGGTGTGGAAGGCGAGGCTGGCGAGGATTGCCGCCTTCTGCGCAGCGTCGAACCCCTCGACGTCGGCGGTGGGGTCGGCCTCGGCGTAGCCGAGCTCGGTCGCCACGGCCAGGGCGTTCTCGAACGAGTCTCCCTCGAGGTCCATGCGGTCGAGGATGAAGTTCGTGGTGCCGTTGACGATGCCCATCACCCGGTGCACGCGGTCGCCCGCGAGCGAGTCGCGGAGCGGACGGATGATCGGGATGGCCCCGCCGACCGCCGCCTCGTAGTAGAGCTGGGCGCCCACCTGGTCGGCCACGGCGAACAGCTCCGGGCCATGGGTGGCGAGCAGCGCCTTGTTGCCGGTGACGACGTCGGCGCCGGAGTTCATCGCGAGCGTGATGTACTCTCGCGCCGGCTCCAGACCGCCCATGAGCTCGATGACGATGTCGGCCGACTGGATGAGCGCCGTCGCGTCGGTGGTGAGGAGTTCGCGCGGGATGGCGCTGTCGCGCGGGGCGTCGAGGTCGCGCACGGCGACGCCCACGAGCTCGAGGCCCGCGCCGACGCGGGCGGCGAGCTCCTCGCCGTGCTCGAGGAGGAGCCGGGCGACCTGCGAGCCGACCGAGCCGGCTCCGAGCAGGGCGATCCTGAGGTTGCGGTATTCGATCATCATCGACCTCCGAGGTAGGCGGTGTCGCGCGCGAGCAGGTCGTGCTCGGTCTCGCGGCGGATCAGCACCCGGGCCTCGCCGTCCACCACGGCGACGACCGCGGGGCGCCCGAGGTAGTTGTAGTTGCTCGACAGCGACCAGCAATAGGCGCCGGTGGCGGGAACCATCACCAGGTCGCCGGGGGCGACGTCGCCCGGCAGGTAGTCGGACTGCACCACGATGTCGCCGCTCTCGCAGTGCTTGCCGACCACGCGCACGAGTGCCGCATCCGCATCGCTGTTGCGGCTCGCGAGGCGCACGGAGTAGTCGGCGCCGTAGAGGGCGGGCCGGGCGTTGTCGCTCATGCCGCCGTCGACGCTCACGTAGCGCCGCACGTGGTCGGTGCCGTCAGCGCCGACGAGCACGTCTTTGATGGTGCCCACCTCGTAGAGGGTGGCCCCCGAGCGGCCGATCACGGTGCGGCCGGGCTCGAAGGCGAGCGCGGGAACCGGGATGCCGAGGCGCGCGCACTCGCGCGCGACGGTGCCGACGATGAGCGACGCCAGCTCGGTGATGGGCGTCGGGTCGTCGGCGGTGGTGTAGGCGATGCCGAAGCCGCCGCCGAGGTTGAGCTCGGGCACCTCGCCGCCCGCGAGCAGCTCGGCCTGGAGCTCGAGCAGGCGCGCCGCCGACTCGGCGAAGCCCTCGGAGCCGAAGATCTGCGAGCCGATGTGGCAGTGCAGGCCGAGGAACCGCAGTGACGCGTGCGAGCGGATGGCGGCGACGTACTCGGCGGCCTGGTCGAGCCGCACGCCGAACTTCTGGTCTTCGTGGGCGGTGGCGAGGAAGTCGTGGGTGTGCGCGTGCACGCCGCTGTTCACCCGCAGGCGCACCTCCTGCACCCGCCCCAGACGCGCGGCGGTCGCGGCGACCCGCTCGATCTCGATCGCGCTGTCGAGCACGATCACGCCGACGCCGGAGGAGACGGCGCGCTCGATCTCGTCGAGCGACTTGTTGTTGCCGTGGAGGCCGAGGTGCGCGGGGTCGACACCGGCGGCCAGGGCGACGGCGAGCTCTCCCCCGCTGCAGACGTCGATCGAGAGGCCGGCCTCGCTCATCCAGCGCGCGATCTCGATGGTGAGGAACGCCTTGCCCGCGTAGTACACCTTCGCGCGGGTGCCGGCCTCGGCGGCGGCGGTGTCGAAGGCGGTGCGCACCTCGACGGCCCGGGAACGCGCATCCGTCTCGTCGATGACGTAGAGCGGGGTGCCGAAGCGCTCGGCGAGGGCGGAGGCGGTGATGCCGCCGATCTCGATCTCGCCGGCGGCCGTCCGCTGCGCGGTGGCGGGCCAGATGAGCGGCGGGAGCGCGTCGGCGTCGGCGGGCTCGGCGAGCCACCCGGGTGCGAGCGGGCTGGAGGTCATGAACGGTTCCCTTGGCGGTGTCGTCGACGTGCGGGGGCACGGCCTGGCGAGTGGAAGGGGCGAGCGGACCCGGCTTGGTCCCTGAAGCCGTTCCCGGGGTGCGATCACCCGGGTACCGAAAGCTTAGCGGCTCCGGCTCACCCGCAGCTGCCGAGCGTGCGGAGGCTCTGCTCGTCGGCGACGAAGTCGTCGGCCGAGAGCGTGGCCGTGGCGCGGCCACCGGTGATCTCGAGCGAGTCGACCGTGGTGCCCTCCGGCAGGTACTGGGCGACGCACGCCGAGATGGGGTCGTCGGCGAGGGTGCCGAGCAGCTGGTCGAGGTCGATGTCGAGGTTGCCGGCGCCCTGCGTGAGCGAGGCCGAGCGCGGCTCGACCAGCACGCGGTCGCCCTCCGCGGTCACCACGCCGGTCACCTGGTAGCCGAGCTGGAACCCGAAGATGGAGAGGGTGCCCTGGTACGACACGTCGCCGTCGCCGAGCACGAGCCCCGAGTCGCCCGGGATGTCGACGATGTCGTTCACCGCGTCTTGATCGATCGAGATCGAGGCGTCGACGGTGTCGATCGGCTTCGTGAGGTCGGTGGGCACCCCGTTCGCCACGGCGTGCGCGGCGAGCGGCACGCCGTTCACCGAGAGCTCGGGGGCGTCGAGCACGACCTCGGAGAGCCGGCCGGTGAGGGCCTGGGCGAGGAAGGAGAAGCCGCCGATCTCGACGGTGACGTCGCCCTCGACGTTCTCGGGCAGCCGCTCCTCGATCTGGGCCGCGGCCTGCGACTCCACCGAGGCGCGCACCGCGATGTCGGCGATCACGAGACCCACCGCGACGAGCACGAGCACCACGACGAGCACCCACGGCCAGCGGCGCCTCTTCCGGGTGGTCGGGGCGGGCGGCGGAGTCAGCGGCTCGGTCGTCATGCGTCAATCCTGCCGTGTGCGGCGCGCATCCGCTTCGTCGACGGAGGCGCGCACGGCTCACATGCGGTCGGGAGCGGAGACGCCGATGAGGTCGAGACCGTTGCGGATGACCTGGCCGGTGGCGTCGTTCAGCCACAGGCGGGTGCCGTGGATCGCCGAGATCTCCTCGTCGCCGAACGGCAGCACGCGGGTGGCGTCGTACCAGCGGTGGTAGTGGCCGGCGAGGTCTTCGAGGTAGCGGGCGACGCGGTGGGGCTCCCGCAGCTCGGCGGCGTGGGCGAGCACCCGCGGGTACTCCTGCAGCGCGCCGAGCAGCGCGGTCTCGGTGGCGTGGTCGAGCAGCGCCGGCTCGAAGGCGTCGCGGGTGACCCCGGCCTCGGCGGCGTTGCGGGCGACCGAGCGGGTGCGGGCGTGCGCGTACTGCACGTAGAACACGGGGTTGTCGTTGGTGCGCGAGCGCAGCTTCTCGCCGTCGAGCGAGAGCGGGGAGTCGGCCGGATAGCGGGCCAGCCAGAAGCGCAGGGCGTCGGCGCCGAGCCAGTCGAGCAGGTCGTCGAGCTCGATGATGTTGCCGGCGCGCTTGGAGAGCTTCGCCCCGTTGAGGTTCACCAGCTGGCCGATGAGCACGCTCAGGCCGGTGTCGGGGTCGTCGCCGGCAGCGGCGGCGAGAGCCTTCAGGCGGCCGACGTAGCCGTGGTGGTCGGCGCCCAGGAGGTAGATCTTCTCGGGGAAGCCGCGGTCTTTCTTCGACAGGTAGTAGGCGGCGTCGGCGGCGAAGTAGGTGACGATGCCGTTGCCGCGGGTGAGCACGCGGTCTTTGTCGTCGCCGAAGTCGGTGGTGCGCACCCAGACCGCGTCGTCGGCCTCGAACACGTGCCCCTGGGCGCGCAACCGCTCCTCGGCGTCGTCGATGGCAGTCTTGCCGGTCACCGCATCCGGGGTGTGCAGGGTGCGCTCGGAGAAGAACACGTCGAAGTGCACGTGGAAGTTCGCCAGCGACTGCTTGATCTCGGCGAGCTGGTACTCGTAGGCGAGGTCGCGGGCGATCGCCACCGCCTCGTCGTGCGGCTTCTCGAGCAGCTCGGGCTCGGCCTCGAGCACGCGCTGGGCGAGGGTCTGGATGTAGGCGCCCGGGTACCCCTTCTCGGGAGTCGGCTCGCCCTTCGCGGCGGCGAGCACCGAGAGGCCGAAGACGTCCATCTGGCTGCCGGCGTCGTTGATGTAGTACTCGGCGGTGACCTCTGCTCCGGATGCGCGCAGCACCCGGGCGATCGAGTCGCCGAGAGCGGCCCAGCGGGTGTGGCCGATGTGCAGCGGGCCGGTGGGGTTGGCGGAGACGAACTCCATGTTGATGGTGTGGCCGGCGAGCACGTCGCTGCGGCCGAACGACTCCCCCGCCTCGACGATGGTGCGGGCGATCTCGGCGGCCGCCGCCGTCTCGAGGGTGATGTTGATGAAGCCGGGGCCCGCCACCTCGACGGAGGCGACGCCGTCGATGGCCTCGATCGCCGGGGCGAGCTCGAGGGCGAAGGCGCGCGGGTTGGTGCCGAGGCGCTTGGCGAGCTTCATGGCGATGTTCGACGCCCAGTCGCCGTGCTCGCGGTTGCGCGGGCGCTCGAGGGCGGTGTCGGCCTCCGTGACGGTGAGCGCGGGCTCGCCGTTCTCGGGCGCGACCGCGGCCAGGCGGGCCGTCACGATGGCGAAGAGGTGGGCGGAGAGGTCTTCGGGAGTCACGAGGGTCGATTCTATCCCGCAGGGTGCGGGGCGATCGGCGGGCGGAGGCCGGTCAGCCGAGCTCGACGAGGAGGTCGAGGTCGTCGATGGGCAGGAGGTCGGCGGTGGCGGTCACTTCGAGGCGGTCGAGGGTGAGGTAGCCGCCGTGGTTGGTGAGGAACGCCGTGTCGGCGGCGTCGCGGCCCGTGGCGATGCGCAGCAGGCTCTGCCGGGGCGCCAGCACGGTGGCGTCGATGACGTGCCAGGCGCCCTCGACGTAGGCCTCGGCGACGGCGTGGAAGTCCATCGGCGAGAGGCCCGGCGCGTACACCGAGACCAGTCGAGCGGGCACGTCGAGCGCGCGCAGCAGGGCGATGGCGAGATGGGCGTAGTCGCGACACACCCCTTGGCGCAGCAGCAGCGTCTGCACCGCACCGTCGGTGGGGGCGCTCGACCCCGGCACGTAGCGGAGCTCGGCGCCCACCCACGAGCTCACCGCGTCGAGCAGGGCCCGGCCCTCGAGCCCGCGGAACTCGGCGACGGCGGTGGGCAGCAGCCTGTCCGACTCGCAGTAGCGGCTCGGCCGCAGGTAGCGGATGAGGTCGAGCTCGTCGACGGGCGCCGGCTCGGCCTTCCCGTCGACCTCGGCGCGGTAGCGCGCGGTGAAGCCGCCCGGCGGAACGTCGAAGCGGTGCAGGCGGGTGCCCAGCGCATCCGTCAGCTCCACCGGTTCGATCGGCTCGCCGTCGATGCGGTAGTCGATCGACTCCTCGACCAGGTCGGCGCCCTGGGCGACGGCGAGGGAGAACACGACGGTGGTGGCGCGGTCGACGGTGGCGTCGATCTCGGCGGACACGATGCGCTTCATGACACGATCCTCACACGGCTGGCGAGGTGGTGATGACGGTGGCGGCCCCCGCGGCCTGCTACCCTGGACAACGCACCCCGGGCCCCCATAGCTCAGGGGATAGAGCGTCTGCCTCCGGAGCAGAAGGCCGTAGGTTCAAATCCTACTGGGGGCACATCGTTCGCCGCCTCGAGTGTTCTCGGCGGATTTCCTCTCGCAGCCCCTCTCCCCGGCTCTACAATGCTGGGCACGGCCCACCCAGCCGTACCCGTGTCATCGTCAGCGAAGGAGCGCGATCGTGACAGCCGTCGAGACGTTCAGGAGCCACAACATGTGGCACAACCGCATGGAGGGTGAGGAGGCGGACCTCTCCACCCACGTCATCCGCACCCAGGCCATCGCCGAGGGCCGCACCTGGGCCATGACCCGCCGGTGCGACCACATCGTGCGCAACGCCGACGGCACCGTCGAGTCGATCACCTCCTACGCCCGCGACTGAGCGCCCGCGACCGCGACCGCGGACGGCCGGACCGCGGTCGGCCGCGCCCCGGACGGCTGAGCTCAGACGAGGCGGACGAAGTAGTAGCTGCCCCAGAGGCCGGTGGCGTGGGTGACGTAGCGGCCCCAGTCGGGCGAGTGGATGACGCCGCCGTGGCCGTCGTAGATGCCGATGTGGGCGCCGGGCCAGACCACGAGGTCGCCGGGCTGGGCGTCTTGCGGTGAGACGCGCACGCCCATGGCGGCCTGACGGCTCACCAGGCGCGGCAGGGAGATGCCGAACTGGCCGTAGACGTACTGGGTGAGTCCGTCGCAGCCGAAGCTGTCGTTGGGGTTCGCGCCCCAGCCGTAGGGCACGACGCCGACGAACTGCTCGGCGTAGTCGACGACGGCCTGGCCGCTGTACGACTGGGCGGGCGGGGAGACCGAGATGCCGCCACCGCCGCCACCGCCTGACGAGCCGCCACCGCCGCCCGACGAGCCGCCGCCACCGCCGGCAGCCTCACGATTGCGCGCCTCCTCCTCGGCGGCAGCAGCGGCCGCGGCGGCCGCAGCCTGCTCCTCGGCGATGCGGCGCTGGCGCTCGGCCTCGACGCCGGCCTGGTACTGGGCCTCGGTGGTGATCGTGTTCTGCTGCAGCGCCGCGAGCTGCACGGTGAGCTCCGCCTGGTGCTTCTCCTGCTCGAGCAGCGCGCCCTGCACCGCCTTCTGCGCCTCGACCGCCGCCTGCAGCGACGCGTCGGCGGCAGCGGCGAGCGAGGCCAGCGCAGCCTGGGCGACATCGGCCTGGTCGCTCAGCGAGGAGGCGGTGTTCGCATCCTGCTTCGCCTTCTCGAACACGCCCTGGCTGGTCTCGCTGAGCTTCGACATGGCACCGAGCTGGTAGAGCAGGTCGTCGCTGCCGTCGCCCGAGACCATGAGCCGCGAGGTGAGGTCGTTGCCGGCGCTGCGGGCGAACTGGCCGGCGAGGGCGGCCGCGCGCTTGTTCGACTCCGCCGAGCGGGTGGCGGCGGCTTCGGCGCCGGCGCGCAGCTCGTCGGCCTTCCTGGTGCCGTCGCTGAGCGCCTGCTGCGCGGCCTGGTCGGCCTGCCAGGCCTGGTCGGCCACGGCTTCCGCAGCGTCGACCTCGGCCTGGAGGCCGCTGATGAGGCCCTGCAGCTCGGAGATCTGAGCCGACTTCGCCTCTTCGTTGCTCTTCGCCGCGATCACGTCGTCCCACGACGGGTAATCGGTGGCGGCGGCGGGCGAGCCCGCCATCAGCGTGGCGACGAGGGCGCCCACCGCCACGAGCACGCCCGACGAGCGCACGGCTCGCTGCCGGCGCGTCTGCACGACGCGAGTGTTCTTGTGGGCGGTGGTGTGCATAGGGATTCCCGACCGATCGGATGCTGCGCCGACAACCCAAGCCCGTCACTTGTGTCTCACTCGTCACAGAAACAACAGCAATCACATTAGCAACACACCGGCGATTCGCCCAGCGCGCGCAGAAAGCAGACGTATAGTTCGCGCCCTGGTCGGGCGTGTCGGGAGAGGGTCAGGCGGCGAGACGGAGCGCGGGCGTCGCCAGACCGGCGAGCAGCGCGCCAAGCTGGCCGCGCGGCGCGCGCGGGTCTTCAGGGTGCCACTGCACTCCCGTGATGGGCGCCGTCTCGTGCTCGACCGCCTCGACGAGACCGTCGGATGCGCGGGCAGCGACCCGGAGGCCAGCACCCAGCCGGTCGATCGCCTGGTGGTGCGCGCTGCGGGTGACCACGCGGTCGCCGAGCGCACGGTGCAGGCGCGTGCCGCGCAGCAGCTCGACGTCGTGGTCGCTCATCACCCGGTGGATCTCCACACCGTCGTTGCGGTGCCCCGAGTGCTCGCCAAGGTCTTGCACCAGCGTGCCGCCGAGGGCGACGTCGATGATCTGGTGCCCGCGGCAGATGCCGAGCAGCGGCGTTCCACGGTCGAGCGCGCGGCCGACCATCAGGATCTGCGCCTCGTCGGCGCGCTCGGCGTGGGCGCCCTCGGCGCGGTAGCCGCGGGCGGCGCCGTAGAACTCGGGGGCGATGTCCTCTCCCCCGAGCAGCACCAGGGCGGCTGCACGCTCGGTGCGGCGGAGCGAGGTGCCGACGGAGACGTCGGCGGCGGCGACCCGCTCGACCCGCCAGCCCGCCTCACGCGCCTCGTGCGCGGTGCGCTCGGCCAGCATCGCCGAGTACGCGTGGTACTCGGGGGCGTGCGGGCGCGCCTCCGTCACGGAGACGATGCTGAGCAGAGGGGCTGACGACACCCCTCCATCCTGACGAGCGGGTCGGCCGCGCGCATCCGTGACGTCACACGGCGCAACACAGCCGCCCGCGCTCCGAGTCCGGGAGACTCCCGGGAGTCATCGGGAGCGCATTCAGATTCCATAGACGCTTTCGAGCGGTCCCTCCTAGACTCAGGAGGGATGAGAGCTCAGCACCGAACTCGCCGTGTCGCGAGCATCCGATCCGTCCTCGCCGCCGTCGCCGGCCTCGCCGCAGCGCTCCTCGTGCCTGTGCTGCTCATCGCGTCTCCCGCCTCCGCCACCGACCCGATCGACCTGGCCGGGCGGTACGTCGTCGACGACGCGGGCGTGCTCGACGCGGCAGCCGAGCAGCAGGTGCAGGACGCGGTCGACGAGCTCGCCACCGAGCAGGGCGTCAATCTCTTCGTCGTCTACACCGACTCGTTCACGAACCCCTCCGACCGCCAGGCCTGGACCGACGAGGTCGCCTCGATCAACCAGTTCGGCCGCAACGACGTGCTGCTCGCGGTGGCCGTCGACGACCGCGTCTACCAGCTCTCGGTCGACTCCTCGTTCGCACTCGACGACGATCAGCTCGCCTCGATCGAGACCGACGACATCGTGCCGCAGCTGCGCGACTCCGACTGGGCGGGTGCGGGAGTGGCGGCGGCCGACGGCATCTCGCGCGAGCTCGGCGGCGACGGGGTCACCGGCGGCTCGGGCCACGCGCCCGAGGGTCTCGGCATCGGCGGGTTCATTTGGGTGATCGCGGGCATCATCATCGTGGCCGGGCTGGCCGTGCTGGTGATCGTGCTGGTGCGCCGCCGCAAGACGCTCGACAAGCGGGCCACTGAGCAGGCCGCGCTCGCCGGCCCCACGCAGAAGGAGCTCGACCAGCGGGTGGGCGCCGTGCTCATCGACCTCGACGACGCCGTGACCTCCAGCGAGGAGGAGCTCGGTTTCGCCGTCGCCCAGTTCGGCCAGGAGGCGACGGCCCAGTTCACCACCGTGCTCGGCGAGGTGAAGGGCTCGCTCTCGCAGGCCTTCGCCCTCAAGCAGAAGCTCGACGACGCCGTCCCCGACACCGACGAGGAACGGCGCGCCTGGTCGGAGCAGATCATCCAGATCTGCGACGCCGCCGCCGACCGCCTCGACGACCAGCTCGAGGCCTTCACCGCACTCCGCGACCTCGAGCGCGACCCGGCTCCCGCACTCACCGCCGCGCGGCAGACCCTCGCCGCGGTGGGCGCCTCCGAAGACGACGCGAGGGCACGGCTCGCCACGCTCGGCGCGAACTACGACCCCGCCGCCCTCGGCACGGTGGCCGACAACGTCGACCAGGCCGACAAGCTGCGCGACTTCGCCGAGGCCGAGCTCGAGACGGCATCACGGCTCATCGAGCAGACGGATGCTGCGGCAGCGGGTGCGGCGGCGGCAACGCCCGCGGCTCCCGCGAGTGCGGCGGCACCCGGGGGTGCAGCATCGGCAGCAGCAGCGCCTGCGGCACCAGCCACCGCACAACTCGGCGGGCGCGCCGAGGCCGCCCTGCGCATCCGCAACGCCCAGCAGGCCCTGGCCCAGGCGGTCACCCTGCTCGACTCGCTCGCCACGCTCGAACGCGACCTCGGCGCCGCCCAGTCGGGCCTCGGCGCGGCGGTCGACGACGCCGCCCTCGACATCGCCGAGGCCGAGAAGCTCGTCGCAGCCCAGCCCGGGGCGAACGCCGAGATCGAGCGCATGGCGGCAGCCCTCCGCATCGAGCTCGAGCGAGCCCGCTCGCTCGGCGCCCGCGACCCCCTGAACGCCCGCAGCACCCTCGTGAAGGCGAACGCGCCGCTCGACACCGCCCTCGCCGCCGTGCGCGACGAGCGCGAGCGGGTGGCGCGGCTGGAGTCGCAGCGCGACCGGGCCATCGCCTCGGCGCAGAGCGAGGTGGCCGCCGCCCAGAGCTACCTGCAGACCCGCCGCGGCGCGGTCGGCACGGATGCGCGCACCCGCCTCTCGGAGGCGCAGCGACACCTGGAGCAGGCGATCGCCCTGGCCGCCACGGATGCCGCGAGGTCGCTCGACGAAGCGACCCAGGCCTCCCGGCTGGCCTCCCTCGCCACGACCTCCGCCCAGCAGGACGTCACCTGGGCGCGGGACAGCAACTGGGGCTCCACCACCTCGGGGTCGTCGCGCGACGACAGCTTCGGCGGTGCCGTGCTCGGCGGCATCCTGGGCGGGCTCTTCGACGACGACGACCGCGGCGGCAGCAGCTGGTCGAGCGGGTGGAGCGGCGGCTGGGGCGGCGGGAGCCGGGGCGGCAGCAGTTGGTCGAGCAGCCGGCGCTCGAGCGGCGGGAGCTTCGGCGGCGGCCGCTCGAGCAGCAGGTCGAGCCGGTCGAGCAGCCGCTCGAGCGGCGGGGGCCGGCGCGGCGGAGGCGGCCGATTCTGACCACGCCCCACTGACCTCCCGGCTCCGGGATGACCATCACACGTCACGAACGATCACGCACGACACGAAGGAGAACCATCACATGTCCACCAAGCAATCGATCTTCGGCCGCATCGCCCAGCTCGCGAAGGCGAACATCAACGCGCTGATCGACCAGGCCGAAGACCCCCAGCTCATGCTCGACCAGCTGGTGCGCGACTACACCTCGAACATCGCCGACGCCGAGAGCGCCATCGCCCAGACCATCGGCAACCTGCGGCTGCTCGAAGACGACCACCGCGAAGACGTCGCGGCCGCCGCCGACTGGGGTCGCAAGGCCCTCGCCGCGAGCACCAAGGCCGACGAGTTCCGCGCCGCCGGCAACACCGTCGACGCCGACAAGTTCGACGCCCTCGCGAAGGTGGCGCTCACGCGTCAGCTGCAGTCGGAGAACGAGGCCAAGAGCGCCGAGCCGTCGATCGCCTCGCAGACCGAGTCGGTCGAGAAGCTCAAGGCGGGTCTGGCCGCCATGAAGGAGAAGCTCAACCAGCTGAAGACCAAGCGCGACAACCTGGTCGCCCGCGCCAAGACCGCCGAGGCGCAGGGCAAGGTGCAGGATGCGCTGAAGAACATCAACGTGCTCGACCCGTCGAGCGACCTCGGCCGTTTCGAGGACAAGATCCGCCGCGAGGAGGCCCGCGTGCGCGGCCAGGAGGAGCTCAACGCCTCCAGCCTCGACGCGCAGTTCGAGAGCCTCGAAGACCTCGGCGAGCTCACCGAGGTCGAGGCTCGGCTCGCCGCGCTCAAGGCCGGATCGCCCGCCAAGGCCGTCACGAGCGGCGAGTAGCGGGGTCGCGCCGCCATGCCCGCGAGCTTCGTCGTGGTGCCGCAGTGGCAGGGCTCGAGCTCGAGTCGCGCCATGCGGTTGATCGACGGCGCCGAGGCGATCCGCGGCGACCTGCCGTCGGCGGCCACGCGCACCGTCGAGATCCCGGCGGGAGCCGGAGAGTCCCTCGAGACGGGGATCCTCCGCTTCTCGTCGATCTCGGCGGTGGCCGAGGCGCTCGACGCCGCCCTCGGCGAGACGGCCCCCGGCACGACGCCGGTCGTCATCGGCGGCGACTGCGGTGTCGAGTTCGCCGCCGTGCGCCACGCGGTGACGAAGGCGGGCGGGCCCGTGGCCCTGGTGTGGTTCGACGCGCATCCCGACATCCACTCGCCGTCGACCTCGCCCTCGGGCGCCTTCCACGGCATGGTCGTGCGGGCCCTGCTCGGCGACGCTCCCGAGGAACTCACCGGCGGGCGACGTGCCGTGGCGGCCGAACACCTCGTGCTCGCGGGCACCCGCGCCTGCGACGACGAGGAGGCCGCCTACCTCGACAGCGCCCCGATCGCCGTCGTCGACGCCGATCGGCTCGCCTCCGCGCCCGAGACGGTCGTCGAGGCGGTCCGTGCCACCGGGGCGCGGGCCGTGTACATCCACGTCGACCTCGACGTGCTCGACCCCGCCGAGATCGGCGGCATCACGCATCCGGAGCCGTTCGGGCTGACCGTCGCCGCCCTCACCGACGCCGTGCGCGCGGTGCGGGCGGAGTTCGAACTGGTCGGTGCGGGCATCACCGAGTTCGCGCCGAGCGCGCCGGACGCCGTCGTCGACGACCTCCCCGCCATCCTCCGCATCGTCTCGGCCCTCGTGCGCTGAACGCGCGCCGACCGTCTCCACCCCTCCCCCGAAAGCAACCCCAGGAGTAGTCATGACCCAGGAATTCGACGTCATCGTGATCGGTGCCGGGGCGGTGGGCGAGAACGTCGCCGACCGTGCGGTGCAGGGCGGACTCTCGGTCGCGCTCGTCGAGGCGGAGCTGGTGGGCGGCGAGTGCTCCTACTGGGCCTGCATGCCGTCGAAGGCGCTGCTGCGGGCCGGCGAGGTGGTGCACGCGGCGAAGACCGTCGACGGAGCAGCCCAGGCCGTGACGGGCGAGATCGACGTCCACGCCGTGCTGAAGCGCCGCAACTCGTTCACCAGCGACTGGAACGACAGCGGCCAGGTCGACTGGGTGCGCGGTGCGGGCATCGACCTGGTGCGCGGGCACGCCGTGTTCACGGGGGTGAAGGAGCTCTCCGTCACGGGCTCCGACGGCTCCGTCTCGAAGCTCACCGCGCGGCACGCCGTGGTGGTCTCCACCGGTTCGACGGCGCTGCTCCCCGACATCCCGGGACTCGCCGACGCCAAGCCCTGGACCAGTCGCGAGGCGACCAGCGCCCAGAGCATCCCCGAGCGCTTCACCGTCATCGGCGGCGGGGTCGTCGCCTGCGAGCTGGCCACCGCGTACGCCACGCTCGGCTCCCGCGTCTCCGTCGTCTCCCGCGGCGCGCTGCTGGCGAACCAGGAGCCCTTCGCCGGCGAGGCCGTCGCCGAGTCGCTCCGCTCCCTCGGGGTGGAGCTGCATCTCGGCGCCTCGCCCGCCTCGGTCGAGCGCCGCCCCGACGGCGTGGTCGTCACCACCCTCGACGACGGCGCCACCCTCGAGGCCGACGAACTGCTCGTGGCCACCGGCCGGCTCCCCCGCACGAGCGACCTCGGGCTGGAGACGATCGGGCTCGAGCCGGGCGAGTGGCTGCGCACCGACGACACCCTGCTCGTGCTCGGGGCCGACGGCAAGCCGCTCGAGGGCGAATGGCTGTACGCCACCGGCGACGTGAACCACCGCGCGCTGCTCACCCACCAGGGCAAGTACCAGGCGCGGGCGGCCGGTGACGTCGTGGCGGCGCGGGCCAAGGGCGAGCCCGTCGACGACGCGCCCTGGGGCCGGCACGTGGCGACCGCCGACCACGACGCGGTTCCGCAGGTCACCTTCACCGACCCGCAGGTCGCTTCGGTGGGTCTCACCGCCGCGGCCGCCGAGAAGGCCGGCCACAGCATCCGTGTCGTCGACTACGAGATCGGCAACGTCGCGGGGGCGAGCGTGCACACCGACGGTTACAAGGGAACCGCCCGCGCGGTGGTCGACGAGGAGCGCAAGGTGCTGCTCGGCGTCACCTTCGTGGGCCCCGACGTGCAGGAGCTGCTGCACTCCGCGACGGTCGCCGTGGTGGGCGAGGTGCCGCTGTCGCGGCTGTGGCACGCGGTGCCCTCCTACCCCACGATCAGCGAGGTCTGGCTGCGGCTGCTCGAGACCTACGGCCGGGACGCCAGCGCGTGAGCGACGACGGCGCGATGGCCCGGGTGCGGGCCGTGCTGTACGCACCGCCCCTCGCCCGGGCGGGGTACCTCTACGCGACCGGGGTCGCCCTCGTCATCGGGAGTGTGTTCGGCACCGGGCGCATCCGCCGTGTCGACGGGCTGTTCGTGTGCACCGGTCTGCCGCGATGGGCCTTCCGCCGCGGCGGCACCTGCGTGGGCGGGGTGTACCTCACCGACGACAACGACGCGCCCGCCGTGCTGCGGCACGAGAAGGTGCACCGGCAGCAGTGGAAGCAGTACGGCATGATGTTCCCGCTGCTCTACGCGCTGGCGGGGCAGGACCCCCTGCAGAACCACTTCGAGGTCGAGGCGGGGCTCGAAGACGGCAACTACGTCACGCGGCGCCGCGCGCAGTAGCGGGCGACGGCTCAGACCCCGGCGAAGTCGTTCGGCACGTCGCGGCCGAACCACAGGCACACCGCGTCGCCGTCGATCTCGGCGTCGCCCGTCGACATCTCGCCCACCCACGCGCGCACGGCGCGGCGCAGAGCCTGGCCGGGGGCGCAGGCGAGGCCCGTGCCCATCTCGCCGGAGCGGAGATCGCGGCGGAGCCAGGTGACCGTCACGCGCTCGGGCGTGGCGATCGGGTCGATCTCGGCGGCCGAGGGCACCTCGACGAACACCTGACCGTGGGCGCGCTCGCCCAGGGTGGCGACGACGGCCCGCACCTCGTCGAGGTTCGACTCGGTGGCGGCGATCAGCACGCGACCGGATGCTCGGGAGACGACGGTGGCGTCGGTAGCGATCTCATACATGTCGAGATCAGTATAGGCATACCTAAGTTAGGCATGCCACACCTCTCAGCCGGCGCCCGGCTCCGACAGCACCCACCCGCCGACGATCTCCTGACTGAACGGCACGGAATAGGCCATCAGCGCCCCCGCCTGGGCGTCGCGGAAGATGCGCTGGATGGGCGAGCGCGCGAGGTAGGCACTCCCTCCGCCCACCTTCAGGGCGAGGGCCGCGGCCTTCTTCGCCACCTCGTTGGCGAGCATCTTGGCCTCGGTCGCCGCGGCCATGGCCTGGGGGTCGCGGCGGTCGGCGAGCCAGGCCGTCTGCTCGGCGAGCAGCCGCGCGGCGCGCAGCTCGGCCCACACCATCGCGGTCTCCGACTTGACCCAGGAGGCGTCGGCGAGCCGCTCCGCCGCGGGCCCCTTCGCCACCGACGCCGATGCCGTCAGCGCGTCGATCGCCGACTCGGCGATGCCGATCGACAGCGAGGCGAAGCCGACGGTGATGAGGTTCGCGTAGTCGGCCGGCGGCATTCCGCAGCGCCTCGAAGCCGGCAGCAGCGTTCGGTCGAACACGATCGTGCGGCTGCGGGTCGCCCGCATGCCGATGGTCTGGTCGAAGTCGGGCAGCGAGAAGGTCTCGTCGCGATCGACGCCGAAGAAGCCTGGCGCACCGTCGACACGGGCGTTGAGGAAGACGTGGTCGGCGATCTCCGCCCCCGACACGAAGAGCTTGCGGCCGGTGAGGGTCCAGCCGCCGTCGGCGGGCTCGAGGTCCTGCTGCGAAGCGAGGAAGAAGTTGCCTCCGGCGGGCTCCGAGAGCGCGTTCGAGAAGCGTGCGCCCGAGCGCAGCCGCTCGGCGAAGTACGCCGCCGTCGACGGCGTCGAGAGCGTCACCAGGGCGTGGGCCGCGCCCAGGTGCATGAGCCACACGGCCGCGGCGGCGGGATGCGCGGCGGCGAAGAGGCGCACCACCTGCGCCAGCGCGGCGTACGACAGCGCTTCGCCACCGAACTCGGTGGGCAGGAACGCCGCGTCGAGGCCGCTCGCCGAGATCGCGCGGAGGCGCTCGGCGGGCAGCTCTCCCGAGACGTCGTCGGCCTCGACCTGCAGGCGGAGGTCGGCGGCGAGCGCTGTGGCGGTCTCGATCCACGGCAGTTCGTGGTGCGGAACCTGCACCGGGGAGGGGCGGGTGAGCATCGAGGGGTCCTTTCGGGGGCGGGACGGGAGCGGGACGGGCGGGGCTGGCGGGGCTGACGGGCGCTCCGCCCGGGGTCAGAACTGGTAGCGCGCGGTCGAGAACACCTGCGGCGGCCGCACGGTGCGCATCATCGAGTACGAGACGGTCTTGGGGTCGTGCAGCTCACGAGCGTGGAACAGCCGACGGCCGCTCAGCCCGATGCCCACGATGTCGAGCGTGAGCACCGGCGTGCCCACGGGCTGCTCGAACAGCGCAGCATCCTGCTCGCCGAGCACCTCGGCCGAGGGGGTCGCGACCTCCCAGGCGACGGCCTCGCCCCACACCCGGGTGGCCGCCGTGTAGATCGAGTCGCCCAGGTCGACCTCGTCGCGCGGGAACGGCAGCGGCATGATGCTGAACGCCAGCATCGCCACGGCGCCGTCGGCGCGCCAGCGCTTCACGATGCGGGCGGAGGGCCGGCCGGGCTCCACCATGAGCAGCCCGGCGCTCTCCTGCGGCATCGGGACGTCGGAGATCTCGAGCACGTCGACACTGCTGACGTAGCCGAGCTGGCGCAGCAGCACGCTGTACTCCAGCTGGTCTTCGAAGCGCACGCTCATGCGGGTGGCCACGGGGTCGACCTCGGTCGCCGCGCCCTGGCGCCGCAGCACCACGCCCTGCTGCTCGAGCGAGGCGAGCACGTCGCGCACCTGCCGTCGGGTGCACCCGACCCGCTCGGCGAGCTCGACCTCCCCCGGCAGGGTGGAGCCGGATGCCGCGGCATCGCGCACGAAACGCAGCACCCCGGCGAGCACGCGCTGGTCTTCGTCGGTCATGATGGGCTCACCTTCGTGCTGCGGTACAGCCTCCGCAGCTGCCGGCGTGACGTGATGACGAGCACCACGAGGGTCACCAGATACGGTATCGACTGGTACACCTCGCTCGGGAGCGTCAGCGCCGTCGACTGCGACAGCAGGGCGAAGCTCTGCAGGAAGGCGAACAGCAGGGCGCCGAGCGCGATGCCGACCGGGCGGCTGCGCCCCATGATCACGATGGCCAGGGCGATGTAGCCGCGGCCCGCGGTGATGTCGGGGGTGAACGACCCGATGGTGCCGATCGTGATGACGGCACCGCCGAGACCGGCGAGCGCTCCCCCGATGAGGAGTGCCGACGCGCCGGTGCGCTCCACCCGCACCCCGCGGAGGGCGGCCGACGCCGGGTCGGTGCCGACCGCCCGCACCGCGAGACCGAAGCGGGTGAACCGCATCACGGCCCACGCGACGACGAGCAGCAGCGCGGCGAGGTAGACGAGCGGGCTCTGGGCGAAGAGCACGGGCCCGATCACCGGGATGTCGGCCAGCGGCCCGAGACCCGTGCGGGGAACGGTGGCCACGGTGACGTTCGTCTGGCCGCTCGGCACCCAGAGCTGGAACAGGTAGGTGCTGAGCCCGAGGCCGAGCATCGTCACGCCGAGGCCCACGACGATCTCGTTGGCGTGCAGGCGGTAGATCACGAGGTTCATCGCTACCGCCATCAGAAGGCCCACCGCGACACCGGCGACGAGCCCGAGGAGCGGTCCGCCGAGGCTCGCGCCCCACACGCCGGCGAGGGCGCCCATGATCATCATCCCCTCGATGCCGAGGTTGATGCGGCCGGCCCGCTCCACGAATCCCTCGCCGATGCCGGCGAAGACGAGCGGAGCGGCGAGCGCCAGGGTGCCGGCCAGGATGGCGACCCAGAGTTCGACGGTCACGGGCGGCCTCCCTCGTGCTCGGCTTCCACCAGGGTTCCGACGGTGGCCTCGCGGGCCCCTGCCGCATCCGGTGGCTCTGCGGCCGGCACGGCCGGCTCGTCGGCGGCCTCTCGCCCGCCCGCAGGCTGCACGACCGCGGCCGGCTTGCGCTGGTACGCGGCGATGCAGGCGACGCCGACGAGCAGCACGCCCTTGATCACCTCGGCGATGGAGGCGGGCACCGTTCCGGTGGCCGACTGCATGCCCACCGCACCGGCGGTGAGCGCCGAGAAGAACAGCGCGGCGACGACGATGCCGACAGGCGCCAGCCCGCCGAGCAGCGCGACGGCGATGCCCGAGAACCCGACCCCTCCCGAGACCGAGCTGAGGAGCCGGTCGTTCACGCCCGCGACCTGGATCCAGCCCACGGCCCCGGCTCCGATGCCCGAGATCGCCATGGTCGAGTAGACGGTGCGGGCGCGGGTGGCGCCGAGACGGAGGGCGAGCTTCGGCCGGCTCGCGAACACGGTGAGGCGCGTGCTCGCGGCGGAGCGGTTCCAGAGCACGAGCACGACGGCGATCACGACGACGAGGAGGATGCCCCAGTGGGCCCGCGTGCCGGGGATGAGCGCAGGGAGCGACGCCGCTTCGGGGAGCTTCGCGCTCTGCGGCGTCGCGGTCTCCTCGGGTGTGGCGAGCCAGGTGCGCAACGTCCAGCCGAGGAACCCCGCGGCGAGGTAGTTGAGCAGCAGGGTGCTGAGGATCTCGTTCACCCGCCAGCGCACCGCGAGGAAGGCGGGCAGCAGAGCCGTCGCCGCTCCCCCGGCGGCCCCGGCGAGAAGCCCGACGGGCCAGAGCACGAGGCTCGGGGCGGCGCCGCCGAAGAGGCGGTCGACGGCGAAGACGGCGCCCGTCGCCGCGATCGCCCCGACGACGATCTGGCCTTCCGCGCCCACCGAGAACACCCCCGCCCGCAGGGCCGGGATGAGGGTGAGGGCGACGATGCCGATCGGCACGGCACCGACGAGCACCTCCCCCACCCGGTACGGGGAGCTCGACACCCCCTCGGCGAGACCCCGCAGGCCGACCAGCGGGTCGGCGCCGGCCACGAGGATGAGCGCACCGGCCACCAGCAGCACCGCGGCCACCACGGAGGCGGTGAGCAGCCAGCGCCGTCGGTCGAGCGTTCTCACGACGCCTCCTCCTCGTGCGCGCAGCGGTCGACGCGGCCGGGCAGCAGCACGTCGACGAACGACTGCGAGGTGGTCTCGATCAGCCCGAGTTCGGTGATGCCGAGATCGGGCACCACGTACAGGCCGACGAACGAGAGGATGATGTAGGGCGAGGGGATGGTGCAGCCGAGGGCGTGCGTCGCCTCGTGCCCCGCCCGCAGCGCTTCCGCCGTCTCCTCGAAGGGCGCGGCGCTCATCATGCCGCCGACCGGCAGCGGCACCCGCCCGACGACCTCGCCGTCGGCGACGGTGACGAAGCCGCCCTGCATCGCTCGCAGCTCCTCCACCGCGTGCAGCATCGCCGCGTCGTCGACGCCCACGACGGCGATGTTCATGTTCGGGCAGTTCATGGTGATGGCGATGGCGCCCCGGGTGAGACCGAAGCCCTTGACGAAGCCGAGTCCGGTGAGGGCCTCCCCGTGATGGCGGTCGACGACCGCGATCTTCAGCACGTCGTTCGCGGTGTCGGTCTGCACGAGACCGTCGACCACCTCGAGCTCGGCCTCGAAGGCGCGCTTGAAGTAGCCCTTGTACATCTCCATCGCTCGCACCCGCGCCGTGTCGCCGGAAGCGGGCAGCGCGAACATCTGCGGATCGAGGGTGTCGGGAAGCCGCACCGTGTCGGTCATCCAGCCGGGGAGCACATCCGTGTTGGCGAACAGGGCCACGCCGTCGCGAGCCACGACCCGGCCCTCCACCACGACGACCGACGGCCTGACCTCGGCGAGGTCGGGGATGAGCTGCAGGTCGGCGAGGCGCGACGGGGCGAGCACCCCGAGCACCTGGTCGAGCCGGTAGTACGCGGCCGGCTGGGTCGTGGCCATGCGGTAGGCCAGCTGCGGGTCGACGCCGAAGCGGATGGCCTGCCGCACGTGGTGGTCGATGTGCCCCTCGGTGTGCAGGTCGAGCACGTGCTTGTCGTCGGCGCAGAAGCAGAGGCTGCGGAGGGCGGGGGCGACGCGGTCGAGGTCGGAGAAGATCGGCACGGTGTTGTCGGTGAGGGAGGCCCCCATCACGGTGATCATCGCGCCCAGGCGCACCCGTTCGAGCACCTCGTCGATGGTCGAGGAGTTGTGGTCGTCACCCACCCCCGCGGCGAGGTAGCCCCAGAGCGACTCCTCGGTCTGGGCGGCGGTGTGGCCCGTGATGCGTCGGCCGGCGACCAGCGCCTCCCGGAACCTCCCGGTCGACTCCTCGCCGTAGTCGAACGGGTTGCCCTCACCGAGGTTCGTCGTCACCTGGTCCCAGAGGCGGCCGCGCACCTCGGCCTCGGGGATGACGGCGCCACCTCGCTCGAGCTGCGGCGAGCCGGGGGTCTTCGGCGACACCTGCTGGAAGATGTGCAGCGGCGTCGAGGTGTGCAGCAGCGCATCCATGCCCCTGGTGCCCCACACGTTCGCGGCGCCGTTCGGGTCGGTCAGCACCGTTCCGGTGCCCCGGGCCACGCTCAGCCGGCCGAGCTCGCCCGGCGTGAGGTTCGTGTACTCGATGTGCAGATGGGCGTCGATGAAGGTGGGCACCACGTGGCATCCGGATGCGTCGATCTCCTCGCCCGCGGCGGGCACGTGCCCCCACGGCGTGAGTGCGGCGATGTGCCGCCCCGCCACGAGGACGTCGCGCTCCAGCCACTCCTCCGTTCCCGGGGACTGCACCAGGCCGCCGCGGATGACGAGGTCGGGTCGCTCCGCACCGGACGCGACGGCACGGAGCCTGCCGAGTTCGGCCGCGGTCGGGTAGAGGTCGGTCTTGTCGGTCATGGGAGCTCCTTCTCGGCGCCGGGGGTGTCGCCCGTGAGGCCGGCCATGGCGCGGCCGATGCGATCGGTGGTGGCCTCGGCGGCGCTGAGGTCGGCGACCACCCGCCCGCCGAACATCACGACGACGCGATCGGCCACCCCGAGCACCTCCTCGAGGTCGTGCGAGGCGACCACCACGGCGGCGCCCGCGGCGGCCAGGTCGACCAGCCGCCCCCGGATGGCCTGCGCCGCCCTCAGGTCGAGGCCCTGCGTGGGGCCGTAAGCCAGCACGGCGCGGGGCGCGGTGGGTGCTCCGAGCTCGCGGGCGGCGAGCAGCTTCTGCTGGTTGCCGCCGGAGAGGCCGGCTGCCGGGAGGTCGGGGCGGGCGGGACGCACGTCGAACGCTCCGAGCGCCGCCTCGACCTCGGTGCGGGTGCGCTCGGTGCGGGTGCGCTCGGTCGCGACGGTGCCGCGGGCCGAGGAGTACAGGTCGAGGTTCTCGCGCAGCGAGAGCCCGGGCACTAGCGCCTCGGCGCGCTCCTCGGGAATCCAGGCCAGCCCGGCGTTCAGCAGCTGCACCGCGGATGCGCCCGGTGCGCATCCGTCGAGGGTCACCGTGCCGAGTTCCGGCGTCACGAAGCCGCCGAGCACGTCGAGCAGGAGGTTCTGCCCGCTGCCCGCCACCCCCGCGATGCCGACGATCTCGCCGGCCCGCACCTCGAGGTCGACGCCGTCGAGGCGGGCGTCACGGGTCGACCCGACGACGAGTCCGCGCGCCGACA
The DNA here is from genome assembly GCF_013113715.1 of Herbiconiux sp. SALV-R1. GTDB lineage: Bacteria > Actinomycetota > Actinomycetes > Actinomycetales > Microbacteriaceae > Herbiconiux. The sequence continues at coordinate 1,916,041 of NZ_CP053344.1, forward strand.
GCACGACGTCTCCGGGGGTGCGCGTCACGCGGGCCGAAGGCGGCGGCAGCTCGCCGACCATCAACCGGGCGATCCCGGCCGAGTCGAGCCCGGCCGCCGAGCCGTGGTGCACGGCCTCGCCGTGCGAGAGCACGGTCAGGTCGTCGGCGACCTGACGCACCTCGTCGAGGCGGTGGGTGATGAGCAGCACGGCCGTGCCGAGATCGCAGAGCGACCGCAGGTGCTCGAACAGTCCGCCCACCTCGAGCGGGCCGAGGCTCGCCGTGGGTTCGTCGAGGATGAGGGTGTGGGCGCCCTCGGCCAGCGCCACGACGATCTCGCCGAGCTGGCGGTGGGCCTGGGTGAGCGACGAGGCGGGCGTGTCGAGGTCGACCTCCACCCGGGCGCGGTCGAGCGTCTCGCGGAGCAGCGCCTTGGCCGACCGGCGATCGGCGAGACGCCGCGGCCCGACCAGGAGGTAGTTCTCGACCAGGCTCAGCTCGCCGACGAGGCTGAGCTGCTGCGGCACCATGTTGATCCCGCGGCGCTTCGCCTCGCTCCGGTCGCGCGGCGCGAAGGCCTGGCCCCCGAGCGTCATGGTGCCGGAGGTGGTCCGTTCGATGCCGGCGAGCACCTTGGCGAGCGTCGACTTGCCGGCGCCGTTCTCGCCCACGAGGGCATGCACGGCACCCGGCCGCACGACGATCGAGACGTCGCGGAGCGCCGCCACCGGGCCGAAGCTCTTGGAGATGGACCGCGCCTCGACGACGCGGTCCACCTCCTCGGGAGAGACGACCATCAGCCGATCGTGACGGATCCGTCGCCGATGCCCGCGATGAGCTCGTCGAGCTTGGTCGCGACGTCGTCGGAGACCTTCCCGTCGACCGTGTTGACGGGCTGGTAGACGATGCCGCCGTTCTGCACGGTGGAGGTCACGCCCTTGCCGCCGAAGTCGCCCGCGGCGACCTCCTCGACCCAGGCCTTCACGATCGGGTACATGTCGAGGTCGACCGTCGAGACGTTGGTGGCCAGCGCCGCTTCACCCGCCGCCGAGGAGACCCCGACGCTCAGCACGCCGGCGTCGGCCGCCGCCGAGCCCACGCCCGTCGCGATGCCGTCGCCCGTGGTGTAGACGAGCTGGGCGCCCTGGCCCACGAGGCCCGTGGTGGCCGCGGCTGCCGCCTGCGCGTCGTCGAAGCTGCCCGCGTAGACCACCGGGAGCAGGGTGGCCGAGGGGTTGGCCGCCGTCACGCCCTGCTGGAAGAAGGCGTCGGTGGCCTTGACGAAGTCGAGCTCGAGGCTCTCCACGCGCCCGATCGGCGTCGCGCCGGTGAGACCGGCGATGTAGCCGGAGAGGTAGCCGACCTGGGGGGTGTCGTAGGTCCAGGTCTCGACGTTGTCGGTGTACTTCTCCAGGATGTCGGGCCCGCCCGAGGCGGTGAACTTCACGTCGGGGAACTGCTCGGCCACCGAGAAGACCGCGTCGCCCAGCTCGATGCCGTGCCCGATGATGAGGTCGTAGCCCTGGCTGGCGAAGTCGGCGATCACCGGCTCGCTCTCGGCGGGGTCGGACATCTGGTCGCGCAGCTCGTAGTCGATGAGCCCTTCGTCTTCGAGCTTCTGCAGCGCGTCGGCGAGTGCCTGGTTGAAGGCACCGTCGTTCGTGTTGCCGGGGGTGAGTGCGCCCACCTTGATGACCTCGGCGGCCGAGGTGGCGGTTCCGGTCGAGGTGCCGGCGCTGCTCGAGCTGCACCCGGCGAGGCCGAGGGCGGCGACTGTGGTGAGAACGGCTCCGGTGAGGAGTGCTCCGCTTCTTCTCATGGTGTTCCTTTCGGGAGGTGGGGCAGGGAGGTGTTCGGGTGTGATCCGGGGTGATGCGGTGGTCAGTCCGGCCGATCGACGAGCCCGTCCGCGAGGGTCGGGCCGACGAAGGCCGAGCTGGGGGTCGACCAGTGCCCGAGCAGGGCGCCGGTCGCGATCGAGAAGCACGGATCGAGCCCCTCGACGACGGGAGGTGAGTCGGGGTAGAGCATCCGGTCGGTGACGCACACCACGGCGTGACCGTGCAGGGTGCGTGCCGTGCCGACGGCATCGGGGCCGAGCACGCCGCGCTGCAGGGCGCCGAGGAGGGCGGCCTGGGCCAGGAAGCCGCGGAGGCCCGGGTCGTCGGCGCACTCCGCTGCGGTCTTCGTGCATCCGTCGACCCAGCGGATGCGCCCGTCGGCTTCGAGCTGGACCGAACCGTGCTGCACGCCGAGCGCGCTCTGGCCCTGGGACTCCACGTCGATGGTGAGCGTGAACCGGTCACCGTTCCGTAGCGAGGTGATGTGCTCGACGTAGAGCGGCTCCGACTTCGTGCCGGTCACCTCGTACCCGTCGGGCCAGGCCGCGACGATCGGCGCGAGCGCGATGGTGTCGCCGTCGGGTGCGGGTGCGGGCACCGAGGGGTGCGCGGTGACGGGAGCCGAGCCCGCGCTGTCCGCAGCCCCGAACAGGGCCGAGACGAGCATCGCCACGGCCGCGACGCCGCCGAGGGCGAGCAGCCCCGCGCGAGGGAGGGTGAGATCGATCACCGCACCGTCTCCGGTTCGGCCGAGCGGGCGAGCTCGGCGAGGAGGTCGCGCTTGAGGTCGTCGTCGGCGAACGACGCCCGGATCGACTCGGCGGCGAAGCCCGCGAGCTCGCCGAGGCCGTAGCCGAACACCGACGCGGTGACGGCCCAGTCCTCGTCGAGGGTGCAGCCGAGGGGCGCGGGGTCGTCGGTGTTGATCGTCACCCGCACACCGGCGTCGACGAGGCGGGGCAGCGGATGCGAGGCCCAGTCGGGGTAGACACCGAGCGTGATGTTCGACCGGGGGCACACGTCGAGCGGGATGCCCTCGTCGGCCAGGCGGCGCACGAGCACCTCGTCCTCGATGGAGCGCACCCCGTGGTCGATCCGTTCGGCGTGCAGGTGGTCGAGCGCATCCCACACCCCTTCCGGCCCGCTCGACTCGCCCGCGTGCACGGTGCGGTGCAGTCCCCCGGCCTCGGCGAGCCGGAACGCCCCGCGGAACTTCTCGCCGGTGCGGCCGCTCGCCTTCTCGTCGCCGTCGACGCTCAGCGCCACCACCCGGGCGGGCCGCCGGTCGAGGAGTGCGGAGACGGCCTGCTCGGCCTCGGCCGCCGTCTGGGTGCGCAGCAGCGAGTAGGCGATGCCGGTGGCGCACAGGCCGTCTTGCTCGGCCTCCGCGAAGCCCGCGGAGAGCGCCTCCATGAGCGCGACCTCGCGGCCCCGCCAGGCGCTCCAGTGGGTGGGGTTCACGATCACGTCGGAGTAGCGGATTCCGGAGGCGGTCTGCCGGGCGGCGAAGGAGTAGGCGATGCGGGCCGCCTGCTGCGGCGTGCGCACGAGGCCGCACTGCCAGTCGAGGAAGCGCAGGAAACCGGTGAGTCCGGCGCCGCCCACCCCGCGACCGGTGCCGCCGGTGGTGACGGCGGGCATCGCGAAGGAGTCGTGGGTGCTCACGTCGAAGATCGTGGCGGGCGGCCCGGGCAGGGTGGCGCCGTTCTCCTTCGCCAGCGTGAGCAGGTCGACGAGTGCGAAGGTGCCCTCGAGGTGCACGTGCACCTCGGCCTTCGGGAGCAGCCGGATGTCCTGTTCGTCGACTCGGGGCTCGGTGGGCACGTGCGCGGGCATGGCGACCTTTCACAGGGGATGAGCGCACGCGACCGCGGCGCGACAGCAGGCTAACCCGAGCCGTCTACTTGTGAACAAGTTGAGCGCAAGTTGTCTCAGGACGGTAACCGCGCCGTAACACTCCGTCGCATTCGCGGTGTTCCATGGCATCGTGGAGACAGTTTCCGCACGGCTTGTGCACAGGTGAGAGGACACGATGAGCGATCAGACCACGACAGAGCTCGGGAGCACCGACGCGCACTTCCTGCGGGAGAGCATCCGGGTGGCGGAGCAGTCACGAGCCGACGGCAGGCATCCGTTCGGCGCCGTCGTCGTCGATGCGACGGGCGCCATCGTGGCCTCCTACGGCAACAACTCCCTTCCGCCGGAGGGCGACCCCACCCAGCACGCGGAGCTGCGCGCGGTGGCGGCCGCCTTCCGCAGCGTGGGGACGGACGGCATGGTCGGCAGCACCCTGTACACGAGCGCAGAACCCTGCGCGATGTGCTCGGGGGCCGTCTACTGGACCGGGATCGATCGGGTGGTGTACGCCCTGTCGGAGCAGCGTCTGCTCGAACTCACCGGCGACCACCCCGAGAACCCGACCTTCTCCCTCCCCTGCCGCGAGGTGTTCGCCCGCGGCCAACGCACCATCGCCGTCTCGGGCCCCCACCTGGAAGACGAGGCAGCCGAAGCGCACCTCGACTTCTGGAGCTGACCGGGAACGCCCCCGTGCGCTCGCTGAGCGCCACCGGGGCGGGCGGCTCTCAGTCGGGTAGGCGACCGGAGAGCACCTTCCCCCGGCTCACCACGGCGACGATGCGTTCCGGGGTCAGCTCGGCGAGATCGAGCCAGGGTCGCCCGCGCACCACGACGAAGTCGGCTGCGAAGCCCTCGTCGAGGCGACCGAGGCGGTTGCCGAGCCCGAGACCGTCGGCGGCGTCGGAGGTGCCGGCGACCAGCGTGCGCTCGTCCGACCAGCCGAAGACCGCCTTCATCGCCCTGAGCTCGTCGAGCTGCCCGCCGTGCTGCACAAAGCGACCGTTGGCATCGGTGCCGAGCACGAAGCGCACCCCGGCCTGCGCCGCCTCGCGGAACGCGGGGTCACGTCCCGCGATGGCCTCCCGGGCCTTCGCACGAGCGTCGGGCCCCACACTGTGCGCGCCCTGCGCCACGAGATCGTTGATGAGCAGTGTCGGCGCGACCGGGATGCGCCGGGCGACGAGGGCCTCGACCTGCCGGGAGACGACACCGGTGGCGTGCTCGAGGGAGTCGGCGCCCTCCTCCATCGCGATGTCGATCCCCTCCGCGGTGTGCGCGTGCGCCGCCACCAGCATCCCCAGGGCGTGGGCCTCGTCGACCGTCGCGGCGATCTCCGCCCGCGTCTGGTTGCGCCAGCCGACCCGATCGCCCATCGAGAGGATGCCACCGCTGGTGTAGATCTTGATCCCGGTCGCGCCTTCCCTGGCCCACTGGCGCACCAGGCGACGGCATTCGTCGGGCGAGTCGGCGACCGGCGGTCGCTCGCGGAACCGGGGAGGTGTGAACAGGTCGCCGTGGCCGGCGGTCATGCCGACCGGGCCACTGGCGAGGAGCCGGGGCCCGTCGACGACGCCCTGCTCGAACGCGCGGGCTACCGAGATCTGCACCGGCGAGGCGGCGAGATCGCGCATCGTCGTCACACCGAACGAGGCGAAGCGGAGGGCGTGGGCGACGACGTGCACCGCCTTCTCGGCGTCGGGGGTGACGAGCGGCCAGGCATCGCCGGCGCCCGCGCCGTCGAGAACGCTCGTGTCAAGATGCACGTGCGTGTCGATGAGCCCGGGGATGACGGCGAGGCCCTGGTGGCGATCGTCGGCGGGCACCACCTCCTCGATGCGGTCACCCGACCAGCCGAGACGCACGGCCCCGCGTTCCGCCGAGCCGTCCCACAGCGTGATCCCGTCGAGAATGCGAGTCATGACGCTCCTGTCCGCGTGTCGTCAGACGACTACGCTATCGGTCGGCGGCCCACACCCCCGTCCGGAAGGATGCCCATGTTCGCGGCGACTGCTGAGACCGGCCGCACGGTGATCGCCGTGCTCGAACCGGGCGACAGCGTGCTCGAGGCCCTCGCGGCGGCCTGCTCACGGTTCGCCATCGAAGGCGCCGTCATCCCCGTGTTCCTCGGCGCCTTCACCGAGCTCGCGTTCATCGGCGCCGAGGAGCCTCCGCTCGACGAGGACGAGCCGATGACGTCGGTCTCGATCGTGCGCAACTGCGAGGGCCTCGGCTCCGGCACGGTGACCGCGGGCCCGGACGGGCCGCAGGTGCACCTGCACGCCTCCGTGGGAGCGAAAGGCGACCGGGCGCGGGCGACGGCGGGCCACGTGCTGCGCGGCACGGTGCAGTACCCCACCGAGGTCGTGATCATCGAGATCCTGTCCCCCGCGCTCTCGCGCCGGGCGAACGACCGGGCGCGAGGCATCGCCACGCTCCACATCGAGGGCACGGCCGACTGATCAGACCGACGGGTCGTGCCTCCGGTCTCCCGACGCCCAGCCGCGGTGGGAGTCGATCTGCTCGATCGAACGGGCGACCACGAACGAGATGATGGTCTCGCCCTTCTCCGCGGTCGAGGCGCGCGGGTCACCGAACACGCCGCTCGGCGAGAGGGTGTCGAAGGGGATGGGCCGCGTGCCGAAGTCGGCCGGCAGCTGGGGATAGGCTGCCTCGTAGCGCTCGGGCCTCACCAGGCTCGGCTCGATCGCGAGCACCATGGAGGTCTCGAGCTCGTCGGCGTGGCAGAGACCGGGAGCCGCCCAGGGCGACTCCTTCACCGCGTCGCCCACCTCCACGAGCCCCGGGTAGTCGAGCACCAGCACGTCGCCGGCCCCGCCAAGGGCAGCGGCTGCGGCGTGCACCGGCGCGCGATTGCCGTAATCGCCGTTCACCACGACGAGGGTGGTGACGCCGAACGACCAGACGGCTTCGACGATGTCGGTGCAGAGGGCGGCGACGGTGGAGGGCTTCAGCGACACCGTTCCGGGAAACGCCGCGTTGTCCCAGGTGCTGCCGTAGCAGACCGGCGGCAGGAGCAGGGCCGAGTAGTGCTCGGCGAGCCGCTCGGCGATCGCCGTGCACTGAAGGGTGTCGGTCGAGAGCGGGAGGTGCGGCCCGTGCTGTTCGAGCGCGCCGAAAGGGAGGAACGCGAGGGTGCCGCCCGCGTCGACATGGTCGCGCACGTCGGTCCAGCTCGCCTCGCCCAGTCTCAGCAGCGTCATGCCCTCACGATAGCGCCAGGATAGAGCGGGCCGGGATCGAGCAGCCCCAGCGCCCCCCTCACCACTGCGGCGGGTGCATCCGGTCGCCGTGCAGGCGGCGTTCAAGTTGCCGTGCAAGGGCGAGCAGGGTCGCCTCTCCCCCGGGTCGGCCGATGAGCTGGGCGCCCATCGGGAGGCCCTCCGCCGTCTGCAGCACGGGGAGGGTGATGGCCGGCAGCCCGCTCACGTTCACGAAGGAGGTGAACGGGGTGAACAGCACCTGCTGCTCGAAGTTGTGCTCCCCGTCGTCGGGGTCGTACCAGCCGAGGGGGCGCGGAGGCAGCGCGAGCGCGGGCGTGAGCACGGCGTCGAAGCGCCCGAGCTGGGCGAGGAGCGAATGCTCGTACAGCGACAGCGTGCGCAGCGCCCAGGCGAGCTCGGAGGCAGGCAGTGCTCGCCCGCGGTGCAGGAGCCACCGGGTGAGGGGCTCGAGCAGGTGCTCGTTCGACTCGTCGGCCGGCAGCTGCGAGGCACCGGCCTGCCAGATGACGCGGAACGCGCGACCGTAGTCGGGAGCCGGCTCGAGCGCGAGGCCCTCGACGCCGTGGCCGAGCGCGTCGAGGGTGTCGCGGGCGAGGTCGAGGGCGGCCTGCGCCTCGGGGGCGACGACGACGTCGTAGTCGGCTGCCCACGGGGTGTCGGTGGTGACGCCGATCTGGAACCGGCCCTCGCCGCGGATGGCGGCGCCGAGGAAGAGCCCGTCGTCGTACTCCGGCGGCCTCAGCGTGTGGGTGAAGGCGATGCGGTCGCCCCGGCGCTCGATGAGCCCGTCGAGCAGGAACGCCGCGTCGGTGACCGTGCGGGCGAGCGGCCCGGCCACGGGCAGCCCGGCGAGGGCGTCGAGCCCGGAGCCGGCGGGCACCAGCCCGCGCGACGGCTTCAGCCCCACCAGCCCGCAGGCGGCGGCCGGGATGCGCACCGAACCGCCGCCGTCGGACCCGGGAGCGAAAGGCAGCAGCCCCGCAGCCACGGCGACCGCCGCGCCTCCGCTCGACCCTCCGGGGCTAAGCGTGGTGTCGTACGGGTTGCGCGCGGGCGGGGCGACGAGCGTCTCGGTGTGGCTCGGCAGCCCGAACTCCGGCGTCGCGGTCTTGCCGAGGCTCACGGCGCCTGCCGCATCGACACGGAGCGGCAGCGCGTCGCTCTCGTCGGGCACGTAGTCGGCGAACAGCCGCGAGCCGAAGGTGGTGCGCACGCCCGCACGGCGCCACAGGTCTTTGTCGGCGAGCGGCAGCCCCCACAGCGGCGCGGTGCGGTCGTCGGAGGCGTCGAGCATGCGCGCCCGCTCCCGGGCGGCGTCGGGTGTGACGGTGGTGAAGGCCCCGAGCGACGGGTCGAGGCGCTCGATGCGGTCGAGGTAGTGGTCGACGACCTCGAGCACCGACAGCTCGCGGTTCTGCAGCAGGCGGTACTGCTCGAGGGCGGTCAGCTCGTGGATCTGCACCATCGTTCGAGCCTAGCGCCGCCGATCGAGCCGGCGCTGTAAGACCGTCGCGCCGCCTACTTGAGCGACTTCTGCAGCAGCACCGTGCCGAGCCAGTGCCCGAACTTGAAGCCCACCCGGCCGAGCCGCCCGGCCTCCTTGAACCCGAAGCTCTCGTGCAGCTTGATGGAGGCCTCGGCACCCTGGTCGGCGATCACCGCGAGCATCTCCTTGATGCCCGCCTGCTTCGCCCGCGCGATGAGCTCGCCGAGCAGCGCCCGCCCGAGCCCCTTGCCGGTCGCGGCCGGGCCGAGGTAGATCGAGTTCTCCACGGTGCGGCGGTACGCCGCCTTCTGCTTCCAGGCCGAGACGTAGGCGAAGCCGAGTAGGGTACCGGTCGGCGACACGGCGACGAGGAAGGGGTAGTTCAGCTTCCTGGTCCAGGCGAACTTGTGCCGCCACTCCTTGAGCGTCATGGCGTCTTCGTCGAAGGTCACCACCGTGTTGGCGACGTAGTGATTGTAGATCTCGCGGATGTAGGGAAGATCGGTCTCGACGGCATCGCGGATGGAGTACTCGAACGGCACCTCGAGCGGCGGCTTCTCGGTGCTGGCGGGGCGCAGCCGCCGCGGCAGCTCGCGGCGCGGCTGGTACTCCTCTTCCAACATGCTGCAAGCCTACCCAGCCCGCGCATCCGTCGGCGGCTACCGCACGCGCCAGTCGACCTCCGCGGCTCCCTGGGCGGCGAGCAGGGCGTTCGCGCGGCTGAACGGCTTCGACCCGAAGAAGCCCCGGCTCGCCGACAGGGGGCTCGGATGCGCCGACGACACGTGAGGCACCTCACTGAGCATCGGCACCAGCCCCGCGGCGTCGCGCCCCCACAGAATCGCCACGAGCGGCGTCTCCCTGGCGACGAGCACGCGGATAGCGTGCTCGGTCACCTCCTCCCAGCCCTTGCCCCGGTGCGAGGCCGGCGTGCCGGGTCGCACGGTGAGCACGCGGTTGAGCAGCATCACGCCGTTCTCGCTCCAGGACGAGAGGTCGCCGTGCTCGGCGGGCGGGATGCCGAGGTCGTCGTTCAGCTCCCGGTAGATGTTCGACAGGCTCCGCGGCAGCGGCCGCACGTGGCGCTCGACGGCGAACGACAATCCGATCGGATGCCCCGGGGTCGGATAGGGGTCTTGCCCGACGATGAGCACCCGCACGTCGGCCAGCGGCGCACGGAAGGCCCTCAGCACGTCGGGGCCTGCGGGGAGATAGCCCCGCCCCGCCCCGTTCTCGGCGCGGAGGAAGTCGCCGAGCGCGGCGATGCGCGGCGCGACGGGCTCGAGGGCCTCGGCCCAGCCGGGGTCGATCGACCCGGCGGCGGCGAGTTCGGGGAGAGAGAGTGCGGGCACGGAGTCTCCCCGCTCAGGCCTCGGGGTCGGGCTCGGCGTCGGCGCCGACCGTCGACACCCGCACGCTGCCCGAGTCGGGGGTGACCTTCCAGACGCTCCCCCGGCCGGCCACCCGCAGCGGGCCCTCACCGATGATGAACGCCGTGTGCTCGTCGATCGCCACACCGCCGTCGACGAGGCCCGCCTCGGTCGCCGCGATGAGCCGCGAGACGGTTCCCCACTGGGCGGCGTGCACGTCGACCGCGAGGTCGATGAGGCCGATGCCCGGCGCGACCGTGAGCTGCTCGAGGTCTTCGGAGGCCTCCTCGGCGCCGATCTCGACGGAGTCGATCTTCCAGCCGCCCACCAGCGCCCGCTCGGCGGCGATCGCCGCTCCGGCCGAGAAGCCGAGGTAAGGCACCCCGCCCGCGACCAGGCGGCGGAGCTCACCGAAGGAGGGCTCGAGCGAGGTGCGGTAGGCGGGCGTGAGCCCACCCCACACGACGATGCCGTCGGCGTCGACGAAGACGCCGGGCTCGATCGGCGCGTTCTCGGCGGCCAGCACGGCGACGGGCTGGATCTTGCCCAGCTGCTCGAAGGCGGCGACGATCTCGGCGAACCGCTCGGCGGCGTCGCCGTCGCGCACCAGCACGATGGGGAGGGTCGCGCCCTCGAGCTTGCCCGCCGCCTCGGCGTGGGCGGCGATCTCGGCGAAGAAGCGGCGGTAGACGACGGCGTCGTCGTCGATCGGCCAGCCGCCGCCGACGAGGTGGATGCTCACGCGGAGCCCACCGGAGGCTGCGCCGACCAGGGGAAGACGATCCACTTGTCGGTGGTCTTCCAGTGGAAGTCGGGGGCGATCACCGAGCGCGGCTTGATGTAGAGCGTCGCCGACCGCACCGTGATGTCGACCTTCTCGAGCAGCTCCACCACGAGGGCGAGCGTGCGGCCCGAGTCGGCGACGTCGTCGACGAGCAGCACGTTCTTGCCGATGAGCGGCTCGTTGTCGAGCAGCGGCGGGAGGATGATGGGCTCGGGCAGCGTCTCCTCGATGTCGGAGTAGAACTCCACGTTGAGGCTGCCGCAGCTCTTCACGCCCAGGGCGTAGGCGAGCGCGCCGCCCGGGATGAGCCCGCCGCGGGCGATCGCGATGACGAAGTCGGGGCGGAAGCCGGAGGCCACGATGTCTTCGGCGAGCACGCGGGTGGCGTCGCCGAAGTCGGAGTAGCTGAGCACCTCCCGCTCGGGCGCGGCTGTCGTGTCGGCGGTGTCGGTCTCGCTCATGCGACAACTCTATTGGGTGCACGAATGCCCTAACATCCGATCATGACGTCGACACTGCGCGGCTCGATCGGCATCACCGCCTCCCTCATCGGCTTCCTCGCGCTGGTCGAGGTGACCAGCGGCATCATCCAGGGCTTCTACGTTCCGCTCATCCCCGACCTGGTCGACCACCTCGGCATCGTCGATGCCGACTTCAACTGGTTCGAGGCCGCGCAGCTGCTGCTCTCGGCCATCGTGGTGCCGGTGCTGGCGAAGCTCGGCGACATGGTCGGCCATAAACGGATGCTGCTGGTGGCCACCGTGGTGACAGCCGGCGCCAGCTGGTGGCTGGTCGCCGCAGGCGACTTCACGAGCTTCCTCATCGCTTGGGCGCTGCAGGGCTTCTACGTGGTGTGGCTGCCGCTCGAGGTCGCCCTCATCTTCGATCGCGGGAGGCGCAGTGGCCGCGGCGCCTCGCAGACCCGGCGCGCAGCCGGCCTCCTCGTCGTCGCCCTCGAGGCCGGAGCCATCGCGGGTGCACTGGCGAGCGGCCGGGTGCTCGACGCCTTCGGCGGCGACGTCGCCCTCACCCTCATGGTGCCGGCGATCGCCGTGACTCTGGTGTTCTTCGTCATCCTGGTCGGCGTGCCCGAGTCGACCCCCTCGCCCGGGCGGCGGCTCGACATCGTCGGGTTCACGCTGCTCACCCTGGCGCTCCTCCTCGTCACGAGCGGCCTCACCTTCGTGCGCATCAACGGGCCGGAGACCTGGTGGGTGTGGCTGCTGGTCGCCGCCGGCGTGCTGGCCTTCCTGCCGTTCGGGGCGTGGGAGCTGCGCTCCCCCGACCCCGCCATCGACCTGCGCATGCTGCGCCGCCCCACCATGTGGCCGGTGCAGCTCACGGCGGGCCTCATCGGCATCAGCCTGCTCGGCGCGCAGGCGCCCCTCAGCACCTTCGCCGGCACCGACCCCGTGAACGGCTATGGTCTCGGTCTCGACGCCACCGCCATCTCGAACCTCATCGGGCTCTACCTGGTGTCGATGATCGTGGGCGCGCTGCTGTTCCCCGTGGTCTCGAACCTCACCACGCCGCGCATCACCCTCATCGGGGCGGCGGCATTGGTGGGCGTCGGCTACGCGCTGTTCCTGCCCTTCCACGTCGAGACCTGGCAGGTGTTCGTGAACATGGCGGTGGCGGGCGTGGGCTCGGGGGCTCTCGTCGGTGCCATGCCGGCCGCGGCGGCGGCCGCCGCTCCGCTCGGCCAGACCGGCATCGCCTCGGCCCTCACGAACACGACGAAGACGATCGGCGGGTCGTTCGCCTCCGCCGTGTTCGGTGTCGTGCTCTTCCAGGGTGCGGCGAGCGCCGTCACGGCCACCGCATCCAGTCTCTCCGGCTACATGACGGTGTGGGCGGTGTGCGCGGGCGGCGCGTTCGTGGCGGCGGTGATGCTGCTGTTCGTGCCGAAGCTCGCCTTCGGCGACCCCCAGCAGCCCGCCCCCGCGCTGCCTACTCCTTGACCTTCAGCTCACCCCGGGCGACCTTGTAGACCGCCGACTGCGCCACCGGCTTGATCACCACGAGGTCGAGGCTCACGTGCGGCGGCATGGTGAGCATGGCCGTGATGGTGGCGGCCACGTCGTCGGCGCTCAGCGGGTCGGGCACGTTCTGGTAGACGGAGTCGGCGCGATCCTGGTCGCCCTTGAAGCGGTTGAGCGAGAACTCCTCGGTCTTCACCATGCCCGGAGCGATCTCGAGCACGCGGATGGGTTCGCCCGAGAGCTCGAGCCGCAGCACGTCGACGAGCGAGTGCACCGCGAACTTCGCGGCGTTGTAGCCCCCGCCGCCCTCGTACGACCAGTGTGCGGCCGTGGAGCTGACGGTGAGGATGTCGGCCGAGCCGCCCGGTTCGACCGAGGCGCGCAGCAACGGCAGCAGGGCGCTCGTCACCCGGCGCACGGCGAGCACGTTCACGTCGAACATCCACTGCCAGTCGGCGGTGGAGCCGTTCTCCACCGAGTCCATGCCCGCGGCTCCGCCGGCGTTGTTGACCAGGGCGCCCACTCCGCCGGTGGCGGCGAGGTACTCGCGTAGCGCCTCGACGTCGGTGTCGGAGGTGACGTCGGCGACGAAGTACTCCGCGCCGGTCTCGGCGGCGAGCTCCTTCAGCCTGTCCTCCCGGCGGGCCACGCCCACCACCGGCCATCCCGCACTGCGGAGCGCGCGCACCGTCGCCGCCCCGATGCCCGAACTCGCCCCTGTGACCACCGCGCGCTTCATCAGCGTCCTCTCACGACGACCGGGACCACCCCGGTCCCTTCCGTACCCTCAAAGGTAGTCTGGAATGATGTCGTCTCCGGTCGCCGCAGCCCCCCGCACCCCGCGTCGACCGGTGCGCATGCCGCTTTGGGACAACGCGCGCTTCGTCGCCATCACCCTCGTGGTGATGGGCCACGCCATCCTCAAGCTGATCGCCGAGTCCGACCCCGCCTACGGCGTCTACCTCTTCATCTACGCCTTCCACGTCCCCGTCTTCGTGGCGGTCGCGGGCTACTTCGCCAAGGCCACACCGCCCGGCGTCAAGCAGCTGAAGAAGCTCGTCACCGACCTCGCGCTCCCCTACCTCATCTTCGAGGTCATCTGGACGGTCATCCGCGCCCTCGTCACCGGCCGCTTCAACCCCGATCTCGCCACTCCGTCGTGGACCCTGTGGTTCCTCCTCGCCCTCATCATCTGGCGGGTCGCCCTGCCCTACCTCGCGCTGCTGCGCTTCCCGCTCGTCATCGCCGTCGTCATCTCGGTGGCGAGCGGCTACCTCCCTGCCGTCGGCAGCGTCTTCGCCCTCGACCGCACTCTCGCGCTCCTGCCCTTCTTCGTGCTCGGCTGGAAGCTCAGGATGCTGCCGGTCACCACCCTCTGGACCGAGCTCCCCCTGCGACGCGTCTGGTGGTGGCGGGCGGGCGCGATCGGCGTCTTCGCCGCCCTGGCACTCGTGATCGCCACGAACGTGCCGCTCTGGCGCGAGCTCAAGGTGCGCCGGGTGCTGCTGTTCGAGGAGGCCTACCCCGAGTTCGGTTACGACCAGTGGTGGGCGGGCGGGCTGCGGCTCGCGGCCATCGCCCTCGCCGTGCTCCTGGTGTTCTCGTTCCTCGTGCTCATGCCCCGCCGGGCGACCTGGATCTCGCCGCTCGGTCAGGCCACCCTCTACGTCTACCTGCTGCACAGCTTCGTGCTCTACCCCCTGCGCGAGTCGGGCTGGCTCGACGTGCCCCGCGACGACCTGCTGCTGGTGGGCATGATCCTGTTCAGCATCCTGCTCACGCTCGCCCTGTCGAGCAGGCCCGTGCGACGGGTGTTCCGGCCGCTCGTCGAGCCCCGCGCCGAGTGGCTGTTCGCCCGTGGAGACGAGAAGGTTACGCCGCGCGTCGGCGCCGATTGACCGTGTCCCGCGTCGCTCCCTACGCTTCCATCAGTCCCCCTCCCCACGACTTTGAGGAAGAAGTCCATGAGCGACAACTCGGCGAACTGGAAGTTCGAGACCAAGCAGATCCACACCGGCGCGCAGCCCGACCCCACCACGAACGCGCGCGCCACGCCGATCTACCAGACCACCTCGTACGTCTTCAACGACGCCGACCACGCGAAGAACCTGTTCGCGCTCGCCGAGTTCGGCAACATCTACACGCGCATCCACAACCCCACGCAGGACGTCGTGGAGCAGCGGGTCGCCGCCCTCGAGGGCGGAACCGCCGCCCTCCTGGTCTCCTCCGGCCAGGCCGCCGAGACCTTCGCCGTGCTGAACATCGCCCAGGCCGGCGACCACATCGTCTCCTCCTCGTCGATCTACGGCGGCACCTACAACCTCTTCAAGTACACGCTCGCGAAGCTCGGCATCGAGACCACCTTCGTCGAGAACCAGGACGACGCCGAGGAGTGGCGCCGCGCCGTGCGCCCCAACACCAAGCTGTTCTTCGCCGAGACCATCGGCAACCCGAAGATCAACATCCTCGACATCGGCCTGGTGTCGGGCGTCGCGCACGAGAACGGCGTGCCGCTCATCGTCGACAACACCATCGCCACCCCCTACCTCATCCGCCCGCTCGAGCACGGAGCCGACATCGTCGTGCACTCCGCCACCAAGTTCCTCGGCGGCCACGGCACCGTCATCGGCGGCATCATCGTCGACGGCGGAAAGTTCGAGTGGTCGAAGAACGTCGAGAAGTTCCCCGGCCTCACCGAGCCCGACCCGTCGTACCACGGCGTCAGCTACACCGGTGTGCTCGGCGACCCCATCGCCTACATCATCAAGGCGCGTGTGCAGCTGCTCCGCGACCTCGGTGCGGCGATCGCCCCCGCCAGCGCCTGGCAGCTCATCCAGGGCATCGAGACACTGTCGCTGCGCATCGAGCGCCACGTGCAGAACGCCCAGGAGATCGCGGAGTGGCTCGACCAGCACCCCGACGTCGCCACCGTCTACTACGCCGGCCTCCCCACCAGCCCCTGGTATGCCTCCGCCAACAAGTACGCCCCCAAGGGCGTCGGCGCCGTGCTGTCGTTCGAGCTGAAGGGCGGCGTGGACGCCGGCCGCACCTTCGTCGAGAGCCTCTCCCTGTTCAGCCACCTGGCGAACATCGGCGACGTGCGCTCCCTCGTCATCCACCCCGCGTCCACCACCCACTCCCAGCTCACCCCCGAGCAGCAGCTCACCACCGGCGTCACCCCCGGCCTCGTGCGCCTGTCCGTCGGCCTCGAGAACATCGACGACCTCAAGGCCGACCTCGAGAGCGGTCTCGCGGCGGCGCGGGAGACGGTTCGCGCGAATGCTGTCTAGCCGCCGGTAGGGCCTTGGCTCGCGCGAACCTTGTGCTAGCTGCCGGCGGGGCCGTGCTTCGCGCGGCTCCGCCGGGCGAAGCCGGTCCTCGCCCGGCTTCGCGCGACATGTGAAGGGGTGGTCGCTCTCGCGGCCACCCCTTCACCGTGGGTCGTCGAAAAAGGCCCGAAACGAGGTCGGTTCGGTACCCTCTCTCGGCACAATGGCGGGTTCGGTGCGGGGGATTGAAGGTCGGCACGTAACATTCACATCCGATGCCCTTCGTGTTGCCAGAATGAAAGCTGCGGGCCGCTCTTAGACAACCCAAGGTGAGTGCGTGGCCGCGCAAGCGACCGCGTGCTCACATGTCGCGTCGCGCCGGGCGAGGACCGGCGCGACCGGCCGGAGCCGCGCGCAGCACGGCCCCGGCCGCAGCTAGCACAGCGTCCCTGACCAAGAACACCCGGAACCTCACCGGTACCCACCCATCTGGCGGCACCCACCGTCGTCGAAAGGACACCCGCTCCCCCATGGACTGGCAGACCAACGAAGACACGGTGCCGAGTGGGTTCATCACGGAGGCGCAGATCCGGTCGTTGTTCGGGAAGCCGCCGGCGTCGGGGGCGTGGCGGGAGGGTGACCCGGTGGGGCGGCGGTTGTTCGCCGAGATCGGGAGGGTCGACTTCGAGAGCGGGGAGAGCATCCCGAACGCTCATCTGGCGTACCAGACCTACGGCACACTGTCGCCCGAGCGCGACAACGCGATCCTGGTGCTGCACGCCCTCACCGGCGACAGCAACCTGAACCACCCGGCCGAGCCCGGGCATCCGACCGACGGCTGGTGGCCGGGGCTCGTGGGCCCGGGACTGCCGGTCGACAGCGACCGCTGGTTCGTGGTGGCCCCGAACATGCTGGGCGGCTGTCAGGGCAGCACCGGCCCCGCCTCCATCGCCCCCGACGGGGTGGAGTGGGGGGCGCGGTTCCCGTTCACCACCATCGCCGACCAGGTCAGGGCCCAGCACGCCCTGGCCCGCTCGCTCGGCATCGACCGCTGGTTCGCCGTGCTCGGTGGCTCGATGGGCGGGATGCACGTGCTCGAGTGGGCGGTGCAGTTCCCCGACGAGGTCGACCGCATCGCCGTCATCGCCGCGCCCGCCATCAGCTCGGCCGACCAGATCGGGCTCAACTCGGTGCAGGTGCAGGCCATCAAGGCCGACCCGCTGTTCCGTGGCGGCAGATACTACGACGCCGCCGACGGCGAGGGGCCGCACCAGGGGCTCGCCCTCGCCCGGCGCATGGCCCTGTTGAACTACCGCAGCCCCACCGAGCTGAACGACAGGTTCTCCCGCAGCTGGCAGAGCGGCATCAGCCCGTTGGGCGGCGGCGGGCGCTTCGCTGTGGAGTCGTACCTCGACTTCCACGGCAACAAGTTCACCAGGCGCTTCGACGCGAACAGCTATGTCACGCTCGTCGAGGCCATGAACTCGCACGACCTCGGCCGCGGGCGCGCCGGCGTGCAGGCGGCGCTCGAATCGATCACCGCCACCGCTCTGGTGGTGGGCATCGACAGCGACCGCCTGTTCCCCGTCGCCGACCAGGAGTACATCGCCCGGCACCTGCCCGGCAACCTCGACGGCGACGTGCCGGTCGTGATCGAGTCGAAGTTCGGCCACGACGGGTTCTTGATCGAGTTCGACGTGGTGGGGCGGGAGATCAGCAGACTGCTCGCCGCCGACGCCCCGAGACGGCCCTGACACCACTGGGGCCGGGGGGCCGCACACGGTGCGAACCCCCCGGCCAATTCCCCCCGGATCTACTCTCCACCATACCGACACCTGTCGAATGCTTCACGCCCCAATTGTGGGGACACGGCTCGCGTTATCATTCGAGAGTGCTGACACCCGCGGCGAGACGACGTCAGAGGCCGCGCGCCTGATGGCCCGCACCGAGCGCGAGCGGCGCAAACTCCTTACCAGGGCCTCCCGGAGCCTCGGCCTCCTCTTCACCGGGGCGTCGCTGCTCAGCCTCCTCGTCGCCGTGCTCGACGAGCCCGCGGTGCTGTGGCCGAGCCTGTCGCTCATGGCTGCGACCGGTGTGGCGTTCTACTTCGTGGGCGGCTCCCGCACCCAGGCCTGGCCCCTCTTCACCTACGTCATCGCCCTGCTCGCCCTCGGCGCCTTCCTGGCGCCTGGCCAGGCGGTGTCGAGCGTCGCGGCGACCTCGGCGGTGACCTTCTTCGCCTCGACCGCCATCCCGTCGCTCATCCCCACGCTCGCCTCCTCGGGTCGCCTGCTCTGGCTGGTGCTCCCGGCCTACGTCCTGGTGCTCGGCCTCGCCGTCGCCGCCACCTGGCCGTCTGGCCGCGGCGTCTTCGTCATCGCGTCCATCCTGGTGGGCTGGCTCTCCCTGTTCGTCTGCGCGGTCTGGCTCTCCGGGAGCCTCCGCCGCGCCTTCGTGGGAATGGCCCGCCTCGGCCGAGCCCATGCGCTCGAGCGCCAGTCGAGCGAGTTCGAGGCGCAGCGCCGGCAGGGCGCCCGACTCCTCCACGACACCGTGCTCGCCACCCTCACCCTGCTCGCGCACTCGGGCATCGGCGCCGACCCCGACGCGCTGCGGCACCAGGCGGCCGAAGACGCGCGCCTGCTGCGGCAGCTGCGCCTGGGCGGCACGCCCATGCCGCGCTCCTCGGGCGGGTACACCCTCGAGCGGGTGGAGACCGGCGAGCTCGGCCACACGCTCGAGTCGGTGAAGCAGCGCTTCGGCCGCATGGGCCTGCAGGTCTCCTGGCACGGCACGGGCCAGATCCTGCTGCCGAGCCACGTGCTCGACGCCTTCCTGCTCTCGCTCTCGGAGTGCCTCGAGAACGTGCGCCGGCACGCCCAGGTGGGCACAGCCGATGTCACCATCACCGAAGACGATCTCAGCGTGCGCGCCATGGTCACCGACGCCGGGGTCGGCTTCGACCTCGACAGCGTCGACGTGGGCAGGCTCGGCCTCGCCGAGTCGGTGATCGCCCGGGTGCGCGACGTCGGGGGCAAGGTGCGGCTGTTCAGCTCCCCCGGTTCGGGCACGACGGTGGTGCTGGAGGTGCCGAAATGAGCGGGCAGACGAACTCGCGGGTGCGCACCCGGCCGAGCGACGACGGCGTGCTCACCCAGCTGGTGCGCGCCAGGCGGCTGGGTCCGGATGCGGTGGAAGCCCTCCGCAACGACCTCCAGCGCGATTCGCGGCTGGGTCTCGGCTACCTCGGGGTGGGGTCGGCGATCGTCGGCATCATCCTCATCGGCCGCGGCCTGGTGTCGTTCGGGTGGACGTTGCCGACCAGCCACTGGCTCTGGCTCACGGCCGCCGCGTGGCTGCTCGTCGTCGCCGCCTTCGCCGTGCTCACCGTCTCGGCCCGCCGCCGGCGGGGCATGGTGCCCGCCGGCGTGTACGTCATGGTGCTCGCCTTCGACGGCGTCGCGCTGCTGCTCGATTCCGTCGCGCTCTGGGGAAGCAGCGAACCGGTGAACTATCTCACCGTGAGCATCGGCATCGGTGCGACCCTGCTCGCCGCCGTCACCTACCGGCCGCTCGACAACACCGTCGCCGCGACGGCCTCGCTCACCGTGCTACAGCTCGCCGACGTCGTCGCGCGCGCCGTCATGGCACCCGACACCATCGGGCCGGCGGTCGGAACCCTGGTGCTGAGCGTCGCGCCCGTGGCGGCCGGCATCATCGTCGTGCGCTCGTTCGGGCAGCTGGTGCAACGCGAACTCGACCGCACGGTCGCCGAGAGCACCATCACCGCTCCCCGCTACGGCCTCGGGCTCCTCGCCTCGACCGAGCTCGCCCGGCTCGACCTCGCCGCCGAGGAGCTGCTGCAAGACGTGGCCACCGGGCGGGTCGACCTCCCGCTCGATCGCGAGCTCGCCTCCACGGCCTCCGGGCTCGCCACCGACCTCCGCCGCATGCTCGTGGCGGGGCGGCGTGAGAGCTGGCTGCACCACGCCATCACCGAGTCGGAGTACCTCAACCCGACCGTCACCCTGGTCGATTCCGACGGGCTGGCCGGGTACCTCGACCCCGCCCAGCGCGACGGGCTGCTCTCGGCCGTGTGGCTCATCCTCGACGAGTCGGGGCGGCAGACGCCCACCATCGAACTCGAGATCGGCCACCCCGCCGCCCGAACCGGGTCGGCGCCTGACGATAGGATGGTGCTCCCGATAGTCGTCTCGATCGGCGGAGTACCCCGTCGCCGCATCGAATCGGCTGTGTGGTCTGCTCTGTCCCGAGTCGGCCAGTACTCGGTGGAATCCCGATCCGGACGCCTGCGAGTCAGAGTCGACGCCCACGTTGTCGTACCGGATCCCTCGCGGTGATCCGTTGGAAGGAGTTGCTGTGAGCATCGAGCGAGACCCGATCCGCTTGGCCATCGTCGACGACCACCGCATGCTCCTCGGTGCGCTCACGGAGTGGATCCGTGGCGCCGCCGACGACATCAGCATGGTCGCCGCCGTGACGACCTGGCCCGACCTGCTCACGCATCCGGAGTTCCCGGTCGACGTGGTGCTGCTCGACCTCGACCTCAAAGACAACCTGCCGGTCTCGGTGAAGCTGCGCGCGCTGAAGTCGGCGGGCGTGAAGACGGTGCTCATGAGCACCTACTCCGAGCCCGTGATGGTGCGCGAGGCGATCGCCGCGGGCGCGCTGGGCTACCTGGTGAAGAGCGAAGAGGCCGACATGATCGTCGAGGCCATCCGCGCCGCGTCGGTGGGTGACAGCTTCATCTCGACCGAGCTCGACCTCGCCCTCGCCGCCGACGACCTCGACTCCTCACCGCGCCTCAGCGCGCAGGAGCGCCGCGTGATGGCCCTCTACGGCGGCGGCGAGCCGGTGAAGCAGGTGGCCAAGGCCCTCGACATCTCGGAGGAGACCGCGAAGTCGTACCTCAAGCGCATCCGCGAGAAGTACCGCATGGTCGGCATCGACGTGGGCACCAAGGTCGCGCT
The DNA here is from genome assembly GCF_013113715.1 of Herbiconiux sp. SALV-R1. Classification (GTDB taxonomy): domain Bacteria; phylum Actinomycetota; class Actinomycetes; order Actinomycetales; family Microbacteriaceae; genus Herbiconiux. The sequence continues at coordinate 1,936,844 of NZ_CP053344.1, forward strand.
GCGCAAGCGCGCCATCCAAGACGGCCTGCTCCCGCGCGACGAGTACCTGGCGAACCAGACCGCCGACGACTTCGAAGACGACCTGCTCCCCTGACGCCCGGCCCGAGCTCGAGGGTCGAGCGGCGTCAGGGGTTCCGGCGGATGGCCTCTTCGAGGCGGTCGACCTTGCCGGTGAGCTCGCCGGTGTAGCCGGGCCGGATGTCGGCCTTCAGCACCAGGGAGACGCGCGTGCCGTAGGCGCCCACCGCCTCGGTGGCGCGGCGCACGACGTCGAAGACCTCGTCCCACTCCCCCTCGATGGTGGTGAACATCGCGTCGGTGTGGTTCGGCAGGCCGCTCTCGCGCACCACCTTCACCGCGGCCGCGACCGCGTCGTGAACACTCGCGTCGGGGGCACCGCCGCCCGAGGGGGCGACGGAGAAGGCGACCAGCATCGTCAGCTCCTCATGGTGGATCGGTCGGGGTCTGTTCCGACTCTACCCACCCGGCCCTCGGCCGACAGCCCCGCGGGCCGGCGCGAGCGCCACAGCATCACGGTGGCGAGCACCAGCATCGCGACGCTGAGACCGTTGCGCAGGGTGAGCACGCCGATCATCAGCGGGTCGAGGCCGAGCAGCCAGTCGTAGCCGTTCGGGTAGATGATCTGGGTGAGCCCGCCCATCACGAAGGCGAGCACCGCGGGCGCGAAGAAGCGCCGCCCCTGGGTGACGATGCCCAGGATGATCGGGGCCGACAGCCACACCATGAACTGCGGCGAACCCACCTTGTTGAAGACGATGAGGGCCATGACGAGCGCGAGCACGAGCGGCGGCAGCACCACGGTCGAGGGGGTTCCCGAACGCACCACGATCACGGCGAACACGAGCACCACGGCCACCGCCACGACGAGCAGCGGCGTCATGAGCATCGCGGCGACGTCGCTCCCGGCGCCGGTCACCTGGAAGGTCAGGATGTCGAAGTCGTAGTAGGCCCGAGCGCCGGTGCCGGCGTAGGCGAGCCACATCCAGATCGTCGACACGGGCGCCTCCACCTGCAGCCCGCGGCCGGTCTGCTCAGTGACGAAGCTGAACACGTTGAGCCCGGCGCCCATCGCGAGGGCCGCGACGGCGACCGAGACCAGCGTGACGCCCGCGCCCACGATCACGCGCATCCGGGTGCGCATGGCGATGACGGCGGCGGCGATGACGGCGGCCGGCCAGACCTTCACCCAGGTGGCGAGCGCGAGCAGCACCCCGGCCACGGCGGGCCGGTTGCGGATGACGAGGAGACCGGCGATGACGAGGTCGACCGTGAAGATGTCGATGCGGCCCACGGCGACCGGGCCGATGAGCAGCAGGAACAGCAGCCACCACCAGGCGGCCGTGACGCGGCGCTCGCCCGCCGAGCCGCTGCGGCGGGTGCCGGTGAGCAGGTAGGCGAAGACCGCCGCGTCGGCGAGGGTGACCATGAGCATCCAGCCGATGCCGTAGAGGTCGGGGCCGAGCACCATCGACGCGAGCATGGGCACGAAGGCCAGCAGCGGGTACACCCACGGCCCGTCGATGCCGAGGCGGTACCCCTCGAGCGACTGCTCGACCCAGGGCCGGTACACGTTCGTGACGTCGCCGAAGGGGAGGTTCGGATGCGTCAGACCGGTGTAGCCGAGCCACAGGTGCACGGCGAGGAAGACGATCCACAAGACCACCGGCGACGCGGCGAGTCGGCGGAGTGTGAGCACGACGGCCAGCCTAGTGCCCGCGGCTCAGGCCCCCTTGCGCTCGCTCTCAGGCAGCCACCACCTTCGCTTGCTTGACTTGACGAGATCGTCCCGACCGGAAAGATGACGCGTGAACAAGCCCGCCAAGTACTTCGTCGCCCTCGCCGCCGGTGTCGCGGCCGTCGGCGTCGTGGCCGTGGTGGCCGTGCCCATCGTCTCGAAGGGCGCCGAGATCGACATGTCGGCGACGATGCAGCAGGTCGTGCCCACCGTGGTCGGCTCCTCGGCCGACGGCCACGACGTCGACGCCGCCCACACCTGGGCGCTCGACTCCGGCTCCTCGGTGGGCTACCGGGTCGGCGACGCCGACGCCCCCATCGTCACAGGCCGCACCGAGCAGATCTCGGGGGCCATCACCCGCACCGACACGGCCGTCACCGACGCCGAGTTCATGGTCGACCTGTCGACCCTGGTCGGCGACGACCTGGCGAAGGCCGCGATGCTCGACGCGCTCATCCGCGCCACCGGCGGCAACTCCGTCGCCTCCTTCGTGCTCACGAGCCCCGCCGAGCTGCCCGAGAACGGCGAGGGAACGGTGCCGATCGTCGGCACCCTCACCCTGCGCGGCGTGAGCCAGCAGGTGGAGGGCGAGGCGACCATCTCGTTCGACGACAGCTCGGCGGTGATCGAGGGGAGCATCCCGATCGAACTCTCCGACTACGGCATCCCGGTGCCGTCGCTCGGCGGCTCCGAGCTGAGCGGCTCGGCGGCGATCGACGTCGACCTCATGGCCTCGCCCCGCTGACACCCCCGACGCCGGTGAGCAGACGGGCGACCATCGACGGCACAGCTGCGGCGATGTCGAGCGCCGCGATCGGCCCGCCGCCCGAGGCGCGCTCGGCGGCCCAGGCGTGCAGGTAGGCGCCGGTGGCGGCGAGACCGACGAGCCGGGCCGGGTCGTCGGCGAGGCGGTCGGCCTGCCCGGCGAGCAGCGCGCCCACGACGCCGCCGAGCACGTCACCCGAGCCCGCGGTCGCCGCCCAGCTCGAGGGCGCTTCGACGCGCGCGGCGACGCGCACCCCGTCGCGGGCCCAGCGCCCCGAGGCGGGCCCGCAGACGTGGGTGACGCTCCCCTTCAGCAGCACCACCTTGCCGGTGAGGTCGGCGGCCCGCTCGGCCCAGGATGCGGGGTCGGCGCTCACGGTCGCCCGATCGGTCTCGACACCGCGGGCCGCGAGCAGGGTGACGAGCTCGCCGGCGTGCGGGGTGAGCACGGCGGGGCCGGTGGCGTCGTCGGCGAGGTCGAGCGCCCCGGCGTCGATGACGACCGGGGCGTCTTGGCCCAGCGCCTTCGCGAGGCGGGCGCGCGTGGACTCGTCGCGGGCGTCGGGAGACATGCCCGAGCCGATAAGCCATGCCTGCACGCGGCCGTCGGCGGTGACCGCCTCGGGCCGCGCCTGCAGCACGAGGGAACTCGGCCGCTCCGGGCCGAGATACCGCACCATGCCGAGGCCCGTGCGCACGGCTGCCTCCACACCGAGCACCGCGGCACCCGGGTACTCCTCCGACCCGGTGACGACCCCGAGCACGCCACGGGAGTACTTGTCGTCGTCGGCACGGGGCGCTCGAAGGTGCTCCGAGGCCGCGAGTTCGGTCCAGTCCCGCCACTCGGTCGTCATGGTCCCACGATACGGCGGCCGTGACAGGAGGGGTCTCCCTGCCGGAGATAATCGAAGGCGACGACGAAAGGCGCAGCATGACCGCATCCGCTCTGTTCTCCCCCCTCACCGTGCGTGCCACCACGATGCGCAACCGACTGTGGGTGGCGCCGATGTGCCAGTACTCGGCCGAGGAACGGGACGGACTCACCAGCGACTGGCATCTGGTGCACCTCGGCTCCTTCGCCGTGGGCGGGGCCGGCCTCGTGATGACGGAGGCGACGGCGGTGTCGCCCGAGGGCCGCATCAGCCCTGAAGACCTCGGCATCTGGAACGACGAGCAGCGCGACCGCTTCGCGCGCATCACCGCGTTCATCAGGGACCAGGGGTCGGTCGCCGGCATCCAGCTCGCCCACGCCGGGCGCAAGGCGTCGACCTGGCGCACCTGGGCCGAGGAGCAGGGGTCGGTGCCGCTCGAGCAGGGCGGCTGGGAGACCGTGGGGCCGTCGGCGGTGGCCTTCGGCGACTACCGGGCGCCGCGCGCGCTGAACGTGCCGGAGATCGCCGGCGTCGTCGGCGACTTCGTGGCCGCAGCCCGGCGTGCCCTCGACGGCGGCTTCGAGGTGCTCGAGCTGCACGCGGCGCACGGGTATCTGCTGCACCAGTTCCTCTCCCCGCTGTCGAACCTGCGCGACGACCAGTACGGCGGCTCGCTCGAGAACCGGGCGCGCCTGCTGCTCGAGGTGGTCGCCGCCGTGCGCGTGGTGGCGGGCGATGGCGTGCCGCTGTTCGTGCGGTTCTCGGCCACCGACTGGGCCGAGACGGGCGGGTGGACCGAGGAGGACACCGCCGTCGTCGCCCGCTGGGCGGGCGAGGCCGGCGCCGACGTGATGGACATCTCCTCGGGCGGCAACCACGCCGGGGCCCGCATCCCGGTGGGCCCGCTCTACCAGGTGCCGTTCGCCGGCTTCGTGAAGGAGCGCGTGCCCGAGTCGGTGCGGGTATCGGCGGTGGGCCTCATCACGACGCCCGAGGAGGCGGCCGACGTCGTCGACTCCGGCCGTGCCGACGCGGTCATGCTCGGCCGCGAGATGCTGCGCGACCCGCACTTCCCCCTCCGCGCCGCCACCGCCCTCGGCGTCACCATCCCCTGGCCCGTGCAATACGAGCGCGCCCGCCCCCGCCGTCCCTAGCGCCGGGTGGCGTCCTGCACTTCGCCGACGAGCTCCTCGATGATGTCCTCGAGGAAGAGCACGCCGCGGGTCGCCCCCGTCTCGGAGAACGAGCGGGAGAGGTGTGCGCCGGTGCGGCGCATGGTGGCGAGGGCGTCTTCGAGTTCGGTCTTCTCGAAGATCGATGGCAGGATGCGCACCCGCTTGGTCGGGATCGGGTCGTCGTACTCGTCGTCGTCGAGGTCGATGACGTCTTTGAGGTGCACGTAGCCGATCGGCAGACCCTCGTCGTCGACGAGCACATAGCGGGAGAACCCGTACTTCGCCACGGCCCGTTCCACATCGCCGGGGGTCGCCGTCTCGGGGAGGCTCACCAGCGACTCCAGCGGCACCGCCACATCCGCCACCGTCTTCGAGGTGAACTCGAACGCGGCGCTCAGCGTGCCGGTGCGGTCGGAGAGCACGCCCTCGCGGGTCGACTGCTCGACGATGGTCGACACCTCGTCGAGGGTGAACGCGCTCGCCGCCTCGCTCTTCGGCTCCACCCGGAACAGCCGCAGCACGCCGTTGGCGCTGGCGTTCAGCGCCACGATGACGGGCCGGAACACGCGGGCGATGCCCACGAGCGGCGGCGCCAGCAGCAGCACCGCGCGGTCGGGAAGCGAGAACGAGATGTTCTTCGGCACCATCTCGCCGAGCACCACGTGCAGGAACGACACCACGAGCAGCGCCACCACGAACGCGATGGTGCCGATCATCTCCTCCGGCAACCCGGTGAGGTGCAGCGGCACCTCGAGCAGATGGTGGATGGCGGGTTCGGAGACGTTCAGGATGAGCAGCGAGCACACCGTGATGCCGAGCTGCGTGGTCGCGAGCATGAGCGTCGCGTGCTCCATCGCGTACAGCGCCGTCTTCGCGCTCGAGCGGCCCTGCTCGGCGAGCGGCTCGATCTGCGAGCGGCGGGCCGAGATGACCGCGAACTCGGCGGCGACGAAGAACGCGTTGCCGGCGAGCAGCACCACGAGCCAGACGATTCCGAGCCAGTCAGCCACGATCGGCCTCCTCCGCCACGGCCGCCGCTACGGCACTGGTCACCGGGTCGGCGATGAAGCGCAGCCGGTCGATGCGCCGCCCCTCGAGCCGCTCCACGCGGAGCGCGCCCTCGGGCAGCCGCACCGTGTCGCCGACGACGGGCAGCCGACCGAGCTCGCTCATCACGAACCCGCCCACGGTCTCGTACGGCCCGTCGTCGGGCACGCGGATGCCCGCCTGGTCGGCGAGCTCGTCGGGCCGGAGCAGCCCGGGGAACACGGTGTCGCCGCGCGACTGCACGACCCCCGCCCTGGTGCGGTCATGCTCGTCGACCAGCTCGCCCACGAGCTCCTCGACGAGGTCTTCGAGGGTCACCACGCCGGCGGTGCCGCCGTACTCGTCGATCACCACGGCCATCTGGTACCCGCGCCCGCGGAGCTCGCCGAGCAGCAGGTCGAGCTGCATCGTCTCGGGCACGCGCAGCGCTTCGGTCATGATGGCCGCCGCCGGCACCTCGGGCCGCCGGTCGCGCGGAATCGCCACCGCCTGCTTCACGTGGGCCAGCCCGACGATGTCGTCGATGCCCTCGTCCATCACGGGGAAGCGCGAGTGCCCGGTCGTGCGGGCGAGCTCGAGCACCACCTCGACCGACTCGTCGCGCTTGACGCTCCGGATGCGCGGCCGCGGCGTCATGACGTCAGACGCGTCGTGCGAGGAGAACAGCAGGGTGCGGTTGAGCAGGGTGGCCGTGTCGACGTCGAGGCTGCCCTCCATCGCCGAGCGCCGCACGAGCGACGACAGCTCCTCGGCGGTGCGCGCCCCCGAGAGCTCCTCCTTCGGCTCGATGCCGACGAGGCGGAGCAGGGCGTTGGCGCTGTTGTTGAGCAGCGCCACGGCCGGCCGGAACACCGTGGTGAACACGAGCTGGAATGGCACCACGATGCGGGCCGTCTCGCGCGGCAGGGCCAGTGCGAAGTTCTTCGGCACCAGTTCGCCGATGATCATCGACAGCAGGGTGGCGACGGCGATGCCGATCACCGCGCTGAGCGGCGACACCACCGACTCGGGGATGCCGACGGCGGTGAACGGCCCACGCAGGAGGCTCGAGATCGCCGGCTCCATCGTGTAACCCGTGAGCAGCGTCGTCAGGGTGATGCCGAGCTGGGCGCTCGAGAGGTGCGTCGAGGTGTGTCGCAGCGCCGTGATGGGCGGCTGCAGCCCCTTCTCGCCGCGCGCCGCGCGCGCCTCGAGATCGGAGCGGTCGAGATTCACCAGCGAGAACTCGCTCGCCACGAAGAAGCCGGTGCCCACCGTGAGCACGAGGCCGATGCCGAGCATCACGAGCTCATAAGCCACGGCTGTCTCCGCTCGACGCCGAGACGGCGGTCACGATGGGAACCGGATGCGCAGAGGGAGGGTCGTCCATGGTGTGCTCGATCCTACCCGCGCTACCAGCTGACCGGGAGCGCCTTGCCCTCCTCGTACCCCGCCGCCGACTGGATGCCGACGAGCGCACGGTCGTGGAACTCGGCGAGCGTCGACGCGCCCGCGTAGGTGAACGAGCTGCGCACACCCGAGGTGATCATGTCGAGCAGGTCTTCGAGCGAGGGGCGCAACGGGTCGAGGTAGATACGGCTCGACGAGATGCCCTCGGCGAACAGGGTCTTGCGCGCCAGCTCGTAGGCGTCGAGCCGGCCGAAGCGCTCCTTCACCGCCTTGGTCGAGGCCATGCCCCAGCTCTCCTTGTAGAGCCGGCCCTCCGCATCCGTGTGCAGGGTGCCCGGCGCCTCGATGGTGCCGGCGAACCACGAGCCGATCATCACCGACGACGCACCCGCGGCCAGCGCGAGCGCGACGTCGCGCGGGTAGCGCACGCCTCCGTCGGCCCAGACGTGCGCGCCGAGCTCGTGCGCCGCGGCCGCCGTCTCGAGCACCGCGGAGAACTGCGGCCGGCCCACCGCCGTCATCATGCGGGTGGTGCACATGGCGCCGGGGCCCACGCCGACTTTCAGGATGGTCGCGCCGGCATCGACGAGATCGTTCACCGCCCGGGCCGTCACGACGTTGCCCGCGGCGATCGGCACCCCGAGGTCGGCCACCTTGAGCGCGTGCAGCGCCCGCAGCATGCCCTCCTGGTGGCCGTGCGCGGTGTCGACCACGAGCACGTCGACCCCCGCGGCGACGAGCGCCTTCGCCTTGTCGACCACGTCGCCGTTGATGCCGACGGCCGCAGCCACCCGCAGCCGCCCGTCGCCGTCGACCGCGGGCGAGTAGAGCGTGGCGCGCAGCGCGCTGGTGCGGCTGAGCGTTCCCACCACGGCCCCGTGACGCAGCACCGGGGCGAAGTCGATGTCGGCGGCGACCATCGCGTCGAAGGCCTCGCGGGGCCCCACGATGTCGTCGGCGGCGAGCGAGGTGAGCGCTCCGTGCACCAGGTCGCCGAGCTTCGCGTCGGGCAGGGCCGTGGCCAGCCGCGCCGCGGGGATGCAGCCGAGGTACTCCCCCGCACCGTCGTGCAGCACGATGCCCTGCCCCGCCACGGCCGGCACGAGCAGCAGCGCCTCCTCGACGGTCTGCTCGGGGCGCATCTCGAAGGGGGTGTCGTAGTCGACCGGCTGCGCCTTCACCCAGCGGATGGCCTCCGCCAGCTGCTGCAGCGGCATGTCCTGCGGCAGCACGCCGAGACCGCCCCGGCGGGCGAGACTCGCGGCAAGGCGCGGGCCGGTCACCGAGTTCATGTTGGCCGACACGATGGGGATGCTCGCGCCGGTGCCGTCGGCCGGCGCCAGCGAGACGTCGAGCCGCGAGGTCACCGCCGAGCGGGAAGGGATGAGGAACACGTCGGAATAGGTCAGGTCGTCACGCGCGGCGTCACCGTAGAACTCCATGGGAACAACGCTAGACCGCCCCCGGCATGGCCGGAGCACCCGCGCAGAAGGTCTAGGCTTGACGGTGCACGTGTCCACGCGTGAACAAGCAGCGCAGCAGACACCGGCACGTGCCAGATGAGGCAAACGGGAAGTGGGCGATCGGCTTTGGCTAGCCAGGTGACGGGAACGAGTACCGACGAGGGTGCATCAGGCGAATTCGGTGCGAACGAATGGCTCGTCGACGAGCTGTACGAGCAGTACGTCGCCGACAAGGAGTCGGTCGACAAGTCGTGGTGGCCGGTGCTCGAGAGCTACCGCTCGCACCTCGCCGCGAACGGCGGCTCGGCGCCGCAGGCCGGCGCCCCCGCGTCCCCTACTGCCGAGGCACCCGCCACCACCGAGGCCGCTCCCGCGGAGGCCGCAGCACCGGCACCCGCCCCCGCACCCGCGGCCCAGGCGACACCGGCCGAGTCTTCTCCCTCCCCCGCCACCGACCCGCGCCCGGCCACCCAGCCCATCGCGAAGACCACCAGCGTGGAGGCCCGGCCGCAGCCCATCCCGGCAGAGGCCCCCTCCACCCGCTCGGTCACCGCGGAGGAGGCGGCGAAGGACGCCGCCGAAGACGCCGAGAAAGACGTCGTCACCCCGCTCCGCGGCATGGCGAAGTCGCTCGCCACGAACATGGACGCGAGCCTCACCGTTCCGACGGCCACGAGCGTGCGCTCCATCCCGGCCAAGCTGATGATCGACAACCGCATCGTCATCAACAACCACCTCCGTCGCGCCCGCGGCGGAAAGGTGTCGTTCACCCACCTCATCGGCTGGGCGCTGGTGCAGGCGCTCAAGGAGTTCCCGAGCCAGAACGTCTACTACGACGAGGTCGACGGCAAGCCCTCGGTCGTCGCCCCCGCCCACGTCGGCCTCGGCATCGCCATCGACATCCCGAAGCCTGACGGCTCGCGCGCCCTGCTCGTGCCCGGCATCAAGCGCGCCGACACGATGAGCTTCAACGAGTTCCTCGGCGCCTACGAAGACCTGGTGCGCCGGGCCCGCGCGAACAAGCTCACCGCCACCGACTTCCAGGGCACCACGATCTCGCTCACCAACCCGGGCGGCATCGGCACCGTGCACTCCGTGCCGCGCCTCATGAAGGGCCAGGGCGCCATCATCGGCGCGGGCGCGCTCGAGTACCCGGCCGAGTTCCAGGGCTCCTCCCCGAAGGTGCTGGCGAACCTCGGCATCGGCAAGGTCATCACCCTCACCTCCACCTACGACCACCGCGTCATCCAGGGCGCGGGCTCGGGTGAGTTCCTCAAGAAGGTGCACGAGCTGCTGCTCGGCGAGCGCGGCTTCTACGACGACATCTTCGCCGAGCTGCGCATCCCCTACGAGCCCATCAAGTGGGCAGCCGACATCGACGTCGACCTGGCCAGCGCCATCGACAAGACCGCGCGCGTGCAGGAGCTCATCAACGCGTTCCGCGTGCGCGGCCACCTGATGGCCGACATCGACCCGCTGGAGTACCGCCAGCGCACGCACCCCGACCTCGACATCGCCACCCACGGCCTCACCTTCTGGGATCTCGACCGCGAGTTCGTCACCGGAGAGTTCGGCCTCACCCGCCAGTCGTACCTGCGCGACATCCTCGGTGTGCTCCGCGACTCCTACTGCCGCAAGATCGGCATCGAGTACATGCACATCCAAGACCCGGCGCAGCGCCGCTGGATCCAGGAGAAGGTCGAGCGCCCCTACGCGAAGCCCGGCCACGACGAGCAGATGCGCATCCTCGCCAAGCTCAACGAGGCGGAGGCCTTCGAGACCTTCCTGCAGACCAAGTACGTCGGTCAGAAGCGCTTCTCGCTCGAGGGCGGCGAGTCGGCGATCGCGCTGCTCGACGCCGTCATCCAGGGCGCGGCCGAGGAGGGCCTCGACGAGGTCGCCATCGGCATGGCGCACCGCGGGCGCCTCAACGTGCTCACGAACATCGCGGGCAAGACCTACGGCCAGATCTTCCGCGAGTTCGAGGGCACCCAAGACCCGCGCACCGTGCAGGGCTCGGGCGACGTCAAGTACCACCTCGGCACCGAAGGAACGTTCACCTCGGCCGACGGCAAGGAGATCCCGGTCTACCTGGCCGCGAACCCCTCGCACCTCGAGGCCGCCGACGGCGTGCTCGAGGGCATCGTGCGGGCCAAGCAAGACCGGAAGCCGATCGGCACCTTCTCGACGCTGCCCATCCTCATCCACGGCGACGCGGCCCTCGCCGGCCAGGGCGTCGTGGTGGAGACGCTGCAGATGTCGCAGCTGCGCGGCTACCGCACGGGTGGCACCATCCACATCAACATCAACAACCAGGTGGGCTTCACGACTCCCCCCACCGAGTCGCGCTCGTCGGTGTACTCCACCGACGTGGCGAAGACCATCCAGGCGCCCATCTTCCACGTGAATGGCGACGACCCCGAGTCGGTCGTGCGCGTGGCGCGGCTGGCGTTCGAGTACCGCCAGCAGTTCCACCGCGACGTCTTCATCGACCTCATCTGCTACCGCCGCCGCGGGCACAACGAGGGAGACGACCCCTCGATGACCCAGCCGCTCATGTACAACCTCATCGAGGCCAAGCGCTCCGTGCGCAAGCTCTACACCGAGGCGCTGGTCGGCCGCGGCGACATCACCGAGGAGGAGTACGAGGCCGCGCACCGCGACTTCCAAGACCGCCTCGAGCGCGCCTTCGCCGAGACGCACGCGGCGCAGACCTCGTCGATCCCGGTCATCACCGACGACATGAAGGCGGTCGCCGACCTCGAGCGGCCCGAGTCGCAGCGCGACGACAGCTCGACCGCGCCGTTCGAGACCGCCGTCTCGGAGTCGACCGTGCGCCTCATCGGCGACGCCTTCGACAACAAGCCCGCCGGCTTCACCGTGCACCCCAAGCTGCAGCAGCTGCTCACCAAGCGCGTCGACATGAGCCGCAACGGCTCGATCGACTGGGCCTTCGGCGAGCTGCTCGCTCTCGGCTCGCTGCTGGTCGAGGGCACCCCGGTGCGCCTCGCGGGTCAGGATGCGCGACGTGGCACCTTCGTGCAGCGTCACGCCGTGCTGCACGACCGTGAGAACGGCCAGGAGTGGCTGCCGCTGGCGAACCTCTCCGACGGCCAGGCCCGGTTCTGGATCTACGACTCGCTGCTCAGCGAGTACGCGGCGATGGGCTTCGAGTACGGCTACTCGGTGGAGCGCCCCGACGCGCTCGTGCTCTGGGAGGCCCAGTTCGGCGACTTCGCCAACGGTGCGCAGACCATCATCGACGAGTTCATCTCCTCGGCCGAGCAGAAGTGGGGCCAGCGCTCGTCGCTCGTGCTCCTCCTCCCCCACGGCTACGAGGGTCAGGGCCCCGACCACAGCTCGGCCCGCATCGAGCGCTACCTGCAGCTGTGCGCCGAGGACAACATGACCGTCGCGCGACCGTCGACCCCCGCGTCGTACTTCCACCTGCTGCGCCGCCAGGCCTACGCCCGCCCGCGGAAGCCGCTCATCGTCTTCACACCGAAGGCGATGCTGCGCCTGCGCGGTGCGACGAGCTCGGTCGCAGACCTCACCTCGGGCCGCTTCGAGCCGGTGATCGACGACGCCCGCATCAGCGACAAGGGCGCGGTCACCAAGGTGCTGCTGCACTCGGGCAAGATCCACTACGACCTGGCGAGCGAACTGCAGAAGAACCCGAACGACACCATCGCCCTGGTGCGGCTCGAGCAGTTCTACCCGCTGCCGCTCGTGGAGATCAACCGCGTGGTGGCCCAGTACCCGAACGCCGAGCTGGTCTGGGTGCAGGACGAGCCGCAGAACCAGGGCGCCTGGCCCTTCATCTGCACCGAGCTCGCCTCGCGCCTCGAGGGCCGCACCATCTCGGTGGTCTCGCGCCCGGCCGCGGCATCGCCCGCCGCGGGCTCGGCCAAGCGCCACGCCGTCGAGCAGGCCGAACTGCTCTCGCGCGCGCTCAGCTGATCTCCGACGTCACGAACGCCGCGGGCGGCCGGAACCCCATCCGGCCACTCGCGGCGTTCGTCGTCGGGTGTCACCAGGAACAGGGCGTCAACGCCTCCACCGCGCTCGAGAGCGAGGCGGTTCCGCCGAGCAGCACCACGCGGCTCGCAGCACCGTCGTCGAGCTGAGCGAGCACCCCTTTCGGCACGCAGTCCCGCGGCACGACGAACAGCGGTGCGTTCCGCGACCCGGCGAGCACACCGCCCGCGAGGGCATCCGGGAAATTCTCCCCGGTCACGAGGTAGGCCGCGCTGTAGTCCTGCAGGGCTCGGGCGTTGATCGCCTGGGAGACCCGATACCGATCCGGCCCGTCGATGCGCTCGACGGTGTGGGTGAGCTTCAGCGCGAACTCCGCCTCGGCCGAGATCGACGACGTCCCCCCGACGAGCACGGTGGAGGTCGTGCGGAGGCTGTGCAGGAACGACTCGGTGGGAATGTCGACGCCGGGGAGGGCGCCATCGACCAGCAGAATCGGCGTGTGCGTCGAACCGGCCACCGACCCCGCCGCCAACGCGTCGGGGAACGAACGGCCGGTTGCGACGAAGGCGGACGGCACCCAGCCGGAGTAGGCGTCCCTGATGACCGCGCGGCTTCCCGAATAGCGGTCGCTGCCGTACACCCGGGTGACCGTGGCACGCGGCACGGCCGCTCCGATCTGTCGCAGCACACCGTCGTCGACGGAGGACGGCCCTCCGACGACGATCACCGTGCGCGGGTCGAGCGTCGTGAGGGCCGAGGCGGCCTGCGCGGGGAGTGCGCCGGGTTGTACGAGGAGCAGCGGCGCGCCGCGGTGCACGGCGGCGGGGCCCGCACTCAGGGCGTCGGGGAAGTTCGCGCCCGACGCCACGTAGACGATGTCGGCCCCGGCCGGGCTGGTCTCCAGTGCCACCTTCGCCGCAAGATCGTAACGGTCGGTACCGGCGATGCGGGACACGACCGGACCCGTGCGCTCGAGCGGCTCGGAATCGGCGGCGGCGGCCTGCGGCACCATCGCGGTGACGGCCACGACCACGACGATCACCGCGAGCCCCGACCTCGCCCTCCCGATCCGGCCCGGCCTGGCATGACGACGTAGAACACCCATAGCGACACCGCTTCCCAAAGACGGAGCCGCACCCCTGCGGCTCGTTCGCGGGACAGCCTAGGGCCAGATGGCGCCATACGTGAGAAATGCTCAGCCCGTTGCGCGCCCGCCGCGGGAGGCACTACAGTCTTCGGTCGCCCGGGCCCCGGGTCAGTGCGTCTGCAGGGTGCGCAGCCGCGCCAGCAGCTGGTCGCGCAGCTCCTCGGGCGCCGTCTCCTTGCACGCGCGCTGCACCGTCTGGGTGAGCACGATGCCGATGTGGAGCTCGGACTGGCAGCCCTCGCAGCTCTCGACGTGCGCGCGGATGTCGTCGGCATCCGTTCGGCAGATCTCGTTGCGCAGATACTCCTCGAGCTCTGCCCTGGCCTTGTCGCAGCCGCAGTCGTTCATTTCTTGCTCCCTGTGCCGGTCGCCTGGGCGACGGCGAGGCCGCGCTCCCTGGCGTAATCGGTGAGAAGACCGCGCAGCAGCCGTCGGCCACGGTGCAGACGGCTCATGACGGTGCCCACCGGGGTCTTCATGATGTCGGCTATCTCCTGGTAGGAGAAGCCCTCGACGTCGGCCAGGTACACGGCCAGACGGAAGTCTTCGGGAATCGACTGCAGCGCCTCTTTGACATCACTGTCGGGCAGGTGGTCGATGGCCTCGGCCTCGGCCGACCGGCTCGACATCGCCGTCGCCGACTCGGCGGAGCCGAGCTGCCAGTCCTCCATCTCGCTGGTCGAACCCTGGTAGGGGTCGCGCTGCTTCTTGCGGTACGTGTTGATGAAGGTGTTGGTGAGGATGCGGTACAGCCACGCCTTGAGGTTGGTGCCCTGCTCGAACTGCCCGAACGCGGCGTAGGCCTTCACGAAGGTCTCCTGCACAAGGTCTTGGGCATCGGCCGGGTTGCGCGTCATGCGCAGCGCCGCGCCGTACAGCTGGTCGAGGAACGGGATGGCCTGCTCTTCGAAGAGCGCGCGCGGGTCGGCCGGCGGGGTCGCCGGGGCGTCGCCTTCGGGTGCGGTGCTGGGAGTGCTCATCACCGGCAAGTCTACGACCGGTGGTGCCGTCAGAACGGCTGTGGCCATCACGCGGGGATCCTCCAGGGGTTTCGGGAGCGGACTACTCTGATAACCGATGCCTGTTCAGAGATATTCCGCGCCGCAGTTCAACCCCTACGGCGACGACGCACCGGTGGAGCGCGAGGAGCACTGGCCCGCGCCCCGTGCCGCGGCACCGCTCGACGCCGTGGTCTCGCTGCCCGGCTCGAAGTCGCTCACCAACCGCGAGCTCGTGCTCTCAGCTCTCGCCGCCGAACCCTCCGTGCTGCGCTCGCCGCTGCACTCCCGCGACTCCGACCTCATGGTCGAGGCGCTGCGCTCGCTCGGCACCACGGTGGAGGCGCTCCCGGGCGCCGGCCCGTTCGGCCCCGACCTCGCCGTCACCCCCGCCGCCGAGCTGCTCGGCAGCACCACCATCGACTGCGGGCTCGCCGGCACCGTCATGCGCTTCCTCCCGCCGGTCGCCGCGCTCGCGCTCGGCCCCACCACCTTCGACGGCGACGAGGGGGCACGGCGCCGGCCCATGGCCACCACCATCAGCTCGCTGCGCGCCCTCGGGGTCGACATCGGCGACGACCGCCGCGCCGCCCTCCCGTTCACCGTGCACGGCACCGGCCGGGTGGCCGGCGGGTCGCTCACCATCGACGCCTCGGCCTCCAGCCAGTTCGTCAGCGGCCTGCTGCTGAGCGCCGCCCGCTTCGACGGAGGGCTCGAGCTGCGGCACGAGGGTGCCCGCCTCCCGAGCCAGCCGCACATCGAGATGACCCTCGCGGCCGTGCGGGCCCGCGGGGTCGCCGCCGACAGCGCGGCCGAGGGGAGCTGGTCGGTCGCCCCCGGCCCCATCGCCGGGGCGGAGGTAGCGATCGAGCCCGACCTCTCCAATGCAGCACCCTTCCTCGCCGCGGCCCTCGTCACCGGCGGCAGCGTCACCATCACGGGGTGGCCCGAGTCGACCACGCAGGTGGGCGCCGACCTCGCCGAGCTGCTCCCGCTGTTCGGAGCCACCGTCACCCGCGACGGCGACCGCCTCACCGTCACCGGGAGCCCCGACGGCATCCGCGGCGTCTCGATCGACCTCAGCACCGGCGGAGAACTCGCGCCGCCCCTGGTGGCCCTGGCCGCCCTCGCGACGGAACCGAGCGAGATCACCGGCATCGGCCACATCCGTCATCACGAGACCGACCGGCTCGCCGCGCTCGCCACCGAGATCAACAACCTCGGCGGCGAGGTCACCGAGCTCCCCGACGGCCTCGCCATCACCCCCCGCCCGCTGCACGGCGGGCTGTGGTCGAGCTACGCCGACCACCGCATGGCCACCGCGGGCGCGCTGATCGGGCTCGCCGTCGACGGGGTGCTGGTCGAAGACATCGCCACCACCTCGAAGACCCTGCCCCAGTTCCCCGAGCTGTGGCACGGCATGATCGCCGGCCGCGCGGGCACCGTCGCATGACGACGGAGGGGTGAGCCCGGCCGTATGAGCTGGTGGAACGACGACTCCGACGACGAAGACGACGACGACTTCGACGAGTCGAGGGTGCGCGTGCGCCCCAACCCCAAGGGCAACCGGCCGCGCACGAAGACCCGCCCCGACCACAAAGACGCCGTCGCCGGCCGCATCATGACGGTCGACCGCGGCCGCTTCGCGGTGCTCGTCGGGCAGGACACCGACGACGAGCACGAGATCACCGCGTCGCGGGCCCGCGAGCTCGGCCGCACCCCGATCGTCACCGGCGACTGGGTCGATCTCGTCGGCGACACCTCCGGCGAGCCGGGAACCCTCGCCCGCGTGGTGCGCGTGCACGAGCGCAGCACGCTGCTGCGGCGCAGCGCCGACGACTCCGATGCCGTGGAGCGGGTGATCGTGGCGAACGCCGATCAGATGCTCATCGTGGTCGCCGCCGCCAACCCCGAGCCGCGCGCCCGCCTCATCGACCGTTACCTCGTCGCCGCCTTCGACGCGGGAATCGAGCCGGTGCTCTGCGTCACCAAGACCGACCTCGCCGACCCGGCCCCGCTGCTCGCGGAGTTCGCCTGCCTCGACATCAGGGTGGTCACGCTCTCCCGCGACGCGGTGCCCGTCGACGAGCTCACCGAGCTGCTGTTGGGGCGCACCACGGTGACGGTGGGGCACTCGGGTGTGGGCAAGTCGACGCTCGTGAACGCGCTGGTTCCGGATGCGCGGCGCGCGACGGGCGTGGTGAACACGGTCACCGGTCGCGGCCGGCACACCTCCTCCTCCACCGTGTGCCTGCGGCTGCACGCCCCCGACGGCCGCACCGGCTGGATCATCGACACCCCGGGCGTGCGCTCCTTCGGCCTCGGACACGTCGACCCCCAGAACATCCTGCGCTCCTTCGCGGCCACCGCCCACGTGTCGGAGGGCGACCCGCCCGACGGCATCCCGCTCGCCGAAGCGCACGACTGGGAGATCGTCGATCGCGTGCAGGCCGGCGAGCTCGGCGAGAGCGGCAGGGCACGGCTGGAGTCGCTGCAGAAGCTGCTCGAGAGCACCGCCTGAGCTGTCGGCGCTCGCCGGGCGCCGGCCGCCGGGGGCGCGCCGGTAGCCTGAGGGGGTGACCCAGAACCACACGGCCGACGCCGACCTCGACCTCGCCCTCCGCCTCGCCGACCTCGCCGACGGCATCTCCCGCTCGCGCTTCCGCGCCTTCGACCTCCACGTCGTCGCCAAGCCCGACCGCACCCCTGTCACCGACGCCGACCGGGCCGTGGAGGAGGCGCTGCGAGGCCTGCTCGCCGAGGAGCGCCCGCACGACGGGCTGCTCGGCGAGGAGTTCGGCGAACGGGCGGGCGACGAGGGCGCCTCGACGAGGCAGTGGATCATCGACCCCATCGACGGCACCGCGAACTTCATGCGCGGTGTGCCGGTGTGGGCCACCCTCATCGCCCTCGCGGTCGACGGGGTGCCCGTCGTGGGCGTCGTGAGCGCACCCGCACTGGGCCGCCGCTGGTGGGCGGCGAAGGGCCTCGGCGCGTTCACCACCGACCTCCTCGACGGTGGGGCGGATGCGCCGGTGCGGTTGCGCGCATCCGGCATCTCGGAGCTCGCCGACGCCTCTCTGAGCTACAACAGCCTGAAGGGGTGGGACGAGGCGGGCCGGCTCGACGAGCTCACCACGCTCTCGCGGGCGGTGTGGCGCACCCGGGCCTACGGCGAGATGTGGTCGTACATGATGGTGGCCGAAGGGCAGCTCGAGCTCGCCGCCGAGTTCGACCTGCAGCCCTACGACATGGCGGCGCTGGTGCCGATCGTCGAGGAGGCCGGGGGCCGGTTCAGCTCGGTCGACGGCGTGCCCGGCGTCTGGAACGGGAGTGCTCTGGCGAGCAACGGCCTGCTGCACGACGCGGCCCTCGAGATCGTGGCGCGGCCGTCGAATTGACCCCCCGGACGGGGAACCCCCATAATGGGGGCACGAGGGGGTTCTCAGCCTCTTCACAGGCACCACATCCCTACGCACCGGAGTACCCATGACGATCTCAGCCCCTGCCCGCATCGCCCTCGGAGCCGCCGCACTCGCCCTCGGCCTCACCTTCTCCGGCTGCACCGCCCTGTTCCCGAGCTCGGCGCCGCCGGCGACCGACTCGACAACCGGCGAGGAGATCGAGCAGACCGACACCGACGTGTTCACGCTCGCCGTGGGCGACTGCCTGAACGACACCTCCTCCACCGAGGTCACCGAGGTGCCCATCGTCGACTGCGCCGACGAGCACGACTTCGAGGTGTACTACGACTTCCAGCTCGACGGCACCGACTTCCCGGGCGACGAGGCGGTCGACACCGACGCGAACGCCGGATGCCTCGAGGCCTTCGACAGCTTCGTCGGCATCTCGTACGACGAGTCGAAGTACGACTACACCTACTTCACCCCCACCGAGGGATCGTGGACCGACGGCGACGACCGTCTGGTCTCGTGCCTCATCGGCGACGCGAACGGCAAGCTCACGGGCTCGCTGAAGGGCGTCGCCCAGTAGGCGAAGCTCGAGGCCCGGTCAGGGCCGTCTTCCCGGGCGCCCCGGTCGCGTCGCTCTACCCGTCGAGGCGGAGCGTGCCGATCGGGGCGCCTGCCGCATCCACCACCGTCGCCGATGACGAGCCGTCGAGGCTGAGCGCGTTGGCGCGCGAGAGCCAGGTGTCGACGCCGTCGCAGGCCTTGCGGGTGCTGGCCAGGCCGCCGAGGGTGACGACGCCGTCGGCCTCCGTCCAGCTGCCGGTGAGGGTGTTGCAGCCGTCGGAGCCCTGCACCGTGCCGTCGCTCTCGAGGGTGAGGTGCACGTCGACCCCCGCGGGAGCCTCCGCGCGCCACGTGCCCGCGGCGCCGCCAGTGGCAGCCTCCGCGCTCGCGTCGGCGCTCGGCTCGCCCGCTGCGGCGTCGCCCGTCGGCTCGTCGGAGGGCACGAGCGTGACGATCGTCGCCCCGTCGCTGTCGGTCAGCAGCAGCGACCCGTCGTCGAGGAGCGCCTTCGACGCCTTCGTGAGCGACTTCGGCAGCGGCGCGCCGGAGCAGGCCATGAGCGTGCTGAGACCGGCGCTGGTGGTGAGGGCACCGTCGGAGGAGATCGACCACTCCCCCGAGTTGCCGTTGCAGCCGTCGGAGCCGCTCCAGCTGCCGTCGGCGGCGAAGGCGAGGAAGGGCAGTTCGGGCGAGTCGTAGCTCTCACCGGTCACCCAGGTGCCGACGAGCTGCTCGGCGGTCGCCGGAACGGGGCCGGCAGCGGGGTCGTCGCTCGCGTCGGCACCCGTCGACGAGCTGCTGCCCGCACAGGCGCTGAGCGTCAACAGAACCGAGAGCCCCAGCGCAGCGGCGCCCGAGACTGCCGAGAGTGTGCGGAATCGCATGATGCTCCTCACCGCGACCCCCGCACCTCGGGGTGCCGCCCCTACCAGGCTAGCGACCGCTCGCCGCCACGGGTCGAGGGTTCCCTCCGAATCGCCGCCCCGCCATCCGTCGATCACCGTAGGCTGAGACGGATGCGACTCCTCCTCATCCGCCACGGCCAGACCATCGACAACGTCAAGGGCGAACTCGGCACCGTCGTGCCGGGGCCCGGGCTCACCGCTCTCGGGCGGAGGCAGGCCGAGGCCGTCCCCGCCGCACTCGCGGCCGAGCGCATCGACGCGATCGCGGTCTCCACCATGCTCCGCACGCAGGAGACCGGTGCGCCGCTCGCAGCCGCCACAGGCCTCACGCCGCACGTGCTCGCCGGTCTGCGCGAGATCGATGCGGGCGACCTCGAGGGGCGCTCCGACGAGGAGGCGATCACCACCTACCAGCGCACGATGTTCGCGTGGTGGACCGACTTCGACGCCCGCATCCCCGGCGGCGAGAGCGGCACGGAGTTCGCCGCCCGGTACGACGCGGCGATCGCCTCGCTCTTCGCCGAGCATCCCGACGGCACGGTCGCCGTGTTCAGTCACGGTGCCGCCATCCGCACCTGGGCGGCCTGGAACTCCACCAACGTCGACGCCGAGTTCAGCCGCACCCACGGCCTCGAGAACACCGCCGTCGTCGTCTTGGAGGGCGGCCCCACCACCGGCTGGCACGCCCTCTCCTGGCAACAGACCCCCCTCGGCGGTGCAGCCCTCGACGACGTGACGGCTCCCGACCCCACGGGTGAGCCGGTCGCCTGACTGGTCGCTCGCTAGACCCCAGGGAGCACCGTCAGCGTGGAGGCATCACTTGTCGCGCCATTCGTGGCGATACAGGTGACCGTGGTGGGCGCGGGTCCTCCCTCGAGGACCCGGAAGACGACCCTCGAGTTGGTGATCGATGCGCCCGCGGCGATCCCTCCGGTGTACATCATGCCGTAGCCACCATCTCGCATGAAGAACAACGACCATCCCGGCTCTCCCCTCAATCCGTTGAACCTGAAGGGACCGTCCGAGGAGAACACGAGCTGCACCGGATCGACGACGGGGACGGAACCGGTGTTGGTCAAGGTCAACACGGTGTATGCCTCGGTTGGGAGGTTCATCGCGGGGTTGGGCGTGATGGAGATCGTGACGGTCGGTGCGACCGAAGCCGCCGCGACGGGGGTCGCCACGGCGAGGGCGACCACGGGAAGAGACCACGCGCCGGCTGCTACGACACTCCGTCGGGTGATGGGAGACTCAGTCGGTTCCATAGTGCGACACTACACCGAATTGCTTCACCGGCCGCGTTGACAACCTGCGAGAAGAATTCCGGACACGCGCATACATCGAGGGTGAAACTGGGATGCTTGTGCGCGAACTACCTTCGCACGGTCACGCTGTCGCGGCCCGCCACAACCCGCTCTCTTGGCTCGATCGGCACGCGGTTGACTAGGCATCCGGAGGTACTCTGGACATTGAAGCAGCGATGGATCAGCGCCAGCGCCGTCACCTTTACGACCAACGATCAAGGCACTCTGGAATGGTTGGTCCAGCGGGAGACCTTCTCAGCAATGCGAGCCTTTGCAAGATCGATGGCCGCAGTGTGACCGCGTTCCTAGAGATCTGACAGGCCTCATTACGCGGGATTTGGGCTCCTCAGCGTGCGACAGCGGCCGTGGGTGGAGATGGGGGGAATTGAACCCCCGTCCATCGCTGTGATCCCACGTCTTCTACGGGTGTAGCCTGTGCAGGCGTTCTGCTCGGCCCCGACCTTTGCCACAGGCAGCTAGGTCGACGGGCCCAGTCACAGTAAGAGTCCCGCGTGACCCTGAGACACGATCACGCAGCAAGCTCTCTAGCTGATGCCGGAACCCGGGTAGAGAGCATTCCCGGACCGACAGTTCCTAAGTGCTAGGTAAGGGGACCTTACGCCGCGAGGGCGAAGGCGGCCTTCTTAGCCGGAACAGTGCTGTTGGAATTGGCACTTATAGGTTGCGGAGGGCGTTAACGAGATAACCCCGCATCCTCGACCCGCTTCTCGTCGTTTCGCAGGCGATGTCGAAACCGATCATCCCCGTGCTGGGTCGCTGTCGCACGCTGTGGAGTTGTGAACTGCTCCCGGGAACGAGCCCGTTCTGAAGCAGCCCTCAAGTCTACGACAGCGACGGCCCTCCGGTCCACTCCCCGATGGAATATCGTGGGATTCATGCCAGACACCATCATCACCGTCTCCGGGTCGAACGAGCAGCACCACAACCCCGAGCTCGCTGTGGTGCGCATCGGCGTCGGCTTCGAGGGATCGAAGCGCGACAGCGTGCTGGCCGCCACCCGCGCCGCCCACGAGTCGCTCACCGGCTCGCTCGAGAGCCTCCGCGACGAAGACCACGGGCCCGTGCGGGTCTGGCACTCCGAAGACATCAGGGTCTGGGGACAACGCCCGTGGAGCCAGGACAACCAGAGGCTCCCGGTGGAGTTCCATAGCGCCGTCTTCGTCGACGCCGAGTTCGACGACTTCGAGGCCCTCTCCGAGTGGATCGACGTGGTCGCCGTGCGCGAGGGCATCGCCGTCGACGGCATCACCTGGTCGCTCGCCCCCGAGACCGACGCCGTGGTGCGCGCCGAGGCGCGCCGCGCGGCGGTCGCCGACGCCGTCGCGAAGGCCGAGGAGTACGCCGCAGCGCTCGGCCTCGACGAGATCAGCCCGGTGTCGATCGCCGATGCCGGCCTGCTCGACGACGCGCGCGGGGCGGGCGGCGGCGGCCAGGCACCCCGCGCGATGGCCCTCATGGCCAAGAGCGCCCCCACCCCGGGTGGCATCGAGCTGCGCCCCGCCACGATCGTCGTGGAAGCGTCGGTGCACGCGCGCTTCGTCGCCTCCCGCGCATCCGGAACCCCCGCGAGGAGCACCGCCGACACCGGCACCCCCGGCACCACCGGCACGGCCGCGACCGACACCCCCGCCGCGCGATGACCGCCGAGCGCCGACCGAGCCGCGCACGCACCGCACCCGACGCCCGCGGCACCACCCACATCGTCACCGGCGGCACCGGTGGCCTCGGCTATTGGGCCGCCGAGCAGCTCGCCGCGGCGGGCGCCTCGGTCGTCGTCGCCGCCCGCTCCGAGGCCAGGGGCGAGGCCGCTCTGGCGAGCCTGAAGCGCCACGTTCCCGGCGCCGACGTCTCCTTCGTGCACCTCGACCTCGCCGACCAGTCCTCCGTCGCGCGCGCCGCCGACGAGCTCTCCGCCCTCCCCCACATCGACTCGCTGCTCGCCAACGCCGGCGTGCTCTCGACGAAGGGCCGGCGCGAGACCACCGACGGCTTCGAGACCATGATGGGCACCAACCTGCTCGGCCACGCAGCCCTCATCGGCCGGATGCTCCCCGCCCTCTCCGCCCAGCCCTCGGCCCGCGTGGTGAGCCTCGGCAGCATCAGTCACGAGTTCTTCCGCCTCGACCTCGACGACCTGCAGTCGACGAAGGGCCGTTTCCGCGAGTTCCGCAGCTACGGGCGCTCGAAGCTGGCGGTGATGACCTTCGCGTTCGAGCTCGACCGGCGCCTGCGGGCAGCCGGTTCCCCGGTGTCGAGCCTGGTCGCGCATCCGGGTTTCGCGGTCGACGAGCTGGCTCCGGCCCGCGACATCCTGCCCCGCCCCAAGACGGGCACGGCTCTCAGTCGCGCGGCGTTCCGCACCATCGGCCAGGGAAAGGATGCGGGGGCCCGGCCCCTCGTCGCAGCCGTCACCGATTCCCAGGCCGCCGGCGGCCAGTACTGGGGGCCTGACGGATGGCGACAGCTGAAGGGCTCACCCGCCATCGTCGCGGCCAAGAACTACGCCCGCGACCCCGCCGTCGGCCGGGCGCTCTGGGCCGAGGTCGAGTCGCTCACCGGCGTGCGCTTCGGCCTCGACCCGGCCTGACCTCGGCTACTCGCCGAGGTTGCGCCGGCTCGCGATGGCGCGATCGGCCTCGCGCTTGTCTTGCCGCTCGCGCAACGCGTGACGCTTGTCGTACTCGCGCTTGCCCTTGGCCACCGCCAGCTCGACCTTCACCCGCCCGTCGCTGAAGTACAGCGACAGCGGCACCAGCGTGTAGCCGCCCTCTTTGGTCTTGTTGTGGATCTTGAGGATCTGCTCCTTGTGGAGCAGCAGCTTGCGCTTGCGCCGCGGCGGGTGATTGTTCCAGGTGCCCTGGTTGTACTCGGGGATGTGCACGGCGTCGAGCCACGCCTCTCCCCCGTCGATGAAGGCATAGCCGTCGACGAGAGACGCGCGGCCGGCGCGCAGCGACTTCACCTCGGTGCCGGTGAGCACGAGCCCGGCCTCGTAGGTGTCTTCGATCGTGTAGTCGTGGCGCGCCTTGCGGTTGGTCGCGACGGTGGTCTGTCCGCGTTCGCGTGGCATGGCGCCCCCTTTGGGTCGAGTGAGAGATGATGAGCCGCCCCGAAGGAGGCAGCCCACCATTCTAGACCTTGAGGTACCTCGTGATGGCGAACTTCGCCGAGAACGCGGCGAGCACCGCCCCGAGCACGATGAGGATCGGCACGACCAGCAGCGCGTCGCCGAGGTTCACGAACGAGGTGAACGGCAGCGACGGCACGAGGAAGTCGCGCACGAAGAACTTCACGATCGCCACGATGGCGAGGCCCGCCAGCACCGAGCCGATGAGCGACGCGATGATGCCCTCGAGGATGAACGGGGTCTGGATGAACCGGTTGGAGGCGCCCACCAGCCTCATGATGCCGAGCTCCCGTCTCCGGGAGAACGCGGAGAGCCGGATGGTGGTCGCGATGAGCAGCACGGCGGCGACGAGCATGAGCGCGGCGATACCGATGGCGGTGTAGCTCGCGGCGTTCAGGATGGAGAAGATCTGCTCCAGGTAGCTGCGCTGGTCGGTGACGCTCTCGACACCGGCGAGGCCCGAGAGGCTCTCGACGAGCACGTCGGACTGCGTCGGGTCGACCAGGTTCACCCAGTAGGTCTGGTTGAGCAGGTCGGCGGTGACGTAGTCGGTGACCGGGTTGCCGGCGAACTGCTGCTGGAAGTTCTCGAACGCCTGCTCGTGGTCTTCGAAGTAGTACTGCTCGATGAAGGGAGCGAGGGTGGGCGAGTCGAGCTGCGCCTTCACCGCGTCGATCTGGTCTTGCGAGGCCTCTCCCCCGGCGCAGTTGTCGCCACCGGATGTCGCGGTGCACATGTAGATGGCCACCTGCGCCTTGTCGTACCAGAAGCTCTTCATCTGGTCGATCTGCATCTGCAGCAGGATGGCGACGCCCACGAAGGTGAGGGAGATGAAGGTCACCAGCACGACGGAGACGACCATCGAGACGTTGCGTCGGAGGCCGGTGCCGACCTCGCTGAGGATGAGTGCGAATCTCACGTCGTGGGCCCCACGTTCTGGTCGTTCGAGGAGGAGCCGCTGCTGCCGGGCGCGCGCAGCCCGAGCTTCTCGGCCAGCGACAGCGACTCCGTCGCGGGGTCGCCCGGCTCGGGAGCGGTCGGGGTGAGCGGCATCGGGGGCACGACACCGGTGTGCTGGGGGGCCGCGGGCGCGGCCTGGGCGACCTGCGGCGCCTCGACGGGCGCCGTCGGAGGCTGCGGCGCCGCGGGGGCCACGGCCGGCATCTGGGGTGCTGCTGCAGAGGGGGCAGCGGCTGCCGCGCCCTGCGAGGGCGCACCCGCTGGCGCGCCGACGGGCTGGGGTGCCGGGTGCGGCTGCGCCGGACCGGCGCGGCGCACGAGCCCTTCGGCGAGAGCGATCTCGGCCGTGAGCCCGGAGTCTTGGAGGGCGATCTCGGCGGTCATGCCGTAGCCGCCCTGGTCTTCGTCGCGCACGATCTGGCCGGTGACCAGCTCGATCACGCGACGCTTCATGTGGTCGACGATGGCGTTGTCGTGCGTGGCCATGACGACGGTGGTGCCACCGGCGTTGATGCGCTCGAGCACCGTCATGATGCCGGCGCTCGTGGAGGGGTCGAGGTTGCCCGTGGGCTCGTCGGCGAGCAGGATGGCGGGCTTGTTCACCACGGCGCGGGCGATCGCCACACGCTGCTGCTCACCGCCGGAGAGCTCGTTGGGGAGTCGGTTCGCCTTCTCGGCGAGGCCCACCATCTGGAGCACGTCGGGAACGGCCTCCTGGATGAAGCCCTTCGACTTGCCGATGACCTGGAGCGTGAACGCCACGTTGTCGAAGACGTTCTTGCCGGGGAGGAGACGGAAGTCTTGGAAGACGACGCCGAGGTTGCGCCTGAAGTACGGGACCTTGCGGTTCGAGATGGCACCGAGGTCTTGGCCGAGCACATGGATGTTGCCGCTCGACGGCTTGTCTTCCTTGAGGATGAGCCTCAGGAAGCTCGACTTTCCGGAGCCCGACGCCCCCACGAGGAACACGAACTCACCACGGAGGATCTCAAGGTCGATGGCGTTGAGCGCCGGCCTCTTGGTGCCCCGATAGGTCTTGGTTACACGGTCAAAGCGAATCATGTCGTGACGACTTTAGGCAGACGCATCCGGAATCGCCGCCGCGACTCGCTGGCCGCCCGGATTCATAGGATTCACATGTTCGCAGGGCGCCACGGGCCGCCGCCGGGCCGCGGCCGACCCGGGTGATCAGTCGTGCTTTTGCTTGCGCCACCGGATGCCGGCGTTGATGAAGCCGTCGAGGTCGCCGTCGAACACGGCCGAGGGGTTGTTGACCTCGAACTCCGTGCGCAGGTCTTTCACCATCTGGTAGGGCGCCAGCACGTAGCTGCGCATCTGGTCGCCCCAGCTCGCGGTGATGTTCCCGGCGAGCTCCTTCTTCTGCGCCGCCTCCTGCTCGCGCTGGATGAGCATGAGGCGCGACTGGAGCACCCGCATGGCCGCGGCGCGGTTCTGGATCTGGCTCTTCTCGTTCTGCATCGACACCACGGTTCCCGTCGGGAGGTGGGTGATGCGCACCGCGGAGTCGGTGGTGTTGACCGACTGGCCGCCGGGCCCCGACGAGCGGAAGACGTCGACGCGGATGTCGCTCTCCGGGATCTCGATGACCGCGGCCTCCTCCATCAGCGGAATGACCTCGACCGCGGCGAAGCTGGTCTGGCGCTTGCCCGCTGCACCGAACGGGCTCATGCGCACCAGGCGGTGGGTGCCGGCCTCGACGCCGAGCGTGCCGAAGGCGTAGGGGGCGTCGATCTCGAAGGTCGCCGACTTGATGCCCGCCTCCTCGGCGTAGCTCGTGTCCATGACCGTGGAGGAGTAGCCGTGCTTCTCAGCCCAGCGCAGGTACATGCGCATGAGCATCTCGGCGAAGTCGGCGGCGTCGACACCGCCCGCGCCCGCGCGGATGGTGACCACGGCGGGCCGCGCGTCGAATTCGCCGTTCAAGAGGGTCTGCACCTCGAGGTCGCCGAGCACCTTCTGGATGGCGGTCAGCTCGGCCCGCGCCTCCTCGGCGCTGTCTTCGTCGCCCGCCTCGTTGGCGAGCTCGACCAGCACCTCGAGGTCGTCGAGCCGGGTCTGGATGCTCTCGATCTTCGCCAGCTCCCCCTGCCGGTGGCTGAGTGCGCTGGTGACCTGCTGCGCCTTCGCCGTGTCGTCCCACAGGTCGGGCGCCCCGGCCTCCTCGCTCAACCGGGCGATCTCCGCGGTGAGGGCGTCGACGTCGACGACGGTGCGGATGTCGTGGAAGGTGCTGCGCAGAGCGGCGATCTGTTCGGAGAGGTCGAGTTCAAGCATCGTGCCGCAAGTCTATCGAGTGGGCCGACGCGCCCGAGGTACTTGCCGCGCGTAAACTAGACGGAATGACGAGCACAGCCGACGACGGGTTCCGGTTCCGGTCGATCGCCCTCCCCGCTCTCATCCCCACACTGCTCTTCGGAATCGGCGAGGGCGCCGTCATCCCGATCATCCCCGCGGTCGCCGCGTCGCTCGGCGCCGACCTGGCGGGCGCGGCGCTCATCGCGGCGATGATCGTGGTCGGGCAGCTCGCCGGCGACATCCCGGCCGGCTGGCTGGTGTCGAAGATCGGCGAGCGGCGGGCGATGATCGGCGCCGCCGTGCTCTCGCTCGTCGGCGTCGGCATCGCGATCGTCGCGCTTCAGGCCGCGGTGTTCGGCCTCGCCGTCTTCCTCATCGGGCTCTCGGCCGCCACCTTCGCCCTCGCCCGCCAGGCCTTCATGACCACCTACGTGCCGGTGCGCATCCGTGCCCGCGCCCTGTCGACGCTCGGCGGGGCGTTCCGCGCGGGGTGGTTCGTGGGCCCGTTCCTCGGCGCGGTCGTGATCGCCTGGACGGGCACGGTCGAGGCCGTGTTCTTCGTGCACGTCACCTGCGCCGTCGCCGTGCTCGTGATCCTGCTGGTGATGCGCGACCCCACCGAGGGACTGCAGAGACCGGATGCGGGAGGGCGCGAGGTCGCCGCGGAGGCGCACGGGCTGTTCCGCACCGTCTGGCTGTACCGGGGCGTGCTGCTGCGGATGGGCACGGGAGCCGGCGTGGTCGGCGCCCTGCGGGCGAGTCGCCTCGCCATCCTCCCGCTGTGGGCGGTGAGCATCGGGCTCTCCGAGCAGACCACCGCCGTCGTCATCGGCATCGGAGCCGCCGCCGACTTCGCCCTGTTCTACACCTCGGGGCAGATCATGGACCGCTTCGGGAGGCTTTGGAGCGTCGTGCCCTCGATGCTCGGGATGAGCATCGCCCTCCTCACGCTCTCGGTCACCCACGACCTCGGCAGCGCCGTGCAGTGGTTCGTGGTGATCGCCGTGTTCCTGGGCGTGGCGAACGGCATCGGGAGCGGCATCATCATGACGCTGTCGGCCGACCTCGCGCCGCGCGAGAACCCCGCGCCGTTCCTCGGCGCGTTCCGCTTCACCGCCGACGCGGGGGCCGCCGTCGCGCCACTGGTGGTGGCGGGCGTCGTGGCGGTCGCCTCGCTCTCCCTCGCGACCGCACTTGTGGGCGTCGTGGGGCTCGCGGGAGTCGGCATCCTGTGGCGGAACATCCCCCGCTACGTGCCGCATCGGCGAGCCGGCGGCGGGGCCGTGGGCGAGCAGCCCGCGGCGGGCGGCACCGGCTGAGGATGCGCCGCCAAGCCACCCCCTACACTGGATTCCAGCCGCGCGGGAGTGGTGAAATTGGCAGACACGCAGGATTTAGGTTCCTGTGCTTTCGAGCGTGAGGGTTCAAGTCCCTTCTCCCGCACTCCCCGGCCGACTCACCGCCGGGTGGCGTGGCCGCCCCGACGACTGGAGACCATGCAGTGACCGCCGTACCGTCAGCCCTCATCCCGTGGCTCGATCCCAACACACTCCTGGGCGGGGTGTTCGGCCCGGTGGCGCTCCTCGTGGTGTGCGCGATCGTCTTCGCCGAGACGGGCCTGCTCGTCGGGTTCCTCCTCCCGGGTGACACCCTGCTGTTCTTCACGGGCGTGCTCGCGGTGGGCGGCAAGTTCGGCATCGACATCTGGTGGGTGTGTCTCGCCATCTCGCTCGCGGCCTTCCTCGGCGGCGAGGTCGGCTATCTCATCGGCCACAAGCTCGGCCCGCGCGTGTTCGAACGGCGCGAGTCAGGGCTGTTCAGCGTGCGCAACGTCGAGCGCACCAACGCCTTCTTCGAGCGCTTCGGCGCCCTCGCCGTCATCATGGCCCGCTTCGTGCCGATCGTGCGCACCTTCGCCCCGATCGCCGCGGGCGTCGGCCACATGAACTACAAGAAGTACTCGCTCTACAACGCCATCGGCGCCATCATCTGGGGCTCCGGCGTGACGCTGCTCGGCTACGGTCTGGGGCAGATCCCGATCGTGAAGGAGTTCGCCGAGAAGTATCTCGACGTCGTGCTCATCGCGGTGGTCGTGCTCACCGTCATCCCCACGGTCTTCCACTACCTGCGCGAGCGCAGCAAGGCGAAGAAGTCGGTCGCCGCCGCCGAAGCCGAAGAGGTGGAGATCACCGGCGCCGCCGAGAAGCTCACCCTCGAGCCCGAGGTGTTCGGCAACGACCTCGACACCCCGCGCTCCTAGCGCGACTCGCCGCTCACTCGTGGGCGCTCTGCTCGTGCCGGGCGTGCTCGGCGGGTTCGAGCTGGAAGGTCGAGTGCTCGACGTCGAAGTGCCCTGACAGGCAGCCGCCGAGGCTGTCGAGCAGAGGCCCGGTCTCGCCGCGCTCGAACACCTCCCGCTCGACCACGACGTGCGCCGAGAAGACGTACCGGCCCGAGGTGATCGCCCACACGTGCACGTCGTGCACGTCGGCGACACCCGGCTCGGCGAGGATGTGGTCGCGGATGCCCGCGACGTCCATCGACGCCGGAGTCGACTGGCTGAGCACGGCCACGACGTCGCGGAGCAGCGAGATCGCACGCGGCACGATCATGGCGGCGATGGCGAGCGAGGCGATGGCGTCGGCCTTCTCGAAGCCGGTGAGCAGGATGACGCCCGCCGCGACGATGACGGCCACCGATCCGAGCAGGTCGCCGAGCACCTCGAGGTAGGCGCCGCGCATGTTGATGGAGGTCTTGGCGCCGCCGCGCAGGATCATCAGCGAGACGAAGTTGGCCACGAGGCCGATGCCGGCCACCAGCAGCATGAGACCGCCGCGCACCTCGCCCGAGTCCTCGGCGATCAGCCGGGAGACCGCCTCCCAGGTGACGAAGACGGCGAGGCCCACCAGGATGAGACCGTTGGCGAGCGCCCCGAACACCTCGGCCCGCTGGTAGCCGTAGCTGTGGCGCTGGTTGGCCGGGCGGGCCGCCACGATGGTGGCGACCAGCGCGATGAGCAGGCCGATGAGGTCGGAGAGCATGTGCCCGGCGTCGGCGAACAGCGAGAGCGAGCCGCTCAGCACCGCCCCGACGGTCTCGACGACGAGCACGGTGGCGACGATGGCGATGGCGATCGACAGCCGCGTGCGGTTGGCGCCGGAGGCGTGGTCGTGCGAGTGACCGCCGTGCCCGCCGCCCTTCGCGGCGGCCGAACCCGCTCCGTCGGAGACGGCGTGCGGGCGCGCGACCGAGCCGCCGCATCCGTGGTCTGCGACGTGGTCGTGGGGGTCGGTGTGCTCGGCCATCGCCTCCACCGTAGCCCCCTGAGAGCGGCGCGAGGTCGCGTCGGGGCTAGTCGGGAATGACGTTCATTCTCAACACCGGGATGGCCGCCTCGAACGCCCGGGCGCGGTGGCTGATGGCGTTCTTCTGCTCGGCCGTGAGCTCGGCGGCCGTGATGTCGTGGCCCTCGGGCACGAAGATCGGGTCGTAGCCGAAACCGCCCTCACCGTGTACCTCGGTCGCCAGTCGCCCCGGCCAGGTGCCCGACACGACGGTCTCGAAGCCGGATGCCGGGTTCACGATCGCGATGTGGCAGGCGAAGGAGGCGGCACGGTGCTCGGGGGCGATGTCGGCGAGCTGGTCGAGGAGCAGCTCGAGGTTCGCCACGGCTCCCTTGCCGTGCCCGGCCCAGAGGGCCGAGAAGATGCCCGGGGCGCCGCCCAGCACGTCGACGCAGATGCCCGAGTCGTCGGCGAGGGTGGGGAGGCCGGTGTGGGCGGCGGCGACGCGCGCCTTGATGAGCGCGTTCTCGTCGAAGCTCGTGCCGTCTTCGACCGGGTCGGGGCCGTCGTAGGCGACGATCTCGAGCTCGGGCAGGGCCCGGCCGAGGATGCCCTGGAACTCCTCGACCTTGTGCGCGTTGTGGGTGGCGAGCACGACCTTCATCGGCCGGCCGCCTCGTCGCCCGAAGCGGCGAGCACAGCGCCCTGGAGCAGGGCGAGCTCGGAGGTGCCGACCAGGGCCAGGTCGAGCAGCGAGTCGAGTTCGCGGCGGTCGAAGGGGGCTCCCTCGGCGGTGCCCTGCACCTCGACGAAAAGACCGCGGCCGGTGACGACGACGTTCATGTCGGTCTCGGCGCGCACGTCTTCGACGTAGGCCAGGTCGAGCATCGGTTCACCGTCGATGATGCCCACCGAGACCGCCGACACCGAGTCGATGAGCGGCTTCGCCTTCTGGCCGATGAACTTCTTGGTGCGCGCCCACTCGATGGCGTCGGCGAGGGCGACGTAGGCGCCCGTGATGGCCGCGGTGCGGGTGCCGCCGTCGGCCTGCAGCACGTCGCAGTCGATGACGATGGTGTTCTCGCCGAGCGACTTCATGTCGACCACGGCGCGCAGCGACCGGCCGATGAGGCGCGAGATCTCGTGGGTGCGGCCGCCGATGCGGCCCTTGACGGCTTCGCGGTCCATGCGGTCGTTCGTGGAGCGCGGCAGCATCGCGTACTCGGCGGTCACCCAGCCCTTGCCGGAGCCCGCCTTCCAGCGCGGCACGCCGTTGGTGAAGGATGCGGTGCAGAGCACCTTGGTCTTGCCGAAGGAGACCAGCGCGCTGCCTTCGGCCTGCTCGCTCCACCCCCGCTCGATGGTGACGGTGCGGAGCTGGTCGGCGGTTCGGCCGTCCTTGCGGAGGCTTGCGGTGTCGGTCACGGGTTCTCCTCGGGTGATCGGTGGGGCGCGACGGAGTCGCGGGCGGGGTCGTGGACGGAGCCGCGGGCTTGGTCGCGGACGGGCAGCGGGATGGTGCTGGTGTGCACCAGCTCGACCGAGGAGACCTCCGGGCCGAGGAACTGCTCCGCGAGGCGGAGGAATTCGGCCGCGCTGCCGCCGGTGGCCTCGTAGCGGTAGACCGGGCGGCCGGGCGAGGTGCGCTCGATGCCGGCGCCCACCAGGGTGCGGTAGACGTCGTTCGCGGTCTCGGTGTCGCTCGACACCAGGCGCACGCCCTCGCCCATCACGTAGCTGATGGCGCCCTTGAGGAACGGGTAGTGGGTGCAGCCGAGCACGAGGGTGTCGACGTCGGCGGCGACGAGGGGCGCGAGGTACTCCTCGGCCAGGGCGACGAGCTCACGGCTCGTGGTGTCGCCCGCCTCGACGTGGCTGACGAACTCGGGGCAGGCCTGGGTGAACAGCTCGAGGTGCGGTGCGGCGGCGAACGCGTCGTCGTAGGCGCGCGACATGATGGTGGCGGCGGTGCCGATCACTCCCACACGGTTGTTGCGGGTGGTGGTGACCGCCGTGCGCACGGCGGGCTGGATGACCTCGACCACGGGCACGCTGTAGCGCTCCCTGGCGTCGCGGAGCATCGCCGCCGACGCGGTGTTGCAGGCGATGACGAGGAGCTTCACGTCCTGGGCGACGAGGTCGTCGAGCACCTCGAGGGCGTAGCGTCGCACCTCGGCGAGCGGTTTCGGGCCGTAGGGCGAGTGCGCGGTGTCGCCGACGTAGAGGATCGACTCGCGGGGCAGCTGGTCGCGCACCGAGCGGGCCACCGTGAGCCCGCCGACCCCGGAGTCGAAGATGCCGATGGGTCTGTCGCTCACGACAGACCAGCCTACGACGTGCGGAGACGCCCCCGTATGCTCGGAGGCGTGGACACGTCGACGGCACTCCTCACCGACCGGTACGAGCTCACCATGATCGATGCGGCGCTGCAGGCGGGCACGCACGACCGGGAGAGCGTCTTCGAGGCCTTCGGGCGCAAGCTCCCGGGCGGCAGGCGCTACGGCGTCGTGGCCGGCACCGGGCGGTTGCTCGAGCTCGTGGAGCGGTTCCGCTTCGGCGACGCCGAGCTCGACTTCCTGCGCGAGCACTCGGTGGTGAGCTCCGCCGCGCTCGACTGGCTCGCCGACTATCGCTTCACCGGCACCATCCGGGGCTACCGGGA
Source organism: Herbiconiux sp. SALV-R1 (assembly GCF_013113715.1). Lineage (GTDB taxonomy): Bacteria > Actinomycetota > Actinomycetes > Actinomycetales > Microbacteriaceae > Herbiconiux. The sequence continues at coordinate 1,969,987 of NZ_CP053344.1, forward strand.
GGGAGAGGCCTACTTCCCCGACTCCCCCATCCTCATCGTCGAGTCGGGATTCGCCGAAGGGGTCGTGCTCGAGACGCTCATCCTGAGCGTGCTCAACTACGACTCCTCGGTCGCCGGCGCCGCCGCGCGCATGGTCTCGGCGGCCCGCGGCCGCCCGCTGGCCGAGATGGGCTCGCGGCGCACCGGTGAGCGCTCGGCCGTCGCCGCCGCCCGCGCCGCCTACATCGCCGGGTTCGGCGCCACCTCGAACCTCGAGGCCGGCCGCACCTGGGGCGTTCCCACGATGGGCACCGCCGCCCACGCCTTCACCATGCTGCACGACAGCGAGGAGCAGGCCTTCCGCGCACAGGTCGCGGCGCTCGGCGCCTCGACGACACTGCTCGTCGACACCTACGACGTGCCGGCCGGCGTGGAGACCGCGGTGAAGGTCGCAGGCCCCGAGCTCGGCGCGGTGCGGCTCGACTCGGGAGACCTGCTCACCCTGGTCGGCGAGGTGCGCCGGCAGCTCGACTCGCTCGGCAACACGGGCACGAAGATCACCGTCACGAACGACCTCGACGAGTACGCCATCGCCGCCCTGGCCGCGACCCCGGTCGATTCCTACGGCGTGGGCACCTCGCTGGTGACCGGCTCCGGGCATCCGGCCGCCGGCATGGTCTACAAGCTCGTGGCGCGCCGCGGCGACGACGGCCGCTGGGTTCAGGTCGCCAAGCGCTCGGCCGACAAGGCGACCCACGGTGGGCGGAAGGATGCGGTGCGGGTGCGGAGCGCATCCGGAACCGCCGTGTCGGAGACCGTGCTCGTGGGTGAGCCCACGGGCGCACTGCCCGAGGGCAGACGTCTCGTCGTGCCGCTCATGGTCGACGGGGTCGCCGAGCCGGGAATGACCGGGGCGGCGGGCGTGCGCGCCGCCCGGGAGCACCGCGAGCTGTCGCTCGGCGAGCTGCCGCGCGAGGCGTTCCGTCTCACCGCAGGAGACCCGGCGCTGCCGACGGTGTTCGTCGACTACTCGTCGTCGAGCAGTCGCTCGTAGATCTCCTTGCAGGTGGGGCAGATGGGGAACTTGTCGGGGTCGCGCCCGGGAGTCCACTTCTTGCCGCAGAGTGCCTTCACGGGCTTGCCGGTGAGTGCCGACTCGAGGATCTTGTCTTTCTCGACGTAGTGCGAGAAGCGCTCGTGGTCACCGGGATCGATGTTCTCGGTGTTGAGCAGCTCTTCGAGCTCGCGGTCGAGCGTCGTGGTGCCGCCACCGCCGTCGGGGAGGCCGCCCGGCTCGGAGACACGAGCGGAGGGGATGTGTGCCATGTCGTCGATTCTAGGCGGAGGGATGCGCGGGTCGGTCAGTTGCGCTGGGTATCGGCCGCGCTGCGGGTCGGGTGCGCGGGTCGGTCAGTTGCGCTGCGCGGCGGCGAGGATCTCGGGGCCGCGGCGATTGAAGATGCGGGCGCCGAGCGCCACGCCCGCCACGAGCACCACCACGCCGATGCCGATGCCCCACCACAGCGACACCCAGTAGTACTCCCGGTCGACGAACACGCCGAGCACGCCGTAGACGATGGCCGGGGTCGACAGCAGCACGGTGCCGAGCAGCGAGAACCCGGGTGAGAGCACCCACGCCGCACCCGCCGACTGCGGCTGGGTGAACGCCCCGTCGCCCGGCCGCGTCGCCGCGTACGGGAAGCGTGCCGAGAAGATGCTGCCGAGGCCGAGGCCCACGAGCACCAGGCACGTGCTGGTGCCGAGCACCGCGGGCAGGGCGTCGAGCTCGTTGGCGAAGAACACGCTGAGGAACGAACCGATGCCGATGAGCGGGATGGCGATGAACACGATGGGGATCATGCGGCCGATGCGATCGGCGACGCCGAGGCGGCCGGCCGCGACGTGCAGCCAGATGGCGGTGTTGTCGAAGGCGACGTCGTTGTGCACCACCCAGCCGAGGAACATGCACATCACCGGCACCGGCAGCAGCGCGGTGTACTCGATGGGCACACCCACGAAGACGAACACGATGATGGCGACCACGGGCACCACGGGCACGATGACGAGCTGGGCGTAGTAGCGCGGGTCGCGCGCCCAGTAGGTGAGGAGGCGTGCGGCGATGGCGCCGGTGGGCGTGGTCGGCGTACGGCCGAACCAGCCGAGGCCACTGTGCTCGCGCACCTCGAGGCTCCGCCCCGGGGTCACCGTCATGACGGCGACGAGGCCCTTCCAAGCCAGCCAGATGAGGGCGAGGGTGGCCGCCGCGATGAGCAGCTTCAGCACCGCGAACACCCACTGGCCGTTGGCCGCGTCGGCGGGCACGGCCCAGACCGCGCCGAGCGGGGTCCAGCTGAGCACGGAGGAGAGCGAGGAGAAGAACCCCCGCCCGTCGTCGCCCCAGCCGGTGAGGGCGAGCAGCACGATGGCGGGCACGATGAGGATGATCGCGAAGACCCCGGTCGCCGCACCGACCTCCCTGGCCCGCCTGGTCGCGAAGGCGAACGCCGCGAGCGAGACGCTCAGGCGGGCGCCGAGCACGCAGGTGACCGCGCCGACGATCGCCGAGACGAGGGCGAGCGCCGTGAGACCGGGCGACCGCGACCAGGTCGCCACGGTGGCGAAGCTCGCGACCGTGGCGACGAGCGAGGGAACGCTCACGAAGGCCACCACGGCGAGTGCGGTGGCGATCTTGGAGTCGGTGAGCCCGAGCAGGCTGAACGAGCGCGGGTCCATCGAGTCGCGGATCGAGAACACGACGGGCACGAGGAGGAAGCCCGCCACCACGAGCGAGCCGCCGATGACGACGACGTTGCGGGCGAACTCGGGTTCGGCGTCGCGGAGGCCCGCCAGCACGAGCACGAGCAGCACGGCCATGATGACGGCGTAGGCGATGCCGATGATGAGGCCGATGAGCTGGGGGGTGCTGCGCCTTCCGGCGTTGCCGATCAGGCGGAACTTCAGTCGGAGGAACTCAGCAACCATTCCATGCCTTCCGCGCTCTTGCGCCCGCCCGCGAGGTCGAGGAACCGCTGTTCGAGAGTGCCGCCCTCGCGCACCTCGTCGACGGTGCCCTTGGCGAGCACCTTGCCCTCGACGATGATGGCCACGCGGTCGCAGGTGCGCTGGATCATGTCCATGCTGTGGCTGGAGAGCACCACGGTGCCGCCGCCCGAGACGTACTTCTCGAGGATCTCGACGACGTTGGCCGCCGAGACCGGGTCGACCGACTCGAACGGCTCGTCGAGCACGAGCAGGCGCGGCGAGTGGATCATCGACGAGGCGAGCGCGATCTTCTTCGTCATGCCCGCCGAGTAGTCGGCGACGAGACGGCCGAGGGCGTCCTCGAGACCGAAGGCCGCGGCGAGGTCGTCGCTGCGCTGGCGCACGGTGGCGGAGTCGAGGCCACGGAGCGACCCGGAGTAGTGCAGCAGCTGCCGGCCGGTGAGGCGGTCGAACAGGCGCAGGCGGTCGGGCAGCACGCCGATGAGGCGCTTGGCGGCCGCCGGGTCGCGCCACACGTCGTGGCCGAGCACCGTGATGCTGCCGCCGTCGGGGCGCAGGAGGCCGGTGACCATCGACAGCGTCGTGGTCTTGCCGGCGCCGTTCGGGCCCACGATTCCGTAGAAGGAGCCGACGGGAACGTCGATGTCGACACCCGCGACGGCGGTGGTGCTGCCGAACTTCTTGGTGAGCCCGGTGATCGACAGACCGATGTCGTTCGGGTCGAGGTCGCGCACCACCGAGGGCGGGGGCGCGGCGACCGTGCGGGGGCGGGCCGGGGTGCGCGGAGTGCGTGGGGTGCGTGGTGTCGCGGCGGTTCCGCCGCCGGCGGTGCGGGTCGCCGGGGGTTTGCGCGGGGCGGCGGGGCGCTTGGGCGCGGCGGCCTTGGCGGCGGGCGCGGCGTCGGCTTCCGTGGCGGCGGTTTCTGCGGCCTCGTCGGCCACGACCTCAGCGGCGGGCGCCTCGTCGGCGACGACCTCAGCGACGGCCGCCTCGTCGGCAACGGGGGCGGCCTTCTTCGCGGCGGTCGTTCGCGCGGCGGCCGTCTTCGCCGGGGTCGTGCGGGGCTTCGACGCGGCGGGCCGCTTGGCGGGCTGACGGGTACCCGAACCCGTCTTGGCGGGAGCTCGACGTGGGGCGGGAGCACGTCCCGACTCGGCGGCGCCGACGTCTGGAGTGTCTGACTCTGAGCTCACCGCACCAACCTATCAATCCCGCCGATGCCGCGCACCGACAGGCGCCAGGCATCGAACCCCTGCCGCGCGGAGCGTCTCGGGCCACTCCCCCTCGCGGCATCACGAAAGAGAAACGATACAGGCCCCACGCCCTTGCCGCGACCGGGGACCCGGATAAACTGTTCACGAAATGTTCACCCTTGTGAACAAGGAACGTCGTTAGGAGCTGCTCGTGACCACCCAGGTCGTCATTCTCGCCGCAGGCATGGGAAGCCGGCTCGGTCGCGCCCTCCCGAAGCCCCTCACCGAGCTGAGCGACGGCCGCACCATCATGGGTCAGCAGTTCGACAACATCCGTCACACCTTCGGCTCCGCCGCACGCGTGAGCATCGTGGTCGGCTACAAGCTCGAGCACATCATCGAGGCGTTCCCGTCGGCCTCCTTCGTCTACAACGAGGAGTACGACCAGACCAACACCTCGAAGAGCCTCCTGCGCGCCCTGCTCGCCTCCCCCGCGGGCGGTGTGCTCTGGATGAACGGGGACGTCGTCTTCGATCCGAGCGTTCTCGACCGTGCGGTTCCGTTCATCGCCCGCGACCAGTCGTTCGTGACGGTGAACACCGCGAAGGTCAGCGACGAAGAGGTGAAGTACACCACCACCGCCGAGGGCTACATCGACGAGCTCTCGAAGACGGTCGTCGGCGGTCTCGGCGAGGCCGTGGGCATCAACTACATCTCGAGCCGCGACAAGGCGGCGTTCATCCGGCAGCTGCAGCGCGTCGACGACCAGGACTACTTCGAGCGCGGCCTCGAGCTCGCCATCGCCCGCGACGGCGTGCTGGTGGAGCCGATGGACATCTCCGACCTCTACGCCGTGGAGGTCGACTTCGCCGAAGACCTCGACCGCGCGAACCTCTTCGTCTGAGTCCACCGGGCTTCGTCTGAGTGCACCGGGCGCCGCCCGCCGCGGTGCTCCGTTAGAGTGAGCCCTTGATGAGGGAGCTTCCGTGGTGAGTGCGCCGGCCGTGACGCCGCGGGGTCGACGCCCCACCGGGTGGCGCTCGTACGGGCACTCGCTCTGGCTCCTCACCCGCCGCGACCTGCGGGTGCGCTATTCGACGTCGGCGCTCGGCTACCTCTGGTCGATCCTCGACCCGCTGGTGATGGCGGGCATCTACTGGTTCGTGTTCACGCAGGTGTTCCACCGGCCGGTCGGCACCGAGCCGTACATCGTGTTCCTGCTCACGGCGCTCCTGCCCTGGATGTGGTTCAACGGCGCGGTCTCCGACTCCACGCGCGCCTTCCTGCGCGAGGCGAAGCTCATCCGTTCCACCAAGATCCCGCGCACCATCTGGGTCAACCGCCTGGTGCTGTCGAAGGGCATCGAGTTCGTGGCCAGCATCCCGGTTCTCGCCGTCTTCGCGATCGTGGGCGGAGCATCCGTCGGGCCCGACCTGCTGCTGTTCCCGCTCGCCATCGTGCTGCAGGGCGTGCTCACCGCGGGGGTCGCCCTGATCGTCGCGCCGCTCGTGGTGTTCTTCCGCGACCTCGAGCGGGCCGTGAAGCTCGCGCTGCGCTTCCTCTTCTACGCCTCCCCCATCATCTACGGCACCCACGACCTCCCCGAGGGCCTGCAGCCGCTCGCCGCCTTCAACCCGCTGAGCGGCATCTTCTCGCTCTACCGCTCGGGATTCTTCGCCGACCAGCTCGACTGGTACCAGGTCGGGGTCGGCGCCGCGATGTCGGTGGCGCTGCTCGTCGTGGGCCTCGTGGTGTTCCGCTCCTCGGAACGATCCGTGCTGAAGGAGATCTGAGATGAGCGAGCAGGGCGGGCACGGCGCCCCGGTGATCGAGCAGGGCGGGCACGGCGCCCCGGTGATCGAGGTGACGGATGCGGGAATCCGGTTCAAACGCAACCGTCGCGCCCGGCGCAGCTTCAAAGACCTGTTCGCCGGCAGCCGGCGACGGGCGCGACCCGGCGAGTTCTGGGCCCTGCGCGGCGTGAGCTTCACTGTGCAGCCCGGCGAGGCGATCGGGGTGATCGGGCGCAACGGTCAGGGCAAGTCGACACTGCTGAAGCTGGTGGCCGAGGTGGTGCTGCCCGACGAGGGCCGGGTCGCCGTGCGCGAGGGGGTCGCGCCGCTCATCGAGATCACGGGCGGCTTCGTCGATGACCTCTCGGTGCGCGAGAACGTGTACCTCACGGCGGGCCTGCACGGCATGACCAAGCGCGAGGTCGACGCGCGCTTCGACGACATCATCGCGTTCGCCGAGATCGGCGACTTCCTCGACACCCCCTACAAGCACCTCTCGAGCGGCATGCGGGTGCGCATCGCGTTCTCGGTGATCGCGCAGCTCGAGGAGCCGGTCATCCTCGTCGACGAGGTGCTGGCCGTCGGCGACAAGGCGTTCCGCGAGAAGTGCTACCGGCGCATCGAGGAGCTGCTGGCGGGCGGGCGCACGCTGTTCTTCGTCTCGCACAACGAGCGCGACCTCAGGCGCTTCTGCACCAGGGGCCTCTACCTCGACGGCGGACGCCTGGTGTTCGACGGCCCGATCGACGAGGCGCTCGAGCTCTACGCCTCCACCACAGGCAGCTGATCGGCACCGGTTCTCCACAGCTCTGCGCCACCGGGGCGGATACCGGCCCCGAGCGTCGGTGGTCGGGTCTTCACTTCCCGCATGGCAACCAGCTCACTCACCGAACCCCGCCCGCTCCCGACCGCCTACCCCGTGCCACTCCGCCTCGACCGACGCGACGCCCCGCACAGCTACACCCTCCGCAACATCGGCGACGAACCGCTGCGCGGCATCTCCTTCAACCTGCTCGGCCCCGGCCTCATGCGGGCGACACCACCCGTTCTGCTGGAGCCGGGTGAACGACTGCGCCTGCGCATCCGCGGTGCCGGCCTGTCGGTCGGAACGGTGCTCGTGGTGCGCTGGTTCCGGCCGGGAGGCGACGAGTACTTCTGGCGCATCAGCTTCTGAGCCGCGGCTCAGTCGACGGAGCCCTGCTCCCTGGCCCTGATGAGGTCGGCGACGGTGATCTTGTGCGGCCGGTCGGGCAGCATGTCGGCGGTCATGCCGTCGACGAGCACCGCGGGGTTCAGGTTGAGGGCGCCCGCGATGCGCAGGATGGTGTGCAGCGACGGGTTCGCCTGGCCGCGCTCGATCTTGCCCAGGTTGGTGAAGTGGAGGCCGGCGAGTTCAGCGAGCTCCATCTGGTTGATCGCGAACTTCTGGCGTTCGTCACGGATGCGGGAGCCCAGCAGCCGTGCTGCGTCGGAAGGCGTCGAACTCACACACCATGCCTACCTGCCCGACGCCCGCGCAACCAGAGCTTCACCCACGCATGTGTCGCAGCCCACGGCATGGACACCATATGTGAGTACAGCTCATGCCCTGTCATAGCCCGGAGCGCGTGACCAGGGGCACGGCGACCCCGCGCACGACGAGTTCGAGCGCGGCCCAGCCGAGGCGCCGGCGCCAGGACAGATGGCGGGTCGAGACGGCGGTGTACTCGAGCTCGGGCTCGGCACCGCGGTGGCGCTTGAAGTCGGCGACGCCGCTGGAGTTGTGGAGCTCGACCCCCGCGGCGTGGGCCCGTCGGGCCACCAGGAGGCTGAGCATGCGGTAGAGGCCGAGCCGCTGCGGGAGCGCGGTGTCGTAGCCGAAGACGGGGGCGGCGAGGTAGCCGTGCGCGACCGCGTAGCCGAAGACGCCGTCGACGCGGCCGTCGGGGCGCTGCAGGAGCACGAAGCGCAGGAAGCCCGCGCGCTGGGCAGCGCCGACGAACTCGGCCGTGTAGCGGGGGTTGAGCGGCGAGTACTTCTCGACGTACAGCAGGCGGTAGAGGTGAGCGATGCGGTCGCGGAGCTCGGGCGACGACGTGCCCGTCGCCGGATCGAGCGGGGCGTCGACCTCCCGGTACCCCGAGCGGTCGAAGACCGCGCGGTCGCGGGCGGTGTCGCGGGGGCCCTCCCAAACGCTCGTGCTCGTCGGCGTGAAGAGCACGCTGCGCGACGGGATGAGGCGGTAGCCGGCGCGCCGCAGCACCTGCGGGTTCGTGCTGCGCCTGCCGTGCACGCTGCGCCAGGCGATCGCGCAGTCGGGGTGCTCCAGGGCGAGTCTGCGGGTGAGTGCGCGCAGCTCCGTCTCGGCCAGTTCGGGGAGCAGATTCGTCGACACGAGCGCGTTGCCGACGATGACGGTGCGGTCGAGCCGGGCGGGGGCGACGAGCCGGTCGAGCACCGAGATGACGACACCGGCGATCGCGCGGAGGGCGCGGGAGTCGAGCTCGTGGAGCTCCTCGCGGGCGTAGCCGATGAAGTGGGTGCGAGGTGCGACGACGTAGCTCAGCGGCTCGTCGGTGGCGCGGTCGCCTCTTTGGCTCGCGGGAGGCGGGGCGGTGACGGGGACGGTCTCACCCGACACCTCGACCGTGCTCAGCTCGCCCGCGAGGTTCGGCGCGAGCGCCGCCAGTCCGCCTTCGCGCGCGATCTCCTCGACCAGTCGTGCTCCCCACCGAGGATCGCGCTCGGCGCCACGCGACACCGGGCCGTTCCACTCGAGATCGTGGGTCGAGGCGGCGGTGAGCGGAACGCGCTCGCTGGCCGCGGTGCGCACCTGCACCGCGAGCGAGCGGAGCAGCGCCGGAGTGCCCACCCCGTCGCCTCGGGTGACCAGTGCATCCGGCGCCCCCAGCTGACGCAGAAACGCGACCGCATCACGCCGACTCCGGATGCTTCCAGCGGCCATGACATGCGGCAGCCCCAGCCGAGCCGCCTCCCGCGACGCCGTGAAGAGGCGGCCGCCCGCGGTCGTGTCGCCACCCCACGTATCGGCCGCAGGCGCGGATGGGTGGGGTTCGGCCGCCACCGCAGCGGAGTTACCGGACCGACCGGCGACCGCTACCGCCCCGGCGGAGCTCGCGGACGGGTGGGGCGCGCCCATCACCGAGGCGGAGCCGGAGGGCGGGTAGCGATCGGCCACCACCGCGGTCGAGTCGCCGGAATGCCCATGCTCGGCCACTATCGCGGCGGGGCCAGAAATCACGGCGGGGTCGGCGGCGGTGGTGGCGGACGTGGTGGTGGCGGGGGTAGCTGACGCGGGGGCGGCGGACGCGGAGGTGGCTGAGGCGCTGGTGGTCGCGGGGGCGGGGGTGGCGAACGCGGGAGTGGCGGGGGTTGCTGACGCGGGGGTGGCGGACGTGGTGGAGTCAGACGCGGGGGCTGCGGACACGGGGATGGCGGACGCGGGGGCGGCGGAAGCGGAAGTGGCGGACGCGGGGGCGGCAGAAGCGGGGGTGGCTGAGGCGCTGGTGGCGGATGCGGGGGCGGCGGACGCGCTGGACGGCGGCGCGGGGGTGGACAGCACGGCAGGGGTGGGGGGCACGGGGGTGCCGGACGCGGGGGCGGCCGACGCGCTGGTCAGCGGCGCGGGGGCGACCGACGCGCTGGTCAGCGGCGCGGGGGCGACCGACGCGCTGGTCGGCGGCGCGAGGGCGGCCGACGCGCTGGTGGGCGGCGCGGGGGTGGACGGCACGGCAGGGGTGGGGGGCGCGGGGGTGGGTGGGGTGAAGGCGTGCGGGAGGTGGTCGGTAGGGGTGAAGAGGTGGATGCCGCTGGTGGAGCGGGGGTTGCATTCGAGGAGGGTGATGCCGTGGGGGGTGGCGATGAGGTCGAGGCCGAACTGGCCGGTGAGGTGGAGGGAGGCGGCGAGGCGGGTCGCGGCGGCGAACGCCTTGGCGGCGGCGCCGGTGCGGTGGTCGAGGCGCTCGAAAGAGACGGCGGCGCCGGTGCCGAAGCGCCAGGCGGGGCGGTAGGCGACGAAGGCGGTGAGGCGGCCGGCGACGCTGACGGCCGTGGTGCAGAGTTCCTCGCCCACGACACGCTCCTGGAGCAGCCACGGCGCATCGGGGTGGATGCCGCGCAGCTCGGGCAGCGGCTCACCGCGGTCGATGCGCAACACCTGAGTTCCGAAGCGGGAGAAGGCGGGCTTGGCGATGAGCGTGGGAGAGTCGCTCCCCCGGCCCGCCGAGCGGCGTCGCCAGGCGATGCCCGAGGTGATGACCTCGGTCTCGGGTGCCCGTAGGCCGAGCTCGGTGACGAGGGAGACGAATGCGGCCTTGTCGTGGAGCCGCGTCAGGGTCGGTAGGTCGGGCGCGAACAGAGCGCCCTCGAGATCTCCGCCTGCACCGCGTGCGTCCCCCGAGTGATTGGGCGCCACCGCACCTCCCGCGAGCCAGAAGATCTCCTCGCAGGTCGGCACCACGAGATCGACGGAGTGCCTCGCCACGATCCCGGCGATGGCGGCGCGGTACTCCTCGGGCCGAAAGCGCGCCGACGGCACACGGTAGGCCCTCGTCACCGACCTCGACCGCGAAGCGAGCGCCGGCTGACTGTCGGCGGTGAACACCGTCGCGCCGTCGGCGGCGAACAGGCGGGCGAGGTCGAGGGCGACGGGCGCCCGCGAGCCCGTCACGAGCACACGGCGCCCACTCGGCCAGGGAGCGACGTCGCTTCCGCTCACCCCGTCTCCGCCACGCGGGCGCAGACGGCGATGCTGCGTCGCATGTAGCGCATCCAGAGGGGTCCGATCACTCGCCGCACCAGAAAGCGCCGACCGGGCAACGGCCGGTACCCGTAGCTCCACTCGATGACCGAGCCTGCCGCGGTCGAACCGCCCGCACCGGTACCCGGCCGATAGCGCCAGCTCGCGACGGCATCGGAGACGACGAGCGACAGGATGCCCGTGAAGCGGTCGACCGCGTAGTCGAAGCGGCCCTCGCCGTCGGGCTCGTCCGGGCGGTCATAGCGGGTGATCCGCTCGCGGAAGCTCCCGCCGTCGGAGAGCAGCACCGTGCGCTCCTGGCCGACCACGTTCCACGGACCGGTGGCGCCCCGCACACCGGCGACCGCCGGCAGCACGAGATACCCCGTGAACAGGGTGCTGTCGTCGCGCGGCACCACCCGGTCGAACGCCAGCTGCGACGACACCGCGGCGGGCGCGGACACTGCGAACCGCACGAGCTCCATTCCCCCACCGTAGCCCGTGGGTGCCCCGTGCCACAGCCGCACACCCTAGCCTGGGGAGCATGAGCTCCTATCGCGTCACCATGATCGTCGGGCCCCTCGAGCTGGGCGTGAAGCCCGAGACCGTGCTGCCCACGCTCACCCAGGCCATCGCGGACTTCACCGTGGTGGAGTCGTCCGACATCGCCGTGGTCGCCGGGGCGCCCCGCGTGACGGTGCGGTTCACCGCCGACACCGACGAGGCGGCGTTCCTCATCGCCGAGCAGGGCATCGACGGAGCCCGGGTCTCGGCCCAGCCCATCGCCTGGCGACTCACCCGGATGGTGCAGGGCCGCTGGGAGCCTCTCGACTGAGCCGCAGGAAGGCCGAGAGCGTCGCGAGTTCGCGCGCGTCGTAGGGCAGATGGTCGGCCAGCGCCGGTGAGTACACCAGGTGCGCCGCCCATTTCGCGCGGGAGATGGCGACGTTCAGCCGGTTCTTCATGAGCAGGAACTCCATGCCGCGCGGCACCTCGGCCGCCGACGAGGCGGCGAGGGTGACGATCGCCACCACCGCCTCCCGGCCCTGGAACTTGTCGACGGTACCGACCGGCACGCCCTCGAGCCCCGCCGCGGCGAGGGCGGCACGCACCGTCTCGACCTGCGCGTTGTAGGGCGCCACGACGATGACGTCGTCGAGCCCCAGCGGCCGAGCGCCGCCGCCGACCCCATCACCACCATTGCCCCCGCTGCCGTCGACGCCCCTGTCGCCTCCGACCCCGTCGCCTCCGCCCCCGTCGCCGTCGCCTCCGACCCCGTCGCCTCCTACCCCGTCGCCGTCGCCGTCGACCCCGTCGCCGACCTCACCGTCGCCCTCGCGCCACAGGCGCCCGAGCACGCTTCTCACGATCTCGACCACCACCTCGGCCTCCGCCACCGACGACGTCGCGTCGCCGTGATGCACCACCGGATGCACGCTGAGCCCGGGCGAGACACCCTCGAGCGAGCGGTCGGTGGTCTCGGGCAGCTTCGAGTGCAGCGCGCCCTCGTAGGAGAGCTCGCTGACCGGGGCGCACACCGCGGGATGCATCCGCCAGCTCAGGTCGAGGAAGTAGCCGAGGTTCGCGGGAAGCACGTCGTGGCCGTCGCTCAGCCAGCCGAGTGCCGAGCTGTCGACCGCCTCAGGATGCACGCCCTGGCTCACCTGCGGAAGCTGCTGGGGGTCGCCGAGCAGCAGCAGATTGCGCGCGGCGACGCTCACCGCGATGGTGTTCGCGAGCGAGTACTGCCCCGCCTCGTCGATGACGAGCAGGTCGAGGCGACGCCGGGGCACGCGGCCGACGTTGGTGAAGTCCCACGCCGTTCCGCCGACCACCACGCCCCGGCCTGCCTCGGCCGCCTCGTGCAGGAACCTGCCGAGTCCGTTCGGACGCTTCGGCAGAGCCGTGTAGACGGTTCCCTCGTGCTCGTCGACCTTCGCCACCGAGCCGGCGTCGAGGCCCGCCCGCACGACGGCCGCGAGCATGTTCTCGACGACGGCGTGCGACTGGCCGACGACTCCGACCGTCCAGCCGTGGTCGCGTACCAGCTCGGCGATCACCCGGGCACCCGTGTAGGTCTTGCCCGTTCCGGGCGGACCTTGCACGGCGAGGTAGGAGTCGTCGAGCGCGAGCAGGGTGTCGCGGATGGCCGCGGCCATGCCGTCTGCTCCCACCGGTTCGGGCCCCAGCCCGTCGCGTCGGCGGGGCGGCCTCCGGCGGAGCAGGTCGACGGCGGCGTCGGCGGGAAAGGCGGGCAGCGCGGTCGCGAGGGCCCGGCCCCAGGAGGTGATCGCCGCCTGCAGGGGCGCCGTCATGGGTGGTCGCGCCGGCACCACCGCCAAGGGTATGGCGCGGTACCGCTCGCCCCCGAGGGGTAGAGCCTCCTCGAGGTGGTACACGGTCGCGCCGTCGGCGGCGACGGTGACGTCGGTGATGAGCGTGCGGTCGTGGGCCACCCGCTCGCTCGCCCGCGACCGGGGTGAGGGCCACGGATGCGGCGGGTCGTACACGACGAAACGCCGGCTCGCCCCCGCCTCCAGCCGGCTGCCCGGGGCGAGCTCACCGCGGAGCCGCACCAGCCTGCGCTCCGCGCGGCGGGCGCCGTCGCTCGACCAGTCGTCGTCGACGCGCGCGGCGCTCACGATCAGCACGTCGCGGCTCTCGGCCCACTCCTCCACCGGCTGGTCGAGCCGGTTGTAGTGCTCCCACCAGAACGACTTCTCCTCGCGCCGGTGGTAGTCGATCGCCGCCGCCGCGAGCGCCAGGGCCGTCTGGTCGGCCGAGCGGCCGCCACCGGCGGGAGACTCCCCGTCGACGGGGCTGTCGGGTGCTCCTCCGGCCGCGGGGAGATGATCGATCCACGCCACGAGCGCGCGGTGCAGAGCGCTCGGCTCGAAGGCGGCCTCGACCTCGCTGCGGGTGGGCGGCGCGGCCTCCTCGTCATCGCTCGGCTGCGGCACCGCGACGGGCGGATCGGGGCGCACGCCGTTCTCGGCGGCACGATCGCGCAGCCAGTCGCGGAGGCCGAGGGTGCTCACGCAGTCGTACTCGTTGTAGTCGGCGATCTCACGCAGCTGCACCTCGGCCTCGGCCGCCGCCGCGGGGTCGGTGCGCCCGGCCTCGCGCAGCTCGGCGTAGTGCACGTAGGCCGTGATCGAGTCGGCACCCGTGGTGACCTCGCTGTCGCGGTAGCGCTCCCCCATGTAGAGCGGCTCGAGCTTCTTCAGACCGTACGAGGGTGAGCCCACTCTGATGGACTTCTTCACCAGCGGGTAGAGGTCGACGAGCACGCCGCGGCGCAGCAGCTCGTCGAGCTGCTCCTCCCCCACCCCGTGACGAGCGCACAGCGACTGCAGGTGCGCGCGCTCGTAGTTGGCGTAGTGGTAGACGTGCAGGCCCGGGTGCCTGCGGAGCCGTGCGGTGACGTGGTCGAGGAAGGCGACGAGCGCCCGCTTCTCCTCCGCGTGGTCGTGGGCCCAGAACGGCCGGAAGACCGTGCCGCCGGGCAGCAGCGGGTCGTGCTCGACCAGACCGAAGAGGTAGTCGAGGCCCCAGTCGTGGCCGTCGCCCTCGGTGTAGAGCGGGTCGCCCTCGAAATCGAAGAAGATGTCGCCCTCGTCGGGCTCGGGCAGCGCACCGAGGGGAGCGGCGTCGTAGACGCGGTAGACCAGACCTCCCGAGCGAGGCAGCCCGGCCGGAGGCGCCGCCTGCATGCGTGCCTGGTCGCGCAGCGACTCGAGAGTGGAGGCGGCGAGGGCGGGAACCGCGCCCGTCGAGGCGGCGAGCTCGTCGATGGTGGTGATGCCCGCGGCGCGCAGGCGCTCGCGCTGCGACGGGCGCATGCCGGCCACCAGCAGCAGGTCGCGGTGCAGCTCCACCTCGGGCTGGCACACCTCGCAGCGGCCGCAGGCGGTGTACCTCGGGTCGCCCCACTGCACCGCCTCGTCGTCGAGACGGGAGTCGAGCAGCACTTCGAGCCGCTCCCGACGATCGAGGTAGACGGGGAGGATGTCGCGCAGCGCGTGGCTCGAGGTCGACCCGTCGCCGAGCAGCAGGTGCACCTGCTCCTCGACCGGGATTCCGGAGCGCACGAGCTGGTCGGCGTAGGCCGCCACCTGGAGCAGCGCCGTGACCTTCGCCCGCCGCGCCAGCTTCGTGTCGTACACCGCGTACCGGGGGGCTCCGGCCTCCGACTCCCCCACGCGCACCAGGAAGTCGGCGTAGCCGAGGAAACGGCCGTCGAAGAACGCCGCCTGGAACACCACGTCGGCGCCGGCCCGCAGTGCCGCGAGCGACTCCGCCTTGGCCGTGACGAGACCGTCGGGGAAGGCCCGCTCGGGCCGGTCGATCTCGGCGACCCCGCGCCCCTCGGCGGGACGGAACGGGCCGAACCGCTCCCGGTACTGCTCGAGCACGCGCTCCTCATGACGGTCGCCGAGTCGCGCCGCCCGTTCGAGCATGGGATCGTCGGGGTCGGGCGGCGTCTCGACCCGGCCGAGCTTGGCGTCGAGACGCCGCACCAGGTTGAACTCGCAACGCGCTGCCGCGGTGAGGTCGGTGGCACTGTAGAGCACGGTGGGCCCCGGCCCGTCGACGACTATCACCTGTACTCCCTCATGTCACGCCCCAGGCTAGTCGGGGCCACTGACAGCCGAGGGGTCTAGGGTCAAGCACCATGGACAGGACGATCGTGGTGACGGGCGCGAGCGACGGGATCGGGGCCGCCGCCGCGCGCGCCTTCGCCGCCCAGGGAGATCGGGTCGTCGTGGTGGGGCGTTCGGCCGAGAAGACCCGCGCCGTCGCAGAGAGCATCGGGGCCGAGCACCACCTCGCCGACTTCTCCCGGCTCGAGCAGGTGCGCGACCTCGCCGATGTGCTGCTCGAGCGGCACGAGCGCATCGACGTGCTGGCGAACAACGCCGGCGGCATCATGGGCGAACGGACGATGACCGTCGACGGTCACGAGCTCACCTTCCAGGTGAACCACCTCGCACCGTTCCTGCTCACCACCCTGCTCCTGCCGCGCCTCGTCGCCGCCGGAGGGCGGGTCATCACCACCTCGAGCGTGGCGCACCGCTTCGGCGGCCGCCTCGACCTCGACGACCTCGACTCCGAGCGGCGGCACAGCCCGGAACGCGCCTACGGGGCGTCGAAGCTCGCGAACATCCTGTTCACCGTCGAGCTGCACCGGCGGTTTCGGGCCGAGGGACTGCTCAGCGCCGCCTTCCACCCGGGGGTGGTCGCCACGGGTTTCTCGGCCGACTCGAGCACCGCACTCAGGCTGCTCTACCGCACGGGACTCAGCCGCTTCATCCGCTCCCCCGAGAACGGAGCCGAGACCCTGCTGTGGCTCGCGGACGGGGTGGAGGGCGTCGACTGGACGAGCGGCGGCTACTACGCCAAGCGCGCCCCGGCCCATCGCTCGAAGCAGTCTCGCGACCCCGAGCTGGCGCGCGGGCTGTGGGACCGTTCGGTGGAGCTCACGCGCCCGCGGTAGCGGCGGCGCCCGCGGCGGTCGAGCCGACACCCGACGCGGAGAGCGGAGCGACTCCGGCCGCCGGCAAGATGACCCCGTCGATGATCTTCAGCAGGAACTCCCGGTCGACCGGCTTCTTCAGCACCAGCGTGCGGTAGGCCGCCATCGACGCCGAGACGTTCGAGAGCACCTCGATGTCGCAGTCGGGCGAGGCCTCACCACGGTCGACGGCCCGTTGCAGGAAGACGCGGTTGAGCCGCGCGCGCGGCTCGATGATGGCGGCGTCGACGGCTCCCGCCAACTCGGGCGATCGGGTGAGCACCGAGGCGAGCCCGGCCATCACCTGCACCTTCTTCTCGGCGTCTTCGATGGTGCGCGGCTTGATCATGGCCACGAGGTCGCCGCGCAGCGTGCCGGTGTCGGGGAGCGCGTCGAAGTCGATGTCGCCCTGCTTCATGCACGCGACGGCGTCGACGACGAGCTCGCCCTTCGACGCCCAGCGCCGGTAGAGCGTGGCCTTCCCGGCCTTGGCCCTGGCCGCCACCATGTCGATGGTCATGCCGTCGTACCCCTCCTCGGCGAGCACCTCGATGGCCGCGGTGAGGATGTCGGCGTCGCGGGTGTGGTCGCGCCGCCGACCGGGCCGGGGTGCCTCGGCGGGCGCATCGGCCGTCGCCTCGATCTGCGTCATCGCAGGCCTCCCTTCCTCCCCCGATGATACGCACGAATGAATCGAGACTCAAGGTTTCCGAAACTGGTCGGTCTCGTATAGAGTCCTGCCATGGCATCCGAAACCGCAGCGTCACCGACATCCGTCGCCGCACCCGCCGCCCCGTCGTCACGGCGCTGGCTCACCCTCACCACCGTTGCGCTCGCCCAGCTCATGGTGGTGCTCGACGCCACCGTCGTGAACATCGCCCTGCCCTCGGCCCAGGCCGACCTCGGCTTCTCCGACGGCGACCGCCAGTGGGTGGTCACCGCCTACTCCCTTGCCTTCGGCAGCCTGCTGCTGTTCGGCGGCAGACTCTCCGACCTCATCGGCCGCAAGCGCGCCTTCATCATCGGCCTGGTCGGCTTCGCCGCCGCCTCCGCACTGGGCGGGGCCGCCGACAGCTTCGGCACCCTGGTGGCCGCCCGTGCGCTGCAGGGCGTCTTCGGCGCGTTGCTCGCGCCCACCGCCCTGGCCGTGCTCACCACCACCTTCACCATCCCGAAGGAGCGCGCTCGCGCCTTCGGCGTGTTCGGCGCGATCGCCGGAGCGGGCGGCGCGATCGGCCTCCTGCTCGGCGGCGTGCTCACCGAGAGCTTCGACTGGCGCTGGAACCTCTACATCAACGTGGTCATCGCGGTCGTCGCCATCGCGGGCGCCCTGGTGTTCGTGCGGCACGTGCCCCGCACCGGCCCGCGACCGAAGCTCGACGTGCCGGGCACCCTCCTCGTCTCGGGCGCCCTGTTCGCCCTGGTGTTCGGCTTCTCGCACGCCGAGACCGACGGATGGGACGCCCCGCTCACCTGGGGCATGCTGGCCGGCAGCGTGGTGCTGCTCGTGGCGTTCGTGCTCTGGCAGCGTCGCGCCGAGCATCCGCTGCTCCCCCTCTCGATCGTGCTCGACCGCAACCGCGGCGCCGCGTACAGCTCGGTGCTCATCGCCGGAGTCGGCATGTTCGCGATCTTTCTGTTCGTCACCTACTACCTGCAGGCGACGCTGAAATACACGCCCATCCAGACCGGCCTGTCGTTCCTGCCCATGATCGGCATGCTCGTGGTCGCCGCCCAGCTCGGCACCAACGTGTTCGTGCCGAGGTTCGGCCCCAAGGTGATGGTGCCGATCGGCATGAGCCTCGCCGTGGTGGGCATGGTGTACCTCACGCACCTCGGCCCCGACAGCGGATACGCGGCCGACCTGCTCGCGCCGCTGATGATCCTCGGAGCCGCGATGGGCACCATCATGCCGGCGTCGATCCAGACCGCGACGCTCGGGGTCGACCGGGAGTTCGCCGGAGTCGCCTCGGCCATGGTGAACACGAGTCAGCAGGTGGGCGGTTCGATCGGCACGGCGCTGCTCAACACGCTGGCGGCGACGGCGGCTGCCGACTACATCGCGGCGAACCTGCCCAGCACGCCCGAGGTGATGGCCGAGGCCGCCGTGCACAGCTACGCCACGGCGTACTGGTGGGCCGCCGGGTTCTTCGCGGTGGGCGCGGTGCTCTCGGCACTGCTGTTCCGCCGCCGCAGCCAGGGTCGCGCCGCGCAGCAGGCTCCGGATGCGGCCCCCGGCACAGCAGAGGCCGTTCCGACGACCGCGCACTGAGCCGGTCGGCCCGGCGGGCGCGGGCCCGGTCGTGAAGGCTGGGCCTGGCCGCCGCGCGCCGGGCCGTGGCGCCGCGCGCCGAGCGCCGCGTGCCGGGCGCCGGGCGCCAGATCAGTCGAGCTCGACGGTCACCGGGTCGACGCGGCGGGTGCGGCCGCCCACCTCGACGAGGCCGTCGCCGAGCACTCGGGTGAGGATGCGCGACCCGGCCCCCTGGTCGATCATGAGGTCGCGGCCGAGCAGGGTGGTCAGCCGCACCGCCGCCGCACCGGTCGCCTCGTCTTCGACGATGCCGAGGTCGGGGGCGAACATGCGCGACCTCACGTGCCCCGCCGCCTCGTCGATCCACGCCCAGGCGTAGTGCTTGCCGCTCGGGAACTCCGCCGGATCGAGCCCGTCGACGGCGGCCGGGTCGGCCAGCTCGTGCCAGACGAACTCGGGCGCCCACTCCGCCCGCCCGGCAATCCAGGTGATGTCGCCGTCGGAGCGCACCGGCACGTCGCCCGCACCGACCGCGAGCCGGGTGACCGGCGTGCCCGCCGCGGCGAGCCACCACGCGACACCCACGCTCGGGTGCCCGGCGAAGGGCAGCTCCTCGGCGGGGGTGAAGATGCGCACGGTCGCCACCCGCTCGCGCGCAGCCCCCGGCTCGCGCGCCGCCCCCGACCCGTGCGCCGCCCCGGTCTCGAGCACCCCCTCGACGAACACCGTCTCGCTGTACCCCAGAACACGGGCGATCTCCTGCTCGCGCCCCGCCGCAGCCGGCGAGCGCACGATGCCAAGGAGGTTGCCGTGCCCACCCTCGGAGTCGGTGAACACGGTGACGACGTCGACGGCGAGTTGCTCTGAGCTCATCCCCCGAGTCTGCCCGATGCGCGGGGCGCTGTCAGTCGCGCACGGCGATGTTGGGTGCGATCGAGGTCCAGCCCGCGCCCACCGTCATGTACTCGGTGTGCAGCCAGAAGCGCTGGCCGGGTTCGCCGACCTCGAGCGTCGCGCCGCGCGCACCGAAACGCTCCGCCTCGACGCACTCGGCCTGCGTGTCGCCCGACTCCGCGATGAAGCACACCCGGTCGTCGTTCGTCACGCCCACCCAGAACGAGGTGCCGTCGTGCTCGGTGAGGCGCCGCAGTGACGAGTCGACGATGCCCCCGTCGACCCCCGACACCACGGGCGGCAGCAGCGAGGCACCGGGGTGGTCGCCGGCCGCCAGGTGGGCGAGCTTCGACAGCGCTTCGGTGGGCTGGTCCGAGCAGCCGGCGAGGAGGATGCCGGTCACCGCCACGAGACAGGCCACGGCCGCCGTCGAACCCGGTCTGCGCATCCGTTCCCCACACTCCTAGAGCCCCGACGGCATCTGACGTCGGCGGTGACTCTACGGCACGAAGATGACCGCGCGCTCGGAGCGACGTCGCCCGACGTCGGGGGCCGGTGGTTGGATGGGGAGATGGCCGACAGCACCGCGTACACAGACGACCTCGCCTCCTTCGTCACCGCCTCGCCGTCCTCCTACCACGCGGCGGCGGAGGTGGCGGCGAGGCTGCGCGCGGCGGGCTTCGAGCAGCTCGACGAGAGCGACGACTGGGGTTCGGCGACCGGCCGGTTCTTCGTCGTGCGCGACGGGGCGGTGCTGGCCTGGGTGGTGCCCGAGGGGGCCGACGCGTCGACGCCCTTCCGCATCCTGGGCGCCCACACCGACTCACCCGGGTTCAAGCTCAAGCCGAAGCCCACGGTGGGCTCGCAGGGCTGGTTGCAGGCCGGCGTCGAGGTCTACGGCGGGCCGCTGCTGAACTCCTGGCTCGATCGCGAGCTCGAGCTCGCCGGGCGCCTGGTCACCGTGGGCGGCGAGGAGCTGCTGGTGCGCACGGGGCCGTTCCTGCGCATCCCGCAGCTGGCCATCCACCTCGACCGCGAGGTGAACTCGGGCCTCACCCTCGACCGGCAGCGGCACACCGCCCCCGTGTTCGGCGTGGGGGCGCCGGGTGATGCCGACCTGGTGGGCATCCTCGCCGAGCTCGCGGGGGTCGGCGGCGGCGCCGAGGTCGCGGGGTACGACATCGTCATCGCCGACACGGCCGCCCCCGCGCGCTTCGGCCTCGACGGGGCGCTGTTCGCCTCGGGCAGGCTCGACAATCTGAGCTCGGTGCACGCGGGTGTGACGGCTCTCGTCTCGTCGGCTCACGAACCGGATGCGCGGGCCGGCCACATCTCGATGCTGGCCGCCTTCGACCACGAGGAGCTCGGCTCGGAGTCGCGCTCGGGGGCCAGCGGCCCCCTGCTCGACGACGTCACGGCACGCATCACCGATCTGCTCGGCGGCACCCCGGCCACCCGAGCGCGGGCATTCGCCTCGTCGTGGTGCCTGTCGAGCGACGCGGGGCATTCCGTGCACCCCAACTACCCCGAGAAGCACGATCCGGCGAACCACCCGGTGGCGGGCGGGGGGCCGCTGCTCAAGATCAACGCGAACCAGCGCTACGCCACCGACGCCCACGGGGCCGCCCTGTGGCGTCGGCTCACCGAGGCCGCGGGCGTGCGCACGCAGGAGTTCGTGTCGAACAACACGGTGCCGTGCGGCTCGACGATCGGTCCGCTGACCGCGACCCGGCTGGGGTTGCGCACGGTCGACGTCGGCGTGCCGCTGCTGTCGATGCACTCGGCCCGCGAGCTCGCGCACGTCGACGACCTGGTCGCGCTCGGCGCCGTGGCGCGGGAGTTCTTCGCCGGCACCGCCTGAGCGGCGGGTGGGCCGGCGGCGGGGCTCAGACCGGCGGGCCCGCCACCAGCGCCACCACCGTGAGCAGAGCCACCACCACGACGAGGGCGGCCACGAACAGCCACGGCCGGTTGAGGAACCAGCGCAGCATCCGGTCAATGGGATGCGCGTCGCGCGGGTCGTCGCCCGCCTCGAGGCGCCAGCCGCCGACGAGTCGTCGCCGCCGCTCGAGCACGACGTCGGCGACGACCGTGCCGTAGGGCGGCACCGCCGCCAGCGCGGAGAGCACGATCGCCCACCAGGCCCAGCGCTGATTGAGCCCGACGACGACGCACACGGCGACGAAGGCGATGAAGACGACGCCGTGGGCGAGCCCGACGGCGAAGAAGAACGGAACCTCGGCCGAGAACCCGTAGCGGGCGACCATGGCCGCGATGAGCGCAGTCCAGGTGACGGCTTCGGCGACTGACGCGATGCGGAAGACGGTGCGGGGAGTCATCCCTCCCGAGCCTATCGGAGCCCGCCGAGCACCCCTCGACCGCCCGTGAGCCGCCCCTCCGCCGTCCAAGCGCCGCCCTCTACCGCGCGGGCGCCGCCTCTAGACTCGAACGGTGCTGCTCCTGCTCGACCTCGACAACACCCTCCTCGACCGGGCCGGCGCCTTCGCGCTCTGGGCCGAACGCTTCGCCGCGGAGTTCGCTCTGGGCGACGGCGCGGTCGCGTGGATCGTCGCCGCAGACCGCAACGGCCACACCCCGCGCCCCGAACTCGCCGCGGCCATCGTCTCGCACTGGCAGCTCGAGCTCGAGCCGGCGGCTCTCGTCGAGCGGCTCGTCTACGAGCACGTCGACACCATCGCGGTCTACGACGGGGTCGCCGAGCGACTGCACCGGCTCGCCGACTCCGGAGTCGTGCTCGTCATCGTGACGAACGGGCCGGTCGAGCAGCAGAGCCGCAAGATCAGGCGCACGGGCATCGACGAGCGGATGCTCGGCACCGTCATCTCCGAAGCGGTCGGCGTGAAGAAGCCCGAGCGGGGCATCTTCGACGCGGCGTTCGAGCTCGCCGGGGGCGCGCATCCGGAGACCTGGATGGTCGGAGACGATGTCGTGAACGACATGCACGGCGGCCGGGCGCTCGGCCTGCGCACGGGCTGGGTGTCGCACGGCGCCGCCTGGACGGAGTCGTGGCGGCCCACGGTGGCGGCGGAGACCCCCGCCGAGGTGCTCGACCTGATCGCCGGGAGCGGGCACCCCCGCCACGCCTGACGCGCCTCAGCCGACGCTCCCGCGCAGCTCCCCGGCCATCTCGCGGGTGCGGCGGCGCACCGCCTCCACCACGGCGGCGACGGCCGGCTGCGCCAGCGAGTCGGGCCGCAGCACCATCCAGTAGGGCAGCACCTCGGCGACCTCCTGCGGCAGCACGCGCACCAGGTCGGCGTGGCGATCGGCGACGAAGCACGGCAGGAAGCCGATGCCCGCGCCGGCGCGGGTCGCCTCGACGTGCACGAACACGTTCGTCGAGCTGAGCGAGTCGCGCATCGCGGGCACGAGTCTGCGGGGCGCGTCGAGGTCGTCGACCTGCAGCATGGAGTCGATGAAGTAGACCAGCGGATGCGCGGCGAGATCGTCGATCGTGCGCGGCTCCCCGTGGCGGTCGAGGTACTCGCGGCAGGCGTACATACCGAGCACGTACTCCCCGAGCAGCACGGCCTCGGCACGGTGCACCTGCGGCCGGCCGACCACCACCTCGATGTCGAGACCGGAGCGCTGCTGGAGCGCGCGCCGGGTGACGGTGACGAGCTCGACCCTGAGCTGCGGATGCTCGCGCTGCAGGGCGGCGACGGCCGGCGCGGCGATGAGGGCGCTGAAACCGTCGGTCGCCGACATGCGCACCACTCCCGACAGACTCGGGGTGGCGGCCTCGGAGTCGAGGGAGCCCACCGCCTGCTCCACCTCCTCGGCCGCGCGCACGGCGCGTCTGCCCAGCTCGGTGAGCTCCCAGCCGCCCGCGGCACGCGAGAGCACGCGGCCACCGAGGGCCCGCTCGAGCGCGGCGATGCGGCGCGAGACGGTGGTGTGGTTCTGGCCCAGCGCGTCGGCAGCCGAGGTGAAGCGGCCGGTGCGTGACACGGCGAGCAGCACGAGGAGATCCTGCGGATCGGGCTTCATTCTGCAATTATGCACATCGGGTGTTCGGATTTGACCATTGCTCACCCCGAGATGTGCACGAATACTCGTTGCAGTCAACGACGACCAGCAAGGAGTCACCGTGAGCGTCAATCCCACAGTCACCCGATCAGCCCCCGCCGACAGGGGCGTGCCCGCGCCGACCGGCCTCAAGAAGGTCGTCGCCGCCTCGATGGTCGGCACGGTCGTCGAGTGGTACGAGTTCTTCCTCTACGCCACGGCGGCGAGCCTCGTCTTCGGCACGGTGTTCTTCCCGAACGCCGGCACCAAGCTCGACGGCATCATCGCCGCCTTCCTCACCTACGCTGTCGGGTTCGTCGCCCGTCCGCTCGGCGGCATCGTGTTCGGGCAGATCGGCGACCGCCTCGGCCGCAAGCACACCCTTCAGGTGACCATCGTGCTCATCGGCGTCGCCACCTTCCTCATCGGCTGCCTTCCCGGCTTCGACACCATCGGCTACTGGGCGCCGGCGCTGCTCGTCGCGCTGCGCTTCATCCAGGGCTTCGCCCTCGGCGGCGAGTGGGGCGGAGCCGTGCTGCTGGTCGCCGAGCAGAGCCCCGACCGCTCGCGCGGCTTCTGGGCGAGCTGGCCGCAAGCCGCCGTGCCGGTGGGCAACCTGCTCGCCACACTCGTGCTCCTCATCCTCTCGACCGCGCTGCCCGCCGGCCAGTTCCTCGGCTGGGGCTGGCGCGTCGCGTTCTGGATCTCGGCGGTGATCGTGCTGGTGGGCTACTACATCCGCACCCACGTCAATGAGGCACCCATCTTCCTCGAGGCGCGCGCCGAGATGGAGGAGGAGAAGGCGAGCTCCTACGGGGTGTTCGAGGTGCTGCGGCGCTACCCGAAGGGCGTGCTCAAGGCGATGGGGCTGCGCTTCGCGGAGAACATCCTCTACTACCTCATCGTGAGCTTCTCGATCGTCTACCTCACCACGGTGCACGAGTACGCCACGAGTCAGCTGCTGCTGGCGCTGCTCATCGCGCACGCGGTGCACTTCGCCGTCATCCCGCTGGTCGGCCGGCTCTCCGACCGCATCGGGCGGAAGCCGGTGTACTTCGCCGGAGCCGTGCTCGGCGCGAGCTGGGCGTTCTTCGCCTTCCCGATGTTCGACACGCTGAACCCCGTGCTCATCGTGCTCGCGGTGACGATCGGCCTGTGCTTCCACGCGCTCATGTACGCCGGGCAGCCGGCCATCATGGCCGAGATGTTCCCCACCCGCATGCGGTACTCGGGGGTGTCGCTCGGCTACCAGGTCACCTCCATCGTGGCGGGCTCGCTCGCGCCCATCATCGCCTCGGCGCTGCTGCAGCAGTACCACGAGTGGTTGCCGGTGGCGCTGTACCTGCTCGCCGCCTGCGCGGTCACGGCCGTCACAGTGCTCACGCTGCGCGAGACGCGGGGCGCGTCGTTGCGGGCTGTCGACGAGGCCGACGCCATCCGGTTCGCCGCCGCGCGGGGACTCGGGTCGGGCGGGGCGCGGGGGTCGGGCGGCTCACGGGGGTCGGGCGGCTCGCGGGGGTCGCGGGCATGACGAACCCGGAGCGCTCCCTGACGCTCCGGGGGCGCACAGCGCTCGTCACGGGCGGGGCCGGCGGCATCGGGGCCGCCGCCGCCCGTGAACTCGCGGGGCTCGGCGCGCGCGTGGTGGTCGCCGATCGCGACGGGGCTGCCGCCGGGCGGCTCGCCGACGAGCTCGACGGGGCGTCGTGGCAGGTCGATCTCGCCGAACTCGACGCGCCGGCGTTCGCTGACGAGGCGTTGCGGGAGCGGCTGGGCGACGTCGACATCCTCGTCAACAACGCCGGGCTGCAGCACGTGGCACCCATCGCGGAGTTCGGGCGGGAGGAGTACCGGCGCATCCTCGCGGTGATGCTCGAAGCGCCCTTCCTGCTCGTGCGGGCCGCGCTGCCCGGCATGTACGAGCGCGGCTTCGGGAGAGTCATCAACGTCTCGTCGGTGCACGGACTGCGCGCCTCGCCGTTCAAGAGCGCCTACGTCGCGGCCAAGCACGGCCTAGAGGGGTTCTCGAAGGTGGTCGCGCTCGAGGGCGGCCCGCACGGGGTGACGAGCAGCTGCGTGAACCCCGGGTACGTGCGCACCGCGCTCGTGGAACAGCAGATCGCCCAGCAGTCGGCGTTGCACGGCATCCCGCCCCAGCAGGTGCTCGAGCGGGTGCTCCTCGCCGAGAGCGCGGTGAAGCGCCTCGTCGAGCCGGCCGAGGTCGCGTCGCTCATCGGCTGGCTCGCCTCCCCCGCCGCCGCCATGGTCACCGGCTCCAGCTACACCATGGACGGCGGCTGGACCGCCCACTGAGCGCCGCTCGCCCGCCGGCCGTTGCCGTGCGATGGTGCTCCCGCGCTGACACCGGCGGGGCGACCTCGTGAGGCCGAGCGCGCATCCATCGGCCGCTGGGGCCTGAGATGAGGCAGGCGCGCGAGCCGCACCCGCGGCGGGCCGCCTCGTGACGCCGTGCGCTCATCCGTCTACCGCCGTAGCGGGGCGCGGAGCGGCGCCGGTCACGAGCGGAGGGCGAGGGCCTCGCTGCGCCAGCGGGTGTGGAGTTCCCAGGGGTCGACGCGGTCGGCGCGGAGCGCCTCGATGTGGGCGAGGAGGGCGGGGTCGCGCTCGAACCACTCGCGGCCCGCCCGGCAGGCGGCGAACTCGCGATGGCGTCGTTGCTCGAGGGCGCGGCCGCCGCGCTCGAAGGCAAGGAGTTCGTCGTGGGCGATCTGCGCCAGGCGGGCCCGCGGGTTGGAGGAGGTGCCGATCTTCACCAGGCCCCGCGAGGCGAGGTAGTACACGACATCGACCCGCACCGGCCCCACGTCGTCGTCGGGAATTTCGCCGTGCCGCCACTCGCACACCGCGCACAGCCACCCCGTCGCGTAGCGCACCCCGAGCCGCGATCCGCAGGCGATGCACGGCGACGGCAGCGGATCGGTCACGCCCACCTCCCCCACCACCGCCTCATGGGCGAGCAGCAGGTGCCGACGGCACAGGACGAGACCGGCGGATGCGCCCAGCGGGTCGCCCGGCTCACCGCACGGCGCCGAGGGGGTCGCGTCGGCGCCGTACTCGACGACACCGCATCGGGGCTCGAGGCGCCCGGGGGTCTCAGCCGGCTCGGACATCGCATCTCCTTCCTCGGGCCGAGGATACGCGCGGCCACCGACACCGCCGCCCGATGCCCGACAGGGCGAGAACGGATGTCGGTGGCCGCGGCTATCGTCGCGCGGGAGGGCGCGAGGGCGTCCGAGACGGGAGGAGCGGGTCGTGCCGGAGAACATCGAGGCCTGGTGGAGCAGGAGGCAGCGCTCCAAGGGTGTCAAGGTGCCCTACCCGGTGGGCAGCTACCGCGAGGCGTGGGCGCCCTACGCGGTGCTGAAGCGGCAGTACCATCCCGACCTCAACCGGGGTATCACGCTCACGCAGATCCCTCCCGCCGCCGACGTGTACCTCACCTGGCAGTGCGAGGTGGGGCACTACTTCATCGCCACCCCCGCCGAGCAGCGCAGCCGGCCCGGGGGCGGAGTGCGCCGCCGCTCGGTGTGGTGCACCCTCTGCACGCTGCTCGCCAACCCGCCGCGCATCGCCCCCGCCAAGCCGCCGGTGGCCGAGCGCGCTCCCGGTTCCCCACTCTCCGCGTTGGGAGCACCGGCACCCGCTCGAGCCGCCCCGCCGAAACCACCCTCGCGCCGTCGACGTGCGGCGACGGGTCTGCCGTCATCACACGCGGATGCGACCGGGAACCCGGGCGTGCAGGGAACCGCGGGCAGCCAAGGCACTCGCGACACCACAGGCAGCCGAGGCACGCAGGGCATCGCGAGCAGCCGAGGCACGCACGGCACCACGAGCAGCCGAGGCACCCACGGGACCGTGGGCAGCCGGGGCACGCAGGGCACCGCGGGCAGCCGGGGTGCGCCGGGCACCGTGGGCGGCCGGGGCACGCAGGGGTCCGCGGGCAGCCGAGGCATGCAAGGAACCACGGGCAGCCGGGATGCGCATGACACCGCAGGCAGCCAGGACACAAAGGGCACCGCAGGCAGCCAGGGCACAGAGGGCACCGTGGGCGGCCGGGGCACGCCGGGGTCCGCGGGCAGCCGGGGCACTCATGGGACCACGGGCGGTGGCCCGGGCACCACGGCGGCGCGCCCGGACTGGGCCGGTGGGCGGGGTCGGGCGGCGGGTGTGCCGCGGGTTGAGAGTGCGACGCCGAGTCCGGGGGCGGCGGTTCCGGGGAGCATCGCGTGGCTGGAGTCGTCGGGAGCGGTGATCGACGAGGTGCCGACGGTGCGTGCTCCCGGCCAGGCGTTCTGGAGCGCTCGCGCTCCGAAGCCCGCCTCGGCGGCCGAGGCCGAGCTACGGCAGCGCCTCGGCGCCCGGCTCGATCTCGATCTCGGGTTGAACGCGATCGCCGTGCGACAGCCGTTCTTCGGCAAGCTCGAGGTGTGGCCCGACTTCGTTCTCGCCGAGCTGGCGGTGGCCGTCGAGTTCGACACACCGGGCCGCTTCGGGCTCGAGCACCTCGGCTCGCGCCTCGACGTCGACCGGCGCAAAGACCGCCTGCTGCGCGCCGTGGGGTGGGAGGTGGTGCGCATCCGGTGCGGTTCGCTGCCTCTGCTCGGCGAGCACGACATCGCGGCGTCGGGAGTGTCGGCGCGACTCGTCGATCGCCTGCTCGACACGCTGCGGGAGGTGCGCGGCCCCTTCCTCGTCGACGCCTACCTGTGCGAACCCGAGGCAAAGCGGGCAGCCGGCGAGCGCGCCTAGGCTGGAACCATGGTGAGACGCAGGCCGCCGAACGACGCGAGGTTGAGCGCTGCGCGCTACCGCGTTCAGCAGGTCGCGCCGGTCGGCGACGACAGTGAGAGCGACGAGACCTCCGCGAACGGCGGGGCAGCGGCATCCGTCGGCGCCCACGGCGACCGCGCCCGCACCGGCCTCGGCACGGCGGGCCAGCAGGCCGGCGAGGAGGCCGATGCGGGCGCCCCCACGATGGAGCAGCGCGCGGCGGTCGTCGAGATCGCCATCACGCAGGCGATGCGGCGCGGCGACTTCGATGATCTTCCGGGCGCGGGCAAACCGCTGGCCGGACTGGGGAGCACCTACGATCCCGACTGGTGGATCCGCCAGAAGATCGAGCGCGAACGTCTCACCGGGCTGGGCCCTCCCGCGCTGACGCTCCGCACCGAGCACGCCGAGCTCGACGCCCGCCTCGACACCCTCGGCAGCGAGCACGAGGTGCGCGAGGTGCTCCTCGACTTCAACCGCCGCGTGATCGAGGCCCGTCGCCAGCTGCTCGGCGGCCCTCCCGTCGTCACCCCGACGCGCGATGTCGATCCCGAGCTCGAGGCCTGGTCAGCCCGTCGCGCCGCCCGCCGCCGCGAGGCCGAACTCGCGCGCGCCCGCGCCGAGGAGGAATGGTCACGCCTCACCCGCCGCGAACGCCGCGCCGCCCGCCGCAACGGCACCGCCCCACGCTGACCCCTCCCGGCTCGGCGCCGGCGCCGCCCCCGAACACGGGCAGCACCCACCCCCCGCACCCACCGCCGCGCCCACCGGCCGGGCGCCTGCGCCCTGCGCCCTGCGCCCGGCGCCCTGCGCCGGAGCGGCGGCTCAGCCCCGCTCGACGAGCGCCGCCAGCTGCGCCGCGACCGTGCCCCACCCGTCGGCGAAGCCGGCCTCGTCGTGCATGTCGCGGTCGGCCCGGTCTTTGTGGAGCACCCTGGCCCGGTACTCCGTGCCGTCGGGATGCTCCACGAACTCGATCACCGCGGTCATGAACCCGTCGGCCGCAGGGCGCCATCCGCCGGCGAGCATCGTGGTGAAGACGATGCGCTCGTGGTCGCGCACGTCGAGGATGCACCCGGTGACGTGCGGCCGGAACCCCTCGCCGTCGTCGCTCATGAGCGTCGTGAAGGCCCCGCCCGGCCGCAGCTCGAGCGCCTCGACCCGGCACAGCGACGGCGCGGGAAGCCACCACTGCTCCAGCTGGCGCGGATCGGTCCAGGCCCGCCACACCACGTCGCGCGGCGCCCGGATGACCCGGCTGAAGCCCAGATCGCGCTCGGGGTCGAACCGTCCCGGCCCGCTGGTCTCATCGGCCGCCGCGGTGGCAAGGGTCTCGGTCATCTCAGTCATCCTCTCCTCGTGCCTGCGCGACGGCGAACGCCTCGAGCCGGTCGGTCTGCTCCTCCCACGCGGCCCTCTCCCCCCGCAGCCAGTTCTCCACCTCGCCGAAGCTCTTCTTCTCGAGCGTGCAGAACCGCACCCGTCCGCGTTTGACGGTACGGATGCATCCGCTCTCTTCGAGCACCCTCACGTGCTTGAGAAAAGAGGGAAGGGCCATGGCGAACGGCTCGGCGAGGTCGGTGACGCTCGCCGGCCCCCTGCCGAGACGACGCAGCACCGCCCGGCGCGTGGGGTCGGACAGCGCGTGGAACAGTCCGTCGAGCCGGTCGGAAGAGTTAGCCATAAGGCAAACTAACATCGAGCGACAGTGAGCCGCAAGGCTATCTTTCGGCGGCTAGTACAGTCCCTGCGAGGCGAGCTCCCAGCGGATGGCGGGCGCGACCTTCTCGGCATAGGCCGGGGTGAGGTGCACCTGGTCGTAGCGGGTGGGCACCGTTCCGGCGAAGGCCGGGCAGTATCCCTGAGCACAGCTGAAGCCGAGCGAGCTCACGTAGTGGTCGCCCGCTCCCGCCGCCGCGAGGGCGGCCTGGGTGGCCGACTCGAAGTCGTACCAGGCCTGGTCGACTCCGGTCATGCAGTTCTGCGGGCTGGTGACGGGCGAGTAGCAGGCGCCGAGGTTCGCGCCGAGCGGCGGCGGCGCGAGCTGCACGACGCGCCCGGGTACCTGGTAGGAGGCCGCCTCAGCCAGGGTCGACGCGACGATCTCGGTCGCCGACAGCGGGCGGCGCTCGGGCGTGGTGCCGAGCGCGTAGGCGTTCGACATCACCACGAGGCGCGGCTGGTCGGCGGCGATCATCGCCCGCACGTCGGCCTTGCGCTGTTCGCACCACTGCATGACGCCGTCGCCGTCGTTCTGCACCGCCACCTGCGTGAAGCGGCAGCCGTACAGCCCGATCGCGGTCACCCGCCACCGGCCCTCGCTCTGCTCGGCGAGCGCCTTGAACGCGGGGGCGTACGACAGGGCCGTCGAGTCGCCGACGAGGTAGAGGTGGTTCGGCGCGTCGCCGCTCCCCCAGGTGCAGCCGCCCTGGTCGGGCGTGGGCCCCGGGGTGAAGCAGTCGCGCGCCGGGTTGTGACTGGAGTTGTCGCTGATCGCCTGGTCGAGCGAGGGCGAGAGGTCGCCCGGCCACGCGGTGGCGGCGGCTGCCGCATACAGCTGGGTCTGCAGCTCGTCTTCGGGATTCACGGATGCCGGGGCCGCCGCATCACCCGCCCCTGCGGCGTTCTCTCCACCCGCGTCGCTCTGGTCACTCGGGGAGCCGGCCGCAGCATCCGGGGCCTGCCCGTCGGGGGTCTGCACGACCGGGGCGTTCGGCAGGAGCGCGGCGAGCGGCCCCTCCCCCTTCACCCCGAGCTGCACCACGACGGTCGCCGCGATGACGAGCACCACGAGCGCGGCGCCGGAGAGCATCGCCTGGGCGCCGAAGCGGTCGCGCCACTCCTGCCATGACTTCGCCCGTGTCTCGGCGGGGGTGCCGCGCGGCGACTGGGGTGCCCGGTGCAGGGGTTGCTCGACCAGGAAGTACGACAGCAGCGAGATGACGATCACCAGCCCGAGCACGACGAGCGTGGTGGCGAGGGAGGCGGGCAGCAGCAGGGTGACGAAGACGAGCACCGGGAAGTGCCAGAGGTAGAGCGAGTACGACACGTCGCCGACGAAGCTGGTGACCGGGTTCACGATAGGCACGAGGTGCCGTTGGGCTCCCACGGTGGAGCCGGCCGGCGCGAGGCCCGCCACCACCACGGCGACCGTGGCGAGCACCGGGGCGGCGGCCCACGGCCCCGGGAAGGCCAGCGAGGAGTCGATCAGCAGCATCGAGGCGACCACCCCGAGGAGGCCCGCCCAGCCGAGCAGCACCCGGGCGCCGAACGGCATGCGGGCGAACAGCGGGGCGGCCACGGCGACCAGCCCGCCGGCGCCGAGTTCCCAGACGCGGGTGAGGGTCGAGAAGTACGCGGTGGTGGGGGCGGCGCTGCTCTGCCAGAGGGCGAAGACGAAGGATGCGGTGACGATGACGGCGAGTACGGCACCCAGGGTGGGTCGCAGTCGGGACCCACGGGCGCCACCCGACCGCAGCACCACCGCCACCACGATGAGCACCACGAGCGGCCACACCAGGTAGAACTGCTCCTCGACCGAGAGGGTCCAGAAGTGCTGCAGCGGCGAGACGGCGGCACCCGCCGAGAAGTAGTCGGTGCCCTCGGCGGCGAAGCGCCAGTTCGACACGAGGAGGAGCGCGGAGACGGCGTCTCCGACGGTGCTCCAGAACCTGGGCTGGTTGAACAGGAACCAGGCGGTGACGGTGGTGGCGACGAGCACGAGCACGGCGGCCGGGGCGATGCGCCGCACCCTCCTGCCGAAGAACCCGGTGAGCGAGACCCGACCGGTGCGCTCGGCCTCGCGCAGCAGCAGGCCGGTGATGAGGAAGCCGGAGAGCACGAAGAAGACGTCGACCCCCACGAAGCCGCCCGACGGCCAGCCGAGAACGTGGTCGAGGATGACGGCGATGACGGCGAGGGCCCTGAGCCCCTGGATGTCGTGACGAACCTGAGACTTCATGGCTCGGGAAGCTTAGCGCGTAGCGCGACGCCCTTTTCGCCGGTCGAGAACGCTCGATAGCACCATCCATCCGGCGTACCCGAACAGCAGGGTCACGGCCACCGGGACGATCACCGAGCGTGCCTCCCCGTTCACCGCCTGGTTCACCCAGCCGAGCAGCGGGATGCTGTACCAGAGCGTTCCCACCACCTGCACCTCGCGCACCGGCTTCTCGTCGACGGCGTCGTTGTTGTCGCCCTTGGTGACGAACTCGATCTCGCCCCGGGAGCTCATCGACTTCTCGACGACGCGGTGGCTGACGACCCCGGGCTTGCCCGATTCGATCTGGTAGGTCAGCACGTCTCCCAACCGGATGTCCTGCGCCGGCATCGGTCGCACCACGACGAGGGTGCCGGGTGGGAACCCGGGCTCCATCGACGAGGTGAGCACGGTGAGCGCGCGACCCCCGACCAGGAGCGGGAGCAGGATGGTGAGCACCGCGAGCACGAGCACCAGCACGAGCGACGCGGCGCTGAGCGCGACGCCCACGTAGTGCAGCAGCGACCGCGAGCCGGGGCCCTGGTCGCTGCGGCCCTGGGTGCGGGCGCGGTGCCGCGCGGGCGGCGTGGCACGGTGCCTGGCGTCGGTGACGAACTCGCCCGCCGCGGTCACCCCGGCCGCCCCTCGCGCTGGGTCGGCACGGCGGCCTCTGCGCCCCGAGGGCTTCTCGCGGTGCGGCGGCGGCGCACAGAGGCGAGCGCTGCAGCGCCGGCGACCACACCCACCGATCCGGCCATCGCGAGCGCCACCGCCGCGAGGCCGGTCGCGGCGATCGGATCGCCCGCCCCCGCCGAGGGCCGGTCAGGCAGAGCGGGCACCACGGCGCCGCCCGCGCAGTCGTCGGAGCCGGCGGTGGGATCGGCGGGGTCGCGCAGACCGGCCACGAGGTCGAAACCCGCCTCGGCGTCGTGGCCGGTGCGACCTGTCGCCGACGCCGCGAAGGTCACGGAGATCTGCAGCGCCACCGTCTCCCCGGGGTCGAGCTGCCCGCCGGAGAGCAGCACCGCACACTCCGCCCCTCGCGCGAGCGGAACGGCGTCGGTGCTCGACGGGGCGAGCTCCGCGCCCCCGGCCGGCGCGGCCACACCGGCCGGCTCTGCCGAGAGCAGCAGCTCCTCGGCGAAGGCGGCGCTGGTCCACCAGCCGTCGACGACGCTGAGTCTCAGCACGCCGGGGAGCTCGCCCGAGTTCCGCACCCAGAGCGTGCGGGTGACGCTGTCGCCGGGAACGACGGTCGGCGCTGCCTGGAACAGCGGGAGGTCGAGCGAGCGCGAGAAGCGGGCCCCGTCGGAGCTCACCTCCACCCCCGATTCCGTCGTCGTCGCCGCTGCCGCGCCGGTGCCGCCGGCCGCCCCCACGAGGGTCGCCATCAGCAGCACCCCTGTGATCAGCACGACGGTCAGCAGCGTGTGACGCACCCCGCGCATCCGCTCGCCTCTCATGTGCCGCACGTCACGTTGAGCAGCACGCTGTAGTTCGCGTTGCGGGTCACCCCGGTCGACGTGGTGCCGTAGGTGGTCTCGTTGGCGGTGATGGTGATGGGGATGCTGCCCGCCGACAGCACCGTCGAGAGCCCGAGCTGCAGCGACCCGATGTCGACCTGGGGTCTCGTCGAGCCGGACGGCTGCGCCACCGTGGTGATGACCGTCGTGGTGCCCGAGACGGTGCGGCTCACCGTGTACGTGGTGGCACCGGGCACCTGCGCCCACGAGAACCGGGCGACGTCGCCCACACCGAGGATGGTGACGTTGGCGCACTGCAGATCGGTGGGCGGGCCGATGCGGTAGACGCTCTGGGTGAAGCCGGGGGTGGTTCCGGCGGTCGCCGTCCAGAGTCCGACGGATCCCGTGAGGGCGAAGCTCGCCGTGAGCGACAGGCCCTGCGACTGGGCGACGCTCGTGCTGAGGCGGGTGGCCGCGCAGAGGGTGAGGGTGGTGCCGGGGGCGACTGAGGAGAAGGCGCCCGGGAGCGAGGGTGTGGAGGCGAGGGTGCCGACAGTGGTTCCCGAGCCGGGAACGGATGCGGCGCACACCCCGGCGGCGCCGGTTCCGAGCCAGTAGGTCAGCGAGACGGCAGTCGCGGGGAGCGTGCCCGTGGTGGTGACGGCGACGCCGAAGGTCAGCGGCGAAGTGCCCGTGTTCTGGAAGGTGAACGGAACGATGGCCGGGCTCTGGTTCGCCGGGAGGGTAGCCGCGCTGAACTTGTATTCGAAGGTCGTCGCGCTTCCCCCGCCCGCGCTGACGGTCGCCGTCGCCACGTTCGCGGTGGCCGCGAGGGGAAGGGCTGGTGCCGTCCAGAGTGCTGCGGCGCCGATGTCGGCGGCGCCGACGAGGAAGACGAGGGCGAACACACCGAGCGTGAGCCGCAGCAGGCGTCGGCCGTTCACGGCTGCCTCCCGTCGATGTTCACGGTGAAGGTGGTGCCTGCCAGCCCTTTGGACGCATCCGGAGCGGTCGTCGGCAGTTCGGCGATGACGCAGAGCACGCCGCTCGCCTGCTTGGCCAGCGTGAGCGGCAGGTCGGTGGTGGTCGCCGCGGCGAAGGTGCCGCTCCACGTGGTGGTGCTCGACGTCGTGCACGCGGCGATCGAGCTGACCACGCCGATGCGGATGACGAGGGCCTGCGAGAACGCGGTCGACGCGCTGGTGCGGGTGAGGCCGGCGGCGCGCACGACGAGCGGCACGTCGCCGGTGTTCTGCACGACCGCGGCCGCCGCCACCTTCGCACCCGGGTACAGGGCCGTCGTGGGAAGGGCGAGCGGGGTGGTGACGGAGAGCGTCGCGGTGCCCGCGGTGATGGTGCCGCCGCCGGTGCTGCGAGACGCGTTGAGGAACGCGTAGGTGGCACCGGAGGCGGCGACGCCGAGCGCCACCGCCGCTGCGACCGCGGTGGTGGCCATCAGCATCCGTACGCCGAGCGACCGGGCCACCCCGCTGGGGGCGGCCCGGGCGTGCCGCGGCGAGAGAGCCGTGGTCACGGGGAACTCCTCGATGGTGCTACTGGATCTGGCTGAGGTTGACCGCCATGTTGTCGAGCACGGCGGTGCCCAGCTTCGCGTCGTTGTTGCTGCCCGCGGTGCCGTAGGGGAACGGCACCGTGACGGTGACCACGACCGGCACGTTGGTGAGTCCGGAGGCTCCCGCGGTGATGGTGTAGGTGGGGCTCGTGCCCGAGATCGCCGGGTTGCTCGCGGTGAGGGACACCGTGCTGTTGGCCGTGAGGTAGCCGACCAGCGCCGTGTCGGCGGCGGTGGGCGTCGCGGGCGTGTGGATCGCGTTCGATGCGAGGCTCAGGGTCGCCTTGAGGTTCTGGCCGACGGCGGTGACGAGCAGGGTGTCGGTGTAGGTCAGCGTGTCGCCGGGCACGATCTTGTAGGTCGAGAGGTTGACGGTGGTGCCGTTCTGGTCTTTCCAGACCCCGGCGGCTCCGTCGTCGGCCACCACGAGGTTGCCGGCGCTGATCGTGCCGCCCGTGACGGCGGCTGTCGAGTTCCAGAACGCGAAGGTTCCGGCGCCTCCCAGGAGGAGGACCAGGCCGGCGGCTCCGGCGATCGCGCCCTTGGCGAGCTTGTTCATTGCTGTGCTGTCCTTCCGTGCCATGTTCCGGCACACGTGCGCGACACTCGTCGCAGAGCGGGTGATGCATCGAGTGTCGGAAATCCCGCACAGCAGACGGGACATGGGGGTGCTTCATGGCGCGCGCACGACGCCTCCTGTCGCGCAGGTCATGCACTCCCCTCGCATGGGGGACAGCGATCGGCGGGGGGTGAGAAGCGGATGCTCGCGCAGGATGTCGGTCGGCCCCGGATGCTCAGACGGTGCGCCTCAGCTCCCGCCTGGCGTCGTCGGCGAGGGCGAGCGCTCTGGCCGCCTGGTCGCTCGCCCGCTGGTGGAGCACCCCGTAGGTGAACGACGACTCCCCCGCCGCGTCGGCGCGCTGGGCGGTGAGCAGCACGAAGTCGGCGAACAGGGAGGCGTCGCGGTGCCAGCCCAGCGCATCCTGCAGCTCTTCGGCGGCGTCGGCGATGCGCTCGCCGCGGCCCCCCAGCGTGCTCGCCGGCGCGGTGTCGGCGAACTCGACGGTGTAGCGCAGTCGCCGGGCCGCCTTGCGCGAGGCGTGCAGGGCCGCGAGGGCGCGCGCCGCCTCGACCGGGTCGACGTCGTCGACGCGGCGGGCGTGCTTCGGCGTCACCGTGCGCTTCAGCGCCCTGGAGGCCTCCTTGCCGGCAACCTTGCGCGAGAACTTCTTCGGCGACGACGGACTCGAGGGGTCGTCGCTGAGCAGCGGCGGCACGGGGCCGTCGAGCAGGGCGTCGAGTTCGTCGAGCAGCCGGTAGTAGGGGGTGTCGCTCATCGCGGCGACGAGGCGGCGGTGGGCGTCGGCGTGCTCGGCCCGGGTGTCGTCGACGAGGCGTCGGCGGGCGTCGGCGTCGACAACACCCCGGTCGGCCTCGACCTCGGCGAGCGCGTCGGCAGCCCACCGGGCCCGCACCTCGAGGTCACGGGTCTCGCCGAGCAGGGCACCGAGGCGGGAGAGGGCGTCGCGGAGGCGGTCAAGGTGCGCGTCGTCGAAGAGGGCCCGGTGCGAGGCCAGCACCGAGCGGAGCCGCCGCACGACGACGCGCAGGCGGTGCACGGCGTCGTCGTCGTCGGCACGCACCCGGGGGTCGAGGTCGACGATCTGGGTCGCGAGATCGCGCACCCCCGCGAGCACCACGGCCGCGGCGGGGGTGAGGGCGGACTCGACGGTGCGGGCGGGCGCGGCGGGTGCGGCGTTGCCGGGCTGCTCCTCCGTGCCGCCCAACCCGGTGCGGCCCAGCGCCTGCGCGAGCTTCGACACGCTCGGCGACACCTCGGCGCCCGCGGCGAGCAGCAGTGCGGCCGCCTCCTCGAGCAGGGCGGCGCGCTTCTTCGGCGTTCCAGGCGCCGCCTCGCCGAGCTCGACCTCCCACTCGCGCCACGCACGCGCCACGCCCGCACGGGCGTCGCTCGCGACGACGCGGTCGTCGGCGAGCTCGATCACGACCCTCCCGTCGGCGTCGAGCAGATTCGTGACGGCACGGGTGGTCGAGATGCGCGCGAGCGGGGTGAGCCGGTGGTCGCGCACGTGCACGCGCACGGCGTCGAGCACCTCCTGCGGCACCTCGGTCGCCACACCGGTCTGCGCGGGCTCAGGATGGTCGGTGTCGGCATCGGCGCGCTCGGAGGGGGCGGCCTGCTGCACGGCGGGCGGCTCTACCGCGAGCGGCCACTGCAGCTCGGTGCGGCCCTCCGCCGCGGGCAGCTTCACATGCCAGCCCTCGTCGTGCCCACCTTGGCGGCGTCGCAGGGCGATGCGGCGACGGGCGAGCGCGAGGGAGTCGGTGTCGTAGTAGACGGCCTCCAGCACCACCGGGTCGAGGTGCTCGACCGATTCCACCGCACCGATGCCGGTGAGCTCGGGCACCGGCCTGTCGTCGCCGATGGAGAACTTCTGCTCGATCTCGGTCTGCACGGTGTGGGCCATCGTTCCGGTCTACCTCTTCACGGCGCGTTCCGCCCCAGGGGCGGGATCATACGGAGGACACTGGGAGCGTGTCGGCCCCCGTACTCATTCTGGTCACCCGGCCCGTCGAGGTCGAACCCGGCGGTGAGCCCGGCGAGGCGAACGCGAGCGCGTCAGCCGCGCCCCACCGGCTCGCCGACGTGACCGAGCCGCAGCTCAGCGTGCTCGACCTCGGCGTGACGCGCGGCGACGGCGTGTTCGAGAGCGTACGCGTGGGCCCGTCGGGCTCCCCCGACCTCGAGGCCCACCTGCGGCGTTTCGTCGTCTCGGCGAGCCTGCTCGACCTTCCCACCCCCGACCTCGCGGTGTGGCGACAGGCCTTCGCCGCCGCCGTCACCGAGGCCCGCCGGCGCTTCGCCGACGACGAGGTGCTCGGAGTGAAGCTCGTGCTCACCCGGGGCATCGAGGGCCGAGGCCTGCCCACCGCCTGGGTGCTCGCCCAGCCCGCCCCCGACCACACGGCCGTGCGCCGCGACGGCGTCGCCGCGATCACGCTCGACCGCGGCTACCGGCACGACGCCGGCGCCACCTCGCCGTGGCTGCTGCTCGGAGCGAAGACGCTCTCCTACGAGGTGGCCGCGGCCGCGACGAGGGAGGCGGCGCGGCGGGGTGCCCGCGAGGTGGTCTTCGTGAGCTCCGACGGTTTCGTGCTCGAGGCCCCGACCTCGAGCGTCGTGGTGCGGTTCGGCGACCGCGTGGTCTCCCCGCCCGCCGAGGTCGGCATCATCGCCGGCACCACGGTCACCCGGGCACTCGACTTCTTCGCCCGACGCGGCTTCGAGACGGCCGAGGAGCGCATCCCGGTCGCCGACCTCGCCCGAGCAGACGCGATCTGGCTCGTCTCGAGCGTGCGCCAAGCCGTGCCCCTCACCGCCCTCGACGGCCGCCCCCTCGCCCTCGACCCCACCCTCACGGCTGCCCTCAACACCCACCTGGGCGAGTAGCAGCACCCGCGCCCCGATCGACCCGTCACGATCCGCCCTGTGACGGGGCACGAGAGGGCGGATCGTGACGGGTCGATGAGGTCAGGATGCGCGCGCGAGGGGCAGGGAGGTGCGGTGCACGTTGTCGCCCACCCAGCGGACGAGGGGCACCAGTACCGCGGCGAGTTCGTGGCCGAGGGGGGTGAGGCTGTAGTCGACGCGGGGTGGCACGGTGCCGTGCGACTCGCGGAGCACGAAGCCGTCGGCTTCGAGGGCGCGGAGGGTCTGCGCGAGCATCTTCTCGCTGATGCCCTCGATGCGGCGGCGCAACTCGCCCCAGCGGCGGGGTTCCTCGGCGAGCGCCACCATGACGAGCACACCCCATTTGCTCGTCACGTGGTCGAGCACGACGCGGCTCGCGCAGCCCGAGGCGAACGGAGTCGCCACGCGCTCGCGGCCGAGGGTCTCCCAGATGTCGTCCATGAGCACGAACTTACCAAAAAGTGGGTACCCGCGGCGGGGAAGTGAGGCGCCGCATCCGTGGTTCACCCCTCTCGACGGCCCGCGAGCGCGGCGCCGGAAAGGACACCCATCATGACCATCGTCGTCACCGGAGCCACCGGACACCTCGGCCGCCTCGCCGTGGAGCACCTCGTCGCCCGGGGCGTTCCCGCACGCGACATCGTCGCCGCCGGCCGCACCGAGTCGAAGCTCGCCGCCCTCACCGAGGCCCTCGGCGTGCGCACCGCCACGATCGACTACACCGAGCCGTCGACACTCGACGCCGCGCTGGCCGGCGCCGACACCCTCGTGCTGGTCTCCGGCAGCGAGGTCGGGCAGCGCGTCGACCAGCACCGCAACGCCGTCGAGGCGGCGACACGAGCCGGCGTCTCCCGTCTGGTGTACACCAGCGCGCCGTTCGCCACCGAGAGCCCGCTCATCCTGGCGCCCGAGCACAAGGCGACCGAGGAGCTCATCGCCGCGAGCGGCATCCCCGCCGTCATCCTCCGCAACGGCTGGTACCACGAGAACTACGCCGGCGCCTTCGAGCAGGCCGCGGCGACGGGCACCTACACGGCGTCGACCGGCTCAGGCCGCGTGTCGAGCGCGGCGCGCAGCGACTACGCCGAAGCCATCGCCGCCGTGCTCACCACCGAGGGGCACCTCGGCCGGGTGTACGAGCTCTCGGGCGACTCCGCCTGGGACGGCACGGAGTTCGCCGCCGCCGCGTCGGAGGCGATCGGCAGCACCGTGGTCTTCAACCCGGTCTCGTCGGAGGAGCACCTCGCCCTGCTCACCGCGGCCGGTCTCGACGAGGGAACCGCGGGCTTCGTCGTCGCCCTCGACGCGAACATCGCCGAGGGGCTGCTCGGCCACACCCCCGGCACCCTGCGCGAGCTCATCGGCCACCCCACCCTGCCGCTCGTCGACTACTTCACAGCACTCGTGGCACAGCGCGGCTGAGCGACCGGTCGTGCGCCGAGGAAACTCCTCAAGAGCCGAAGGCGCACGACCGGCCCCCACTTAGAGCGCCCGCAGCTTCTCGAGCAACGCCGGCGCCACCTCGGCCAGGAACCGGTCCTGCCCCTCGTCCCCCACCTGCACCACGGCGACGTCGGTGAACCCCGCCTCGAGGTAGGGCTTCACGCTCTCGGCGAGCTCGTCGAGGTCGGGCCCGCAGGCGATCGACCCCGCGACGTCCTCCTCGCGCACGAACTGCGAGGCCGCGGCGAAGCCGGCGGGCGTGGGCAGATCGGCGTTCACCGACCACCCGCCGCCGAACCAGCGGAACTGCTCGTGGGCCTGCTTGATCGCGGCCTCCTTGTCGGGCCCCCAGCAGATCGGGATCTGCCCGATGGCCCGGCTCGGCTCTCCCGCGACTGCCGACCAGCCCGAGACGAGCTCCGCATCCGGTTCGACGGCGATGAGGTGGTCGCCGAGCGGCGCGAAGCGCTCGATCGACTTCTCGCCCGAGACGGCGAGCGCGATCGGCACGCCGCCCTCGGCGACGTCCCAGATGCGCGCGGAGTCGACCCGGAAGTAGTCGCCCTCCCAGGTCACCAGCTCGCCGGTGTGCAGCTCGCGGATGATGTGCACCGCCTCCTCGAGCATGTCCTGCCGCGCGGCGACCGCGGGCCAGCCCTCGCCCACGACGTGCTCGTTGAGGTTCTCGCCCGAGCCGAGGCCGAGAATGAAACGCCCGTCGGAGAGCAGCCCGAGCGTCGCCGCCTTCTGCGCGACCACGGCGGGGTGATACCGGATGCTCGGGCAGGTCACATAGCTCACCAGCTCCACCCGGGAGGTGGCATGCGCGACAGCGCCGAGCACCGACCAGGCGTAGGGGGCGTGTCCCTGCTCGGTGAGCCAGGGCGAGTAGTGGTCGCTGGAGACCTCGAAGTCGAAGCCCGCCTCCTCGGCCGCCACGGCGTAGCGCACCAGGTCTTTGGGGCCGCTCTGCTCGGTCATCAGGGTGTAGCCGAAGCGCACCATGTCATCCTCCCGTCGCGGTCGCCCGCGGTCGCTCGCTCGGGCGGGCCGGACGGCCGCCCGTGCTCGACGCTGGCACCGATGCGCTCCGACCGCACGGGCTTGCGTGCGGGGCGTCGTTGGCGTTTACTCGGCTGCCGCGAACAGGGCGGGCTCGCGCTCGAGCGGCACGAGGGAGGTGAGCACGGCGGGGCCGAGCCGCAGCACTCCGTCGCCGAGCGGCTCGCAGCGCACGCCGCCGCGGCGGCGCAGCGCCTTGTGGGCGCCGTCGGCGAGCACCACGTTCATCCAGGCACAGGGGTTGGCCGCGCGATGCCCTTGGAAGCGCACCGGGCCGTCGCCGGAGTCGAGCTCGAAGGGCTGACCGACGAGTGCGTCGATGTCGGCGCCCCTGATGACGATGTTGCGACGGGCGAGGGCCGGGTCGAGGGGGCGGTCGAGGCCGAGCCCGGAGCGCACCTCGTCGAGCGACTCCGCGGCCATCACCGTCACGGCCGCGCGGCGGTGGGCGCCGTGGCCGAAGAACCTGTCGCCCACGATGCCGAGTCCGGCCCGCACCTCGATGCGCTCCCGCGACTCGACGGCCCCCTCGGGCAGGGGCGCGGGGCCGTC
Source organism: Herbiconiux sp. SALV-R1 (assembly GCF_013113715.1). Taxonomy (GTDB): domain Bacteria; phylum Actinomycetota; class Actinomycetes; order Actinomycetales; family Microbacteriaceae; genus Herbiconiux. The sequence goes on from NZ_CP053344.1 coordinate 2,011,741, forward strand.
GGCGGGCCGCCCGTCGTAGCGGTGCACGGGCGAGGCGAGCAGGTGCACGATCTCGACGTCGAGCCGGAACGTCATCGGGTCGGTGCCGCTCATCGCTGGTGGTCCGACTCGGCGTGACGGATGGCGCCGTCGACGTCGCCCAGCTCGAGGTCGGCGGCCAGGAACTCGGGGCTGGTGGGCAGGCGCACCGTGACCCCCGGGTAGGTCTCCACGGCGAGCTCCCCCGTCGCGCCTCCGATGCCGAGCACGTGGCCGCCCACGGCGCCGGTGGAGTCGAGGAAGTGGAAGTGCGGGCCCGCCACGCTGATGCCCTGGAACACGCTCGGCGCGACGAACCCCAGCAGCGTTCCCGTCACATCCGTCACCGTGTTCTCACGCTGGTCGTGCACCGCCTCGGCGAGCGGCAGGTAGGGCTTCGTCTGCCGCTTCGCCTCGCGCAGGCTGAGCGTGGCGAAGTGCGCGTCGAAGCGCACGGCGTGGAAGAGGTTCGGGCTCACCACGCGCTCGGCGACCAGGGCGGCGAGCGCGTCGATCGAGTCGACGGCTTCGACCAGCTCTGCCGGGACGGGGCCGAAGTCGACGACCTCGGCGAAGGCGAGCGTGTCGTCGGGAGCGAGCACACTCACCGTGCCGTCTCCGTGGCACAGGTGGAAGACGCCGTCGAGCACCACGAGCTCGCCGTCCATGTGGTCGCCGCAGCCGAGGCCGAGGTGGCCGCGCCGGCCCACCTCCTCGACGCTGAACACCCCGTCGAAGAGCCCGGCCACCAGGGCGTCGACGTGGGAGAACTGCTCGACGAGCTTGGCGTCGCGGCCGGCGGGTCTGTGGCGCATGTACGGCATTCTCGCGCACTGCACAGCAGAACGCAGCAGAGTAGGAGTATGTCGTCCCGAATCGAGCGCAATGTCGACCGCCTGCTGAGCGTGCACCGGCCGGTCGTGCTGGCGCACCTGCGCAGCATCCGCCGCCTCCACCCGCAGGCCTCACCGGAGGAGCTGCTCGTCATTCTCGAGCGCCGCTACGTCGCGGCCGTCACCACGGGAGGCGCCGCCGTGGGGGCGAGCTCGATGCTGCCGTTCGTCGGCACCGGAATCTCGCTGGGGTTGAGCGCGCTGGAGACCGCCGGGTTCCTCGAGACGACCGCGCTGTTCGCGCAATCGGTCACCGAGGTGCACGGCATCGCCATCGACGACCCCGACCGGGCGCGGGCCCTCGTGATGACCCTGCTCATGGGCAAGGCGGGCACCGACCTGCTGAAGCAGATCGCCGGGCAGGCGACGGGCGGGCTCGGCCGCAACGCCTACTGGGGCCAGGTGGTGACCTCGAGCCTCCCGCAGTTCGTCGTGGGGCCGATCGCCGACCAGCTGAAGAACCACTTCCTGCGGAGGTTCGCCGTGGGGCAGGGCACGAACGCGGTCGGGCGCCTGGTGCCGTTCGGCATCGGCGCCGCGATCGGCGGCGTCGGCAACCTGATGCTCGGGCGCACCGTCATCCAGAGTGCGCGCTCGGCGTTCGGCGCACCCCCGTTCGGCTTCCCGCCCGAGGTCGCCATCGAGATCAAGGTTCCGACGGCGAAGGCGGCGAAGACGCCGAAGGCCGTGCGCGAGGGCCGCAACCCGCTGGCGAAGCTCACGCCGCGCCGCCGCCGCGAGATCACGATGGCGCCGCAGCACCCCTCCGACGTCGGCGCACCCGGCGACATCCGCATCTGAAATACCGCTGTCCAGCAACCCGGTGATAATCTGGGGGTGTTGCCAGGGAGTTCCCGGGCGGCACGAAGCCACGAGACACGCGTGAAGCCGAGACGACGAGATGACGACAGGAGGCCGGGCATGACCATCACCCGCCGCCTCCGCCGCGCTCTCGCCGCCTTCGTCGCGGTGCTCGCCACCACCGTCGCTGTCGTGCTCGGTGCCGGATCGGCAGCCTGGGCCGGGCAGCGAGACGAGACCCAGCCCGTGCTCGCGCAGACCGGCTACGACTTCACACCGATGCTCGTCACCGCCGCCGTCGTGCTGCTGGTCGCCGGCGTCGTCGTGCTCATCGCGAAGTACGCACTGGCCCGCTCCAGCCACTCCTGACGCACGTTCCGCGCCGGCTGGCCGCTGCGCGCCCCGTGGTCCCCGCTGCACGCCGCCCGCGCTGCGCGCTTGCCTCTGCGCGCCGCTCGCGCTGCCCGCTCTGCGCGCCGACCGTGCTGCGCGCCGCCCGCTCTACGCGCCGCCCGCTCTACGCGCTGAGCCGCTCGTCGTCGTCGGCGGTCACCTCGTGGTCGCGCAGATCGACGGGGAGGTCGCGCGAGTGCAGCGCCGCGTTGCGGGCCCACTCGGCGAACAGGTGCTCGACCGCGGCGTGGAACCGCGCCGTCGCCGCCCCCGGCGTGGTGTCGCCGAAGTAGTGCTCCACCCAGCGCCCGAGGCGCACCCCCGCCGCGGAGTCGTGCGACACCTGGTCGAGCCGCGAGCGCACGGAGGGGGCCTCCTCGGCCGCCAGCCATTCGCAGTCGGAGAGGTAGCCGCCCGTGTCGAGCTGCGCATCCGGAGACACCGGGCGGGTGACGAGCAGCGGTTTGCCCGTGGCGAGCCGGTCGTAGATCATCGCCGACACGTCGACGATGGCCACGTCGGCGGCGGCGAGCTGCCAGCCGAGCTCGGGCCCGGTGTCGTGCACGTGCCCGGCCGACGGATCGGCGCGGTTGGCCGCCGCGATCATCGAGACGATCTCGCGGTTCGCCGCGCCGTAGGCCGGGTCGACGACCCCGCTGCGCGGGTGCGGGCGGTAGATGAGCCGGTGCTCGGGCGAGGCGAGCAGGTCGCGCACCAGCGCCACCCCGTGGCTCGCGATCGACCCGTAGTGGGCGGCGGCGCGGTCGCCCTCCCAGGTGGGGGCGTAGAGCACGACCTGACGGTGGTCGGGGGTGAACGGCACGGTGCCGGCGTAGTGATCGGCCTGCGGGCGCCCGATGCGGAGGGCGCGCTTGTCGAAGTCGTAGTCCCAGAGCACGCGCTGCAGCCGCGAGATGGCGGCGTCTCCGGCGACGAAGCTGTAGTCGTAGGCCTTGAACTGGTTCGTCGTCATGTACATCTTGTCGCTCTCGCCGTGGTTGATGAACACGTGCCAGCGACGGCCGTACCGCATCATCTGGAAGTTGCGAGCGTTCTGGTTGACGTAGAAGACGATCTTGAGCTCGTGGTCGAGCAGCAGCTCCTCGAGCGAGCTCACCGAGCGCACGTGCGCGACCGGCACGGGCGACTCCTCGAGCAGTGCCGAGCTCGCGGTGGGGTTGCGGCTCAGGATGACGACGGGGTGCGTCTTGTCGAGTTCGGCCAGCGGGCGGTACCACTGGCGCAGCTGGTAGAGGTTCACGTCGCCGTCGGCGAAGTAGACACCGATCTCGTAGCGGCGCTTCGGCAGCGGGCCGCGCGCCTCGAGCTGGGCGGCGAGCTTCGAGCGGATGCGCCGCGACCGCAGGAGGTCGCGCGCCACGCGCCAGCCGAGTTTCGCGTCGTTCATCAAGCCCACCGCACAAGGCTAACCACGGGCCCGGCCCGAGCCCGCCCGTTCGGGGGCCGCACGGGTCTTCTTTAGGCAATCGTGACCTTCGCGGCCGGGCACCGGCTCGCGGCCGCGGTTCGCGACTCCCGGCTCGCGGCCGCGTCGCCGGCTCGCGGCCCCCGGCTCCCGGCTCCCGGCTCCCGGCTCAGACGATCGGGGGCCGCCCCGCCCGCGCCATGCGCGCCACCGTGCCCCACGACATCGGCCGGCGCTCCCCCGCGTCGCTCCGCCAGCCCTCGGCCCACCCGCCGAACCACGCCCGGAGTGCGGCGGGTCGCCGCGCCCAGCGCAGCAGCTGGATGCCCGTCCAGCTCCCGACGTAGAGCGGCACCAGGGGCCAGGGCAGGTTGCGCTTGGCGAGCCAGACCCGATTGCGCGCGTTCAGCCGGTAGTAGTACGCGTGCCGGGTGGGTTCGATGGCCGGGTGGTTCGCCACGAGGTCTCCCGCGTACCAGGTGACGAGCCCCTGGTCCCACACCCGCCACGCCAGCTCGATGCCCTCGTGGGCGTAGAAGAAGGGCGCGGCCCACCCGCCGGTGCGGTCGAACACCGCCCGCGGCAGCAGCGTCGCCCCCTCCCACACCGAGAACACCGGCCCCGAGTCGCCCGCGTCGCCCTTGCGGATGCGCGGAACCCACCGCCGGGGATTGGTGGCCCCCGACGGGTCGACCACGCGCGGCTGCAGCAACCCGATGCGCGGGTCGGCGGCCAGCTTCGCGATCGCGTCGGCGAGGAACCCCGGGTCGGGCAGACTCGCGTCGTCGTCGAGGAAGAACACGTACTCCCCCGTCACCACCTCGGCGCCGGCGTTGCGGCCGGCCGGGATGCCGACGTTCTCGGGCAGTGCCAGCGTGCGCACCGCATCCGGAAGCCCTTCGGGCACCCAGCCGTTGCCGACGCAGACGATGTCGAGCGTGACACCGCGCTGGGCGAGCAGCGACTCGGCGCCGCGGCGCAACTCGGCCGGCCGCGTGCCCCGGGTGAGCAGCACCACCCCGACGGTGGGCAGGGGGCTCAGGAGCGCACCCGCTTCGAGGCCATGATCGCCACGAAGTGCCCCACCAGCGCGAGCATCGACAGCGGCACCAGGGCGACCAGCAAGATGCGGTCGGCGAGCACACCGCCGATGAACAGCCCCAGCACGGCGAAGACGAAGATCAGCATGGTCAGCTCGACCGAGTGGTAGAGCCGGTGGAACGGCACGAAGCGCGCGGCACGCCGGAGCTTCGCCACGAGCGCCTGCGAGGGCTCCGACTCGCCCTGCTTGTCGGCGAGCTTCTCGAGCCCGGCGTTCGCGCGGGCGACGTGCACCATGTCGTTGAGCGCCTTGTTCAGCACGATGACCAGGGCGAGCAGGAGGCCGAGGGTGGTCCACAGGAAGTCGGCCGGCGCCTCGAACGGGAAACCCGCCGCTCGGAGCCCCAGCGCGATCGGGATGAGTGACTCGGTGGTGTAGTGCCCGACCTTGTCGAGGAACACGCCCGCGGGCGACGAGGTGCGCCGCCATCGGGCGACCTCGCCGTCGCAGCAGTCGACCAGCATCTGCAGCTGCCCGAGCACGAGCGCGAGCGCAGCACCCGCGATGCCGGGGACGAGCAGGGCGGCGGCCGTGGCCCACCCGGTGAGGATCATCAGCCCGGTCACGCCGTTGGCCGAGATGGAGGTCTTGAGCAGCACCCAGGTGACGTAGGGCGAGAGGCGCCTGAGGTAGAGCGACGCCGTCCAGTGCTCGGCGTTGCGCCGGCCGCGCACCTCGGGCGGCTGCGCCACGGCCTTGAGCTCGGCGATCGAACGCGGGCGTGCGGTGTTCGGCACTGTCACCTTCCCGTGTGCGCGGCGATGTTCTTCGTCAGCTTGAGGAAGCCGAGAATGAAGCCGAGACCCCAGCTGAAGTGGATGCACGGCAGGATTACGAGAAACCATACCCCGGTTCGCACACCCTCCTTCCGGGCCGCGCCCACCGCCGCCGCGCCCACGAACAGCAGGTAGACGAGGGGGACGACGAAGCCGAGCAGGAGCCAGGCGGCGGGCCCGCCGCCGCTCGCGCCCGCGGCCGCGGCGACCAGCCCGACCACACCGAGCACGAAGCCGAGCACCGCGGCGGCGACCATGACGGGCGGCACGAAGTACCGCAGCGCGTTCGCGGAGAAGAACCGGCGGGCGAGCTCGCCCCGCCAGAGACCGGTGGAGAAGAACTGCCGGGCCAGCCGCTCGAGCGACGGGCGCGGGCGGTAGACCACCACCAGCTTCGGCGTGAACCACACCACGCCCCCGGCGGCGCGCAGACGGCGGTTGAGCTCCCAGTCCTGCCCGCGCCTGATGTCCTCGTTGAACAGCCCGACCCGGGTGAGCCACTCGCGGTCGAACACGCCGAGATAGACCGTCTCGGCCGGACCCTCCTCGCCGCCGAGGTGGTGGGCGCCGCCGCCGAGCCCCGCCTTCGAGCCGTAGGCGAGAGCCACCGCCGACTCGAACGGGGTGGTGCCCTCGGCCTTCATGATGCCGCCCACGTTCGCGGCCTTCGTGCGGAGGATCGTCTCGACCGCCGTGCGCGCGTAGTCGCGCGGCAGCAGCGAGTGGGCGTCGACCCTGATGACGATCGGGTGCTGCGATGCCGCGATGGCGACGTTCAGCCCGCTGGGCGTGGAGCCCGTGGGGTTGTCGATGACCCGGATGCGGCGGTCGACCCGGGAGAGGCGCTCCACCAGTTCTGTGGTGCCGTCGATGGAGGGGCCGAGGGCGACGATGACGTCGAAGGGGCCGCGGTAGTCCTGGTCGAGCAGGCTCGCGATCGCCGCCTCCACGTGCGTGACCTCGTTGAGCACCGGCATCACGTAGGAGACGCCCGGAAGCGCCTCGCCGCCTGGGGCCTCGGTCTCGTCGAGGGGCTGGGTCATCGCATCCGTTCGCTCGTCTCCGCACGCGGACGAGGCCGGTGGGCCGACGCCGCCTGAGGGCGACGACGAGCCTACCAGCCTCGTTCACGGGGGTCGGAGCACGGGCTCCCCCGCAGCTACTGGGTGAGCTGCCCCAGGGTGACCTCGACGGTCTTCGAGTCGCCGCCGCGGAGGTAGGTGATCTTCGCGGTCGCGTCGGCGGCCTGGGTGCGCACCAGCGCGGTGAGGTCGATGGAGTCGGTGACGGGGACGCCGTTGAACTCGGTGACCACGTCGCCGGCGGCGAGGCCAGCCTTCTCGGCGGCTCCGCCCGAGGTGACCGACTGGATGATCGCACCCGCGGTCGTGCTGCCTTCAGCCGAGGCCGCGTCGCCGACCGTCGCGCCGAGCAGGCCGTGGGTGGCGCTGCCGTTGTCGATGATCTCCTCGGTGATGCGCTTGACCAGGTTCACCGGGATGGAGAAGCCCACGCCGATGTTCCCCGACGAGCTGCTGCTCGACGAACCCGCGCTCGCGATGGCGACGTTGATGCCGATGAGCTTGCCCTCGGAGTCGAGCAGCGCACCACCGGAGTTACCGGGGTTGATCGCGGCGTCGGTCTGGATGACCGAGAGCGAGATCGACTGCTGCTGCGACGGCGCCTGCTGACCCTGCTGGCCCTCCGAGCCGCCCTGGCCGGGGATGTCGAAGTTCCAGAAGTCGTACGGGCCCTGCGAGCCGTCGCCGTTCTGGTCGGGCGAAGGGTTCGTCTCGGTGTCGTCGGGGGCGGCGGAGGAGGCGACGGTGATGCTGCGGTTGAGCGCGCTCACGATGCCGTTGGTGACGGTGCCGGAGAGCCCGAGCGGCGCACCGATGGCGATCGCCACGTCGCCGACGTTGAGCTTCGAGGAGTCGCCGAACTCGATCGGCGTGAGACCGGATGCGTCGGTCAGCTTGATGACGGCGAGGTCGGCCACCGGGTCGGTGCCGACGACGGTCGCCTTGTAGATCTTGCCGTCGTTCGTCTGCACGTTGATGCTGGCGTCGGCGGTCTCGCCGTCGAGGGTGACCACGTGGGTGTTGGTGACGACGTAGCCGTCGGAGCTCAGGATGACGCCCGAGCCGGTTCCGGCGGCCTGGTCGCTCGCCACGGAGATGGTGACCACCGAGGGCGAGGCCTTCGCCGCCACCGCGGTGATGAGCGTGGCGTCGTCGGGGTTGTTCACCGTGATGCTGGTGGGGCTCGACGCACTGGTGCTCGAGCCGCCGCCGTTCTGGTTGACGGCCCAGGCCGTGACGCCGGCGCCCGAGGCACCGCCGATGAGGGCGCCGATGGCGAGGGCCGCGACGAGCGCGACGCCGCCGCGGCGCTGCTTCTTCGGCTTGCGCGGCTGGTTCGCCTGGTTGGTGAAGGCGCCGGAGGCCGCGTAGTGCGCCGAGTTGAAGTTCGGGTCGGGAACCGCGCCGTACTGGGCGCCGCCGGTGGGCGGGGTGCCGAAGGAGCCGTTGCCGTAGGAGGCGGCGGGGGCGGAGGAGGCCACCGGGCCGTAACCGGGGTGGCGCGGCGTCTGCTGCTGGCCGTAGCCGGGGTGCGCCGCCGGCTGGGCCGGGGTGTGCGGGGCCTGGTTGTAGGAGGCCGGTGCGCTCGGCGCCTGCGGGGCGGAGAAGCCCTGGGCGGGGTAGGGCGTGGTGGGCTGCGCTGCCGGCACCTGGTTCTGCACGGGGGCGACCACCGGGGGGATGACCACGGTGGTGTTGTCGTTCGGAGCGGTGGGGGTCTCGGGGGTGGTCGAAGCCGGGGTGGTCGAGGCGGGGGTGGTCGAGGCGGCGGCGGACTCGTGGGCGGCGGCCTCGCCGGTGCTGTCGGCCGAGATGTGGTCGGGGTTCTCGGTGCTGTCTGACATGTGGTGCTCCTTCCAAGCACTCGCAAGCTTCCTCACCCAAGCTGGGGGAACTCTATGGACAGGCTGTGCGCCGTCTGCCGTGTGGTTATGACGACGCCAAGGAACGCATCCGTGCCCCGTGACGCCGTGTTCCGCGCGGCGCGGCGCCCTGCCGCACAGCCGGTAGGTTGGACTGCGACCCGAATCGGAGACACCCATGAGCATCAGCGGATCCTGGCAGCGCACGGCACGCGGTGCCGGCCTCCTCGGCGCCGACGGCCGCATCGCCTCGACCATCTTCGCCGAGATGAGCGGACTCGCCCAGCGCACCGGTGCGATCAACCTGGGCCAGGGCTTCCCCGATGAGGACGGGCCCGCCGAGGTGCTCGAGATCGCTCGCCAGGCCATCGCCGACGGGGTGAACCAGTACCCGCCCGGCCCCGGCATCCCGGCCCTCCGGCACGCGGTCGCCGACCACCAGAAGCGGTTCTACGACCTCGACGTCGACGGCGACGCCGAGGTGCTGGTGACCGCAGGGGCGACCGAGGCCCTCGCCGCCACCATCCTCGCCCTGGTCGACGAGGGCGACGAGGTGCTCACCCTCGAGCCCTTCTACGACGCCTACGGCGGCCTGATCGCCCTCGCGCGCGGCGTGCACACGACGGTTCCGCTCCGGCTCCCCGACTTCCAGCCCGACCACGACGACCTGAGGGCCGCCGTGACCGACCGCACCCGGGTCATCCTCATCAACAACCCGCACAACCCGACGGGCGCTGTGCTCCCCCGTGAGACGCTCGAGCTCGTGGTCGAGCTGGCCGAGCTCCACGACGCCGTGATCGTCACCGACGAGGTCTACGAGCACCTCACCTTCGGGGTGAAGCCGGTGCCGGTGGCGACCCTCCCGGGTGCGCGCGAGCGCACCGTCACGATCTCGTCGGCCGGCAAGACCTTCAGCACCACGGGCTGGAAGATCGGCTGGATCGTCTCGACGCCCGAGCTGGTGACGGCGATCACCGCGGTGAAGCAGTTCCTCACCTTCACCTCGGGGGCACCGTTCCAACCGGCGGTCGCCGCGGGGCTGGCGCTCCCCGACTCGTTCTACGAGGGCATCGCCACGACCCTGGAGGCCAAGCGCGACCTGCTGTCGGCGGGTCTCAGGGCTGCCGGCTTCGACGTGTCGACGCCGCAGGGCACCTACTTCGTGGTGGCCGACGCCGCGCCGCTCGGCTACCGCGACGGGGCGGAGCTTTGCCGCGAGCTGCCGGGCCTCGCGGGCGTCGTGGGGGTGCCGATCAGCGCCTTTTGCCACCCCGGGCTGGCCGAGGAGTACTCGAGCCTCGTGCGTTTCGCCTTCTGCAAGAAGACCGAGGTGCTCGAGCGCGCCGCGAGCCAGCTCGCGCAGCTGCAGCTCAGCGCGGGCTGACGTCGAAGCGGCGGAGCGCCAGCGCCGGGTTCACCCGCCGCACCTCGTCGATGCGCCGAGGGTCGACCCAGGCGACCGCCACGTCTTCTCGCTCGCCGAGCGAGGCGATCGTCACCCCCATCGGGTCGACGACGAGACTCGACCCCACGCCGATCGGCGGGGTCTGGTCGGCGGCGGCCACGTAGATCGTGTTCTCGAGCGCCCTGGCCACGACGAGCGAGCGCCAGTGGTGCTCCTTGAGCGGCCCGCGCACCCACTCCGCGGGCACGGCCACGAGGTCGGCGCCGGCGTCGACGAGCCGACGCGACACCTCGGGGAAGCGGATGTCGTAGCAGGTCTGCAAGCCGATGGTCACGCCCTCGATCGAGAAGGTCTCCGGCTCGGCGATGCTGCCGGCCTCCACCCAGTCGCTCTCGCGCCCGCCGAAGGCGTCGTAGAGGTGCAGCTTGCTGTAACGCGCGACCACCCCGTCGGTCGGCGACACGGCGACCAGCACGTTCGCGAAGCGCCCAGGGTCGGAGGCGGTGGCCACGAGACCGGCGACCAGGTGCACGTCGAGCTCGTTCGCCAGGGCGGAGAGCGCGGTGACGAACGGGCCGTCGAGCGGCTCCGCGTTCTCGACGAGGCGCTCGCCCAGCGGGTCGACGAAGTAGGAGGAGTACTCGGGGAACACCACGAGCGACGCACCGCGCGCCGCGGCCTCCGTGGCGAGTCGGCGGATGGTGTCGAGGTTGGCTGCCTTGTCGTCACCGGGCGCGAACTGCGCGACCGCGACGCCGAAGCCCGGCACGCCGGCGCCCGTGACGCCCGCAGCCGCCGCGCTCACGACACCCTCGCATAGGCCTTGACGGCCCGCCGTTCGTCCATCGCCGCGTAGCCTTCGGCGAGGTTCTCGAACGCGACCTCGTAGTCGAACACCCGCCCGGGCTCGACCGACCCCTCGAGCACCTCGGTGAGCAGCGGGGGCAGATAGGCGCGCGCCGGGGCGAGCCCGCCTCCGAGCCCGACGTTGTTGCGGAACGCGATGCCGAGCGGGAACTCCACGTCGTGCGGCATGCCCACGATGCCCACCCGGCTGCCCGGCCGTGCCAACGCGAACGCCGTGGTGAACGACTCGGCCGTGCCCACGCACTCCAGCGTGGCGTCGACCCCCACACCGCCGGTGAGCTCCACGACCTCGGCCACCGCATCCGCTCCCCTGGCCTCGACCAGGTCGGTGGCGCCGAAGGCGGTGGCGATGGCCTGACGAGCGGGGTTGCGGCTGAGCGCGATGATGCGCGAGGCCCCGAGGCGCGATGCCGCCAGCACCCCGCTGAGCCCGACGGCGCCGTCACCCACCACGGCCACCACGTCACCGGGGCGCACCCCCGCAGTCGTCGCGGCGTGGAACCCCGTGCCGTACACGTCGGAGAGCGCGAGCAGGTGGGGCAGCAGCTCGTCGGCGGGCTGCCCGCCCGGAACCACCACGAGGGTGCCGTCGGCGAGCGGCACCCGCACGAACTGGCCCTGGCCGCCGTCGACCCCCTTCGCGGCGAAGAACCCGCCGTGCACGCAGGAGCTCGTGATGCCGTTCACGCAGTGCACGCAGCTGCCGTCGCTGTACATGAACGGCGACACCACGAAGTCGCCCACGGCGACGCGCCCGACGTCGGTGCCGACCTCTTCGACGACGCCGATGAACTCGTGGCCGATGCGGGAGCCCGGGGGCCGCTCCGACTGGCCGCGGTAGTACCAGAGGTCGGAGCCGCAGACGCAGGTGGCGACCACGCGCACGATGGCGTCGGTCGAGGCCTCGATGACGGGGTCGGGGACGTCGCTCATGGTGACCGAGTAGGCGTCGTTGTAGAGGAGCGCGCGCATGATCAGACTCTACCGGCGTGCGAGCACGAGGGAGCCGTAGCCCGGGATGAGCGTGCGGCGCTGTGCCCGCCGGTGCACGATCTCGAGCGGGCCGGCCCGCTCCGCCGCGAGCACGGCGTCGAGCACGAGCCCGATCTGGGCCATGGCGAGCGGCGCGCCGAGGCAGAAGTGCGCGCCGGCGCCGAACCACAGCTGCTTGAGCGAGGCCGCCGGGTTCGCCACGGGGTCGAAGGCCCCGGATGCGCGGTCGGCCAGGAAGGTCGCCAGCACCAGGCGGTCTCCCGGTCGCACCCGCACTCCCGCGAGCGTCGCCTCGGCGACGACGCTGCGCAGCATCACCGGGGAGGGGGTCGTGACACGGAGTCCCTCGGCGACCGCGGCGTCGACGAGGGCTCGGTCGTGGGCGAGCCGGTGCAGCCAGCCGGTGTCGGCGAGCACGGCGACCAGGCGCGGCAGGTACGACACGAGGGTCTCCGTGCCGGTGAGCACGAAGGCTCCGACGGCCCCCATCGCCTCGTCTTCGCCGAGGCCGAGTTCGCGCATCCGCCCCGGCACCGTGTCGCCGCCGCCCTCGCGGTAGGCGCGGCGGGCGTGCCGGGTGAGGTCGTCGAGCACCGCGCGGGCCGCGGCGGCCTGCCGGTCGCTGAACCGCGGGCGGGAGAGCCGCACGAGCCCGGTGACGCCCGAGACCCGGGCGAACAGCTCCTCGCCCAGCACCTCCTCGTCGAGCCCGACCAGCCGGCTGATCACCCTCCCCGCGTACTCGCGCACCTCGGCCACCAGGTCGACCCGTTCGCCCCGGTCGAGCCGCTCGGTGAGTCGCTCGGCCGAGGCACCCACGGTCTCCCGCGTGAGCTCGGCGACGTACCCGGGGGCGAACAGCGGTGCGAGCCGCCGGCGCAGGGCGTGGTGGTCGGCGCCCTCCATGTTGAGCAGCACCGAGGGCCCGAGCACGGGCGTCCAGAGATCGGCGGGCGAGCCGGGGCCGGTCTTGGTGAAGCGCTCCTGGTCGAGCAGCACCGAGCGCAGCACGGCGGCATCGGAGACGACGACGCCGATGCGCGGCACGCGCAGCACGGGCCTCCGCACCCGGCTGAGCAGCGGGTAGACGAGCGGATGCGCGGTGCGCTGCACCCGCTCCTCCCACCGCCGCTCGGGTGCGACGGGCCGCGCACCCACGAGGGTCACAGCCGCACCACCATCACACCCAGCGAGATGCCGCCGGCCAGACCGACCAGCGCCACGAGGCTCCCCGGCCCCACGAGCCCCTGCTCCCTCGCCCGTTCGAGCTGCAGCGGCAGGGTCACGGAGGCGAGGTTGCCGTGCTCGGCGACGGTGAGCAGCGAGCGACGCGGATCGAGCCCGAGCGCCGCGACGATGGTGTCGTGATAGGCCGCCGCCACCTGGTGCACCGCGACGAAGTCGAGCTCGTCGACGGTGTGCCCCACCTCGGCGAGCGCCTCCTCGACGAGCCCGACGCCGAGCTCGGCGAAGGCGCGCTGCAGGGCGGCGCCGTCCATGTCGAAGTAGCTGCCGCCCTCGGCGTGCGGGTTCACCGATCCGCCGGTGGGGAGGGTGCCGACCGGCCAGTGCTCCGAGTGGGCGACGAACCTGCTGCCGAGGATGCCCTGCTCCACCTCGGCTGGCGCCGCCTCGAGCACTACGGCGGCACCCCCGTCGCTCATCGTGTACCCCGCGAAGCTGCGCAGGAACTGCTCCTTGTCGCGGAGGCGCCAGCGCACCGCGTGGGAGGGCTGCTCGCCGCTGGCCACCAGCACCCGCCGGTAGCGGCCGCCCGCGATGAGCGCCTCGGCGACCTCGAGGGCGTTGATGACGCTGTTGCAGGCGTTCTTGACGTCCATCACCGGGCAGTCGAGCCCGAGCTTGGCCGAGACGATGTGGCTGGTGGCGGGCTCGATGAGGTCTTGGCTGGCGGAGGCGAACAGCAGCAGGTCGACCGGCCCGGGTGACTCGGCGAGCGCCGTGCGGGCCGCCGCCACGGCCAGGTCGGAGGTCTGCCAGCCCTCGGGGCGCAGGTGCACCGCCTCCACCCCGGTGAGGCGTCTCACGAGGCCGGCCGGGAGGGCCAGCTCGGGGTTCTCCTGCCGCAGCCGCTCCTCGGTCTCGGCAGCCGAACGGCGCTCCTCGGGGAGGTAGGTGGCGACGGCGGCGACGCGGGCACGCATCCGTGCCGTCACTCCCCCGCCTCCCGCAGCGAGGCGACGAAGCGCTCGATCCCCTCGTCGAGCGTCACGGCGGGCGGGCCGAGCAGCGCGAGGCACGGGCTCACGTCGAAGGTCTTGCTGAAGGCTGACACGATGATCGAGTATCTCGTGATCGGCGGCTCCCCGCGACGCCGCAGCACCCGCCACGCCGTCTCGACCGCCGTCGCCGCGGCGAGCGCGACCCGTCGCGACACGATGCGCGTGGGTGCCGGCAGCCCGGCGCCGGTGAGGATGCGCGCCAGCGTCGCCTGCAGCGGCACCGGCTGCGCGTTGGTGACGGCGAGTGTGCGCCCGGGTACGCCGTCGGCGGTGAGCGCCCGGACGAGGTACTCCACCAGCGTGTCGATGTACACCAGGTCGCTCAGCACCGGGCGATCGTGCGGCTCCCCGAACCGTGGCAGCCTCCCGCGCTCGGCCAGGGCGGCCAGGCGCGGGTAGAGCGTGGTGTCGCCCGGGCCGAACACCGCGCGCGGGCGCAGCACCACCCACTCGCCGCGGTAGCCGCGCACCACCTCCTCGGCCTCCGCCTTGGTGGCCGCATAGCGGTTCACGAAACGGGCGGGCAGGGGCGCGTCGTCGCGCAGCAGGAGCTGGTCGCGGGCCTCGTAGAGAACGGATGCGGTCGACACGAACACCAGGCGCGGCGCCTGGTCGAGACCCACGGCATAGCGCACGACCGCCCGGGTGGCCTCGACGTTCTCGGCGGTGAACTCGGCTGCGGTGCCCCACGGGGCGCTGCGCGCCGCCGCGTGCACGATCACGTCGGGCTCGAACGGCGCCAGGGCGGCGAGCTCCTCCGCCGCAGTGGACGAAGTGAGGTCGACGGAGCGGTAGAGCTCGTCGTCGAGGCGGCGGCGGCCGGTGCCCCGCACGGCGAAGGAGGGGTCGTGGCGCAGGCGCTCGAGGAGGGCACCGCCGACGAAGCCCGAGGCACCGGTCACGAGCACCCGGGTAGGGGCCGGCGCCGGTGTCGCCGCCGCGGGGGTCGGGGCGGTCATACGGCGTGCTCCCGCGCGATGCGCCGCAGCTTCGTGGCGGGGTCGCGCGCGACCCAGGGTTCCTCGATCACCCTGGCCGAGCATCCGTGAGTCTCGAGCAGGTGCTCGATCGACGAGGTCGCGGCCTCGGCGGCCCCCGGGGCCGCGTCGCGCAGCGAGAAGTGGAGATCGAGGCCGCGCTGGCGCAGCGTCCAGTCGGTGAAGGGCTCGCCGTCCTGCGGCGTCAGCACGGAGGCGAAGGCCTGCCGCACCGTGTCGGGGAACAGCTCGACGAGACGGCGCCCGTCGGTCGACGGGAGCTCGAGCACGGCGTCGGCGCGGCCCTCGACTTCGGCGACCACCGTGGTCACGCGGCCGCAGGCGCAGCGCTCGGGAGCCTGCGGGTCGACGCGCAGCACGTCGTCGAGGCGGTAGCGCAGCACCAGCTGCGTGCGACGCTCCACGTCGCTCAGCACGGGCACGAAGCGGGTGCGGGCCGCATCGAGCCACTCGCGCTCGACGACGACCGACTCCTCGTTGAGGTGGAGCGCCCCCGCGTGGCAGCTGACTCCGAGCAGTCCCTCCGTCGCCTGGTACACCTGCCGCACGGGCCGGCCCCAGGCCGCGACGATGCGCTCGGCGAGATCGGGCTCGAGCACCTCGGCGACCGACACCACCTGCAGCGGCCGGAACCCGGAGGCGCCGCGCAGCGCGTCTCGGGCCAGGGCGTCGAGCACCGACGCGGGGGCCACGAGGAGCTCGGGGGCTTCGCCCGCGGCCTCGGCGCGGGCGAGCTCGGTGCGGTGCGTGTCGAGGGGTTCGGTGAGGTCGAAGAAGGTGAAGCGCACCCGCGAGCTCGACACCGATTCGTACAGGTGCCCGCCCGCCCTCAGGAAGAAGCCGATGCGCAGCGGCGGCTCCCAGAAGCGGGCGATCCGGCCCAGTGCGGTGGTGTCGAGGAGGCGGCCGAGCACGGTTCCGGCCCAGAGCATGCGTTCGCGCGGGCTCACGAGGAACACGCCCCGCCGGCCCGAGGTGCCGCTCGACAGCCCCACGGTGAGGTCGCCGGCGACGACCGGCGCGAAGTCGCGGCTGCGCTCGGCCTCGAGCGCGACGCCCAGCGCCTCGGCGAGACGGACGCCCCGGATGTTCAGCTCGTCGAAGTGGGCGAGCACAGTCTGCTTGTCGACGACCGGGAAGTCGTCGAGACGGCGGCGACCACCTGGAGCGACCCGCGACGCGTAGAAGGGCGAGCGGGCCGCGCGCCTCAGCAGTGCGGCGAGGCGGCGCGCCTGGTGGCGTTCGATGGCGGCACGCGACCGGAAGCGGCGGCCCCAGCGCGCCCGCACGAAACGGCCGAGCAGCGCCGCGGTGTGGAGGTGCTCCGAGAGGTGGCGCGTCACTTCCCCAGAATAGGGGCAGGAGTCGGCGGCCGGATGCCTCGTGCTGCCTCGTAGACTTGCGGCATGGCGGGGATCATCGGGCACATCCTGCCTCTCGCGCTCGGGGTGGCGCTCAGTTCGGTGCCCATCGTGGTGATGGTGCTCATCCTGCTCTCGCCGCGCGGTCGATGGTCGGGCCTTGCCTACCTCATCGGGGCCGTCGTCGGCCTCGCCGGACTCACCGGTCTGTTCACGGCGATCGCCTCGCTCATCCCACCCGTGCCCGGGTCGGATCACAGTCCCCTCATCGCGGTGATCGAGTGGGTGGTCGGCGCCGGCCTCATCGTGATGGCGGTCATCCGTCTGGTGCGCTCCCGGCGCAAGGCGCGGTCGTCGACCGACGGCCTCGAGCTCTTCGACGACGAGGTGCCGGCCACGACCCCGGCGTGGATGACGAGACTCACGAGGCTCGGGCCGCTGCCCTCTCTCGGCGTGGGCTTCGTGCTCATGCTGCGGCCGAAGAACCTGCTGCTCACCATCGCCGCGGGCGTCGCCATCGCGACCGGAGACGCGTCGTTCGCCGAGACCGTGGTGGCCGTCGTCATCTTCGTCGTGCTCGGCATCTCGACCCTCGCCGCCCCGATCATCTTCGCCCTCGCCGACCCCGCCCGCACGGCGAAGCCGCTCGAGGAGACGCGCGTGTGGATCACCCGCAACAGCGCGACGGTCACCACCATCGTGCTGCTCGTGCTCGGCACCGTCGTCATCGGCAGCGGCCTCACCCACTTCTGAGCGGGCCGCCGCCGACAGCTCGCCGCGGCTCAGTGGAAGTCGCGCAGGAAGCGCTCGAACTCCACCCTGCCCGTCGAGGCCGGTGAGCCCGTCACCTCGCCGATGCGGAGCACGGTGAGCCCGGAGTAGGCGGAGGGCGTGCCGGAGAATGCGTCTCGGATGTGCGACCAGCCCACCCAGCTGGGTGTGCCGCTGGCTCCGAGGTTGCCCGCCAGCGCGTTCTCACCCTTCAGCGTTACCCCGGCTTTGTTCGCTGCGGCGCCGACCCAGCGCACGAGCGACGCCGCGTCGGAGTAGGCGTGGGCCCCGCCGTCCCACTCCCGGCCGTCGGGCATCTCGAGAGCGGTGAAGTGCAGCACCACCGGGTGCGGGCCCGAGCTGGCAGCGATGCTCTTCACCCCGGCGAGGAGCGGTTCGTAGCCGAAGTCGGTGGCCGAGCCGTTGTAGTCCTGGTCGGTGTGCACGAGCCCCGCCGCGATCTCGGGAGCCCGGCGGATCGGGCTCGTCGACATGGTCTGCCAGTGCACTCCGGGGATCTTGATGCCGAGCGGCACCGTGCCGAAGCCGCCGTCGAAGGCCCGTGCCGCCTCGGCCATCACCTCGCTGCCGTGCCGCAGGAGGCTCTCGTGGTACCAGCGGGTGAAGTCGCGCCCGTAGCGGAGCGAGTGGTACGACCCCGAGGTGATGAAACGGTCGTGGTCGGTCGGCGGCGTGATGGCGGAGTACGTCAGACCCGGGATGCTCCAGGCCGTCGCGACACCCGCGACCGACCCGTAACGGGCCACCGCCCAGTCGGCGAACGACCGCACCGCGGAGTCGGTGTAGCTCTGGAAGGTGCCGCGGTTGGGGTAGCCTGCCGGGTCTCCCGCGACTTTGGCGTCGTGGGAGTTGTACGAGGGGTACCGCAACTCACCCGCGGGGCCCGTGCTCACCGAGATCTCCTGCACCCGCCCGGTGTAGTCGTGACCGGCCGAGGTGAAGTGATCTTCGAAGGCGTTCATGAACTCGCGCATGTCGGCGAGCGTGCGATCGGCCCCTACACCCCACGGGGCAGGTGCTTCCTTGCTGATGTTGCCGTACTCGCTGACGAAGTAGTCGTCGACCGGCGCGCTCGAGCAGCCGGCGATGCCGCAGAGCTGATAGGGCTCCCATACCCAGGAGGGCACCGGGATGTCGCAGTCGTCGCCGACGTTGCCACCGCACTGGTGGAACGACATCAACGGCACCAGGTCGAGCCCCGCATCCGTCACCGCGGCGAACAGCTTGTCGTAGTAGCCCCAGTCGAAGGAGCCCCTGGCCGGCTCTGCCTTGCCCCACCAGACGTCGACGGCGACCGCGTCGACCCCCTGGCTCGCCGCCACCGTGAGCGAGGAGGTGAAGGCGCGCCAGCGCGGACCGTCGCCCGCCCAGTCGTCGATCCACAGCGGGGCCATGACATTGACCGTCTGGGCGGGGCCGGGCACCGCCGCGGTGGCCGCCGGGACGAGACCCGGGGCGGCGGCGAGGGCCGAGGAGAGGAGGGTGGCCGCGAGCGCGAGGCCCGTGCGGGAGGTGATGCGAGATGACATCCCGTCACGTTAGGCGCACGCGGCCACCGGTTCTCCTGAGTACTTTCCACCTAGCAGGTGGCGCGACTACCGCGTCGAGTGACTCTTCCGTCGCACCGCCACGAGCACGGCGCCGGCGACCACCAGCAGCAGGGCACCGGGCACGACGGCACCGAAGGCCGCCGCGTCCGCTCCCGTCGCCGCGAGCTCGCCGCCGCCCGAGCCGCCGCCCGAGCCGCCGGGTACCGGCGTCGAGGTGGGTGCGGGGGTCGGCGCGGGAGTCTCGGTGGGCTCGGGGCCCGGCAGCGGAGCCACCCCGTTGATGGCCGAGGTGTCGTTCGCGAGCTCGGCGGTCACCGAGGAGATGGCCCCGAGCATGATGCCGAGCGCCTCCTGGTTGACGTTCGAGATGTCGTCGGCGGCCGAGTGGTAGTTCGGGTCGTGGGTGATGCCCTCGGTGCCCCCGAACAGCTCGACCTGCTCTGCGGTCTTCACGTCGTCGGCGCCCGTGAACAGACCCGAGGCGGGAATGTCGTTGAGGATGAACGCCTCGTAGTCGCTGCGGCCGTCGAAGGCCGTGTCGATCCACGGCTGGCCCTCGGCGTCGAAGTGGTCGGTGAAGAACTTCTCGGTGGCGATGGAGCCCTCGGGCACCTCGACCGGCGCCTCGAAGCTCGACTGATCGGCGTCGTAGACGCTGATGACATAGTTCGGCGAGGCCACCATGTCGAAGTTGAGGTACGTCGCGATCTTGTCGAGCTCGCCCTCGCCCTCGGGAAGCTCCTCGTCGGCGAGCGCGAGCTGGTCGACGTAGTAGGTGGAGCCGACGAGCCCCACCTCCTCGGCTCCCCACCAGGCGAAGCGCACCGCGTTCTCCAGCTCGCCCGAG
Organism: Herbiconiux sp. SALV-R1; assembly: GCF_013113715.1. Taxonomy (GTDB): domain Bacteria; phylum Actinomycetota; class Actinomycetes; order Actinomycetales; family Microbacteriaceae; genus Herbiconiux. Next base: position 2,031,150 of record NZ_CP053344.1, read on the forward strand.
GCGGCGAGCTGCACCGCGGTCTCGAGGATGGCGGCAGACCCGCTGCCGTTGTCGTTGATGCCGGGGCCCTCCGGCACCGAGTCGAGGTGGGCACCGAGCATCACCACGTTGTCGGTGCGGCCCGTCGGCGTCTGGGCGACGATGTTGAAGGTGTCGACGATCGTGGTGGTCTCCTGGAGCTGCAGGTCGACGGTCACCGGCCCCTCGGCGAGCGCGGCGACGACCTCGGCGCCCTCCTCCTGGGTGAGGCCCACCGAGGGCACGAAGTCGGGCTGCTGCTCGCCGAGTGTTCCCGCCAGGGCGCCCGGCTCGTTGTTGTACACCAGTACGGCCTCAGCACCCGCGGCGCCCGCGGCGATCGACTTCTCGGCGAAGGAGCAGATTCCGCGCGAGACGACAGCGACCTTGCCCGTCGCGTCGACGTCGCCCCACTCGGAAGCGTCGCATCCGGTGGCCGTCGGCGGCGCGATGAGCTCGAGACCCGTCAGCCCCTCGGCGGGCGTCGCGGTCGTGCCCTCCATGGGCAACCGCGTGGCGTCGGGCCCCTCGATGTCGTCGAGGTCGGTCGTGGTGCCGAGCAGCGTGATCGAGAAGGCGTCGATCGACTGCGTCGTGGCCTGGAACTCCTGACGCTCGGGCGTGTAGCCCGCCGCGCTGAGCACCTGCTCGATGTACTGGCCGCTGGCCTCGTAGCCCGAGGTGCCGATGGCGCGGTTGCCGTCGTTGTCGTCGGCGATCTGCTGGAGCGCCTCGAGGTGACCCATCACCCCGGCGACGGTGACCCTGCTCTCGAGGTCGTCGGGCTCGACGGCCCAGGCGGCACCGCCGCCCGCGACACCCGCCACCACCACCCCCGCTCCCACTCCGAATGCGGTGAGCCTGCGATGGCGTCTTGTCACGTGTGTCTCCCCTGATCGCGTGAACGTTTGCAGAAGAGTACCCCGAGAGGGGGGTATCAGATCAAGAGCCGAGGGCGGAGTGAGCCGCCAGTTCCCTCCGCAGGCGTCCCCTGGTCTCCCGGTCGACGCCGCCGCCGCTGAGCGTGGTCGCGGAGCCGATGAGCAGCCGGGTGTACGGGTGCTGCGGGCGGGCGATCACCTCGCGGGTGGCACCGGTCTCGACGATCTCGCCGTGGTAGAGCACGGCGATGCGGTCGGCGACGCCGGCCACCGAGCCCAGGTCGTGCGAGATGAAGAGCTGGGCGATGCCGTTCTCCCGGCCGAGCCGGCGGAGCAGGTCGAGCACCTGGATGCGGTTGGCGGCATCCAGGGCACTCACCGGCTCGTCGAGCAGCAGCAGGCGCGGCTCCACCGCGAGGGCGCGGGCGATCACCACCCGCTGACGCTGTCCCCCCGACAGCTGCGCGGGGAGTCTCTCGAGGAGTGCCCGGTCGAGGCCCACCGCCGCGAGCGCGCGGGCCACAGCGGCGTCGACGGCGTCGCGACCGAGGCCGCCGCGGAGCAGGAGCCCCTCGGCGATCGAGGCGCGCACCGTGAGGTCGGGGTCGAGGCTGAGCAGCGGGTCTTGGAAGACGTACTGCAGGGCCCCCGACCGGCGCACCTCGCGCAGCGCCCGGCCTCGCAGGCCGGAGATCGTCGCCCCGTCGAAGCGCACCGAGCCCGAGGTGAGGCGGGTGAGCCCCAGCACCGTGCGCGCGAGCGTCGTCTTGCCCGAGCCCGTCTCGCCGATGAGCCCGACGGCCTCGCCGGGTGCGACCTCGAGCGACACGCCCTTCAGCACCCGTCGCTCCGCCCGGCCGCGGCCGTACGAGACGTCGACGGCGTCGACCGACAGCAGGGCTCCCGCCCGATCACGCTCGGACATGGCGTTCTCCCTCCTCGAGGAACCGTTCGATGCCGTAGGCGGCGTGATGCTCGAGGAGCGACCTCGTGTAGTCGTGGGCGGGCGCGCGCAGCACCTGCTCGGTGGCCCCGGCCTCGACGATCTCGCCGTCCCTCATCACCACGACGTGGTCGCACACCTGCGCCACGACGGCGAGGTCGTGCGACACCAGCACGAGCGTGAGCGAGCGCTCGCGCCTGAGGTCGTCGAGCAGGTCGAGCACCTCGGCCTGCACGGTGACGTCGAGGGCGGTGGTCGCCTCGTCGGCGATGAGCAGCTCCGGCTCGGCGGCGAGCGCGATGGCGATGAGCACGCGCTGCAGCATGCCGCCCGAGAGCTCGAACGGGTACTGGTGGTAGACGTGGGCGGGTTCGCGCAGCCCCATGCCGGCGAACAGCTCGACCGCCCGCTGGTGCGCCGCGCGCCGGCCGAGACCTGTCTTCACCCGCAGCACCTCGGCGAGCTGCCGGCCGACGGTGAGCGAGGGGTTGAGGTAGGAGGCGGGGTCTTGGAACACGGCCGAGATGCGCGAGCCGCGCAGCGACTGCCACTCCCGGTAGCCGAGGCGCGACACCTCCTGGCCGTCGAACACGATCGAGCCCGTCGTGGTGCTGAGGCCAGGCGGAAGGATGCCGAGCACGGCACGGCAGGTCAATGACTTGCCGCTGCCCGACTCGCCGACGATGCCGAGCGTGCCACCTCGCGGCACCGAGAACGAGACGCCGTGCACCAGCTCGGTGCCCGCATCCGTGCGGATGCGCAGGGCGTCGACACGGAGCAGGTCGTCATGCGACATGGCTGAGCTCCCTCCTGGTCTTCTTCGACACCGGCTGCGCGGCGCCGGTGGAGTCTTTCAAGGCGTCGGCGAGGGCGTTCAGCGCCCAGACCGTGCCGATGATGACGAGAGCGGGCACCACCGGGCCGAACGGCCGCTGATAGAGGTTCGCCAGGTCGGTGGCGAGGAGCCCGCCCCAGGTCGGCTCCGGCGGCACGATGCCGATGCCGAGGAAGGTGAGTGACGCGACGATGACGAGGCTCGCGCCCGTCATCCCCGCGGTCGTGACGGCGACCGCGGGGAACACCTTGCGCCAGACGTGCTTGCGCACCACCCACGTCGTGGAGGCTCCGAGCAGCTGCGCCGCCTCGACGTAGGGCGAGTGCGACACGGCGAGCGCAGCCGCCCGGGTGACGCGGTAGAAGGCGGGGGCGATGAGGATGCCGACGGCGATCATCGCTTGGGTGAGGCCGTTGCCGAGCAGCGCCGTCATGGCGATCGCGAAGACGAGGAACGGGAGGGTGATGAAGCTGTCCATGAGGCGGAGGGTCACCCACTCGAAGGCGCGCCCGAGGTAGACCGACAGCAGGCCGGGCAGGGCGCCCAGCACGAGGCCGACGACGACCGACTGCAGGGCGGCGAGCACCGAGACCGTGGAGCCCGCGAGCAGGCGGCTGAACACGTCGCGGCCGAGACCGTCGGTGCCGAGCCAGTGCTCGGCGGTGGGGCCCTGGAGGATGTCCTTCGAGTTCTGCGCGAGCGGGTCGAGCGGCGCGAGCAGGGGCCCGAACAGCGCGAGCACGGCGATGACGACGAGGATGCCGACGGCGATCCTGGCACTCGGGAGACGGAGGGCGGAGCGGAGCATCGCCGTCACCTCCCCCGCCGGGAGGCGGGTCGCAGACTGCCCAGAACGACGTTCACGACGACGTTGCAGAACAGCACCAGCACGATGGCCACGACCAGCGTGCCCTGCACCACGGGCACGTCGCCGCGGAGTGCGGAGTCGGCCGACAGCATCCCGAACCCCGGCATGCTGAAGATGGTCTCGGTCACCACCGCGCCGCCGAGGAGAGTCGGGACCTTCATGCCCAGGATGGCGACGGCAGGCCCGGCACCGTTGCGCAGCGCATGCCCGAACAGCACCCGCCGCCGGCTGAGACCGCGCACCACCGCCCCGGTGATGTAGTTCTCGTGCAGGGTCGAGACGAGGCCCGTGCGCAGCTGCCTGGCGAGCTCGGCGACCGTGTCGAGGCTCAGCGCGATGGCCGGCATGGTGATGAGCGATAGCCAGCGCCAGAAGTCCTGCTGCGGCGGCACGTAGCCGGCCGAGGGCAGCAGGTGCAGCCAGATGCTCAGCACGACGATGAGGCCGATCGACACGACGAAAGGCGGCAGCGTCGACATGAACGAGGCGACGGCGGTGACGGCCCGGTCGACGAAGCGACCCTGGTTCACCGCGGCGACGAGCCCGAGGAGGGTGCCGAACACCACGCCGAGCACCAGGGCGAAGCCGGCGATCGACGCGCTGATGGCCAGGCGCTGGCCGATCAGCTCGGCCACCGGGGTGTTGTTGAACCAGGAGGTGCCGAGGTCGCCGGTGAGCACGCCGCCGATCCACTGCAGGTACTGCGCGAAGAACGGCTGGTCGAGCCCGTACTGCGCGTTGATCTGGGCGATCATCTCGGGGGTGGCGTTGTCGCCCGCGAGGGCGGCGGCGGGGTTGAGCCCGCTCGCCGCCCCCAGGGCGAAGGTGATGAGGGTCGAGAAGAGGAAGACCGGCACCACGACCAGCAGGGTGCGCGCGAGCCACCAGAGCACGGTGCGCACGCGGCGCCATCCGTCGCCCCGCACCGGGTGCCTGAGTTCGGCGGCGCGCGGCGCGAGCGGCGCGGCCAGCGCCTCGCCCGGCGGTGCGATGAGCTGGGTGGTCATGGTCGTGGTCCTCTCCTCGACATGGATGGGGGCGTTCCGCGGCCTACTGGCCCACCGTCACGCCCTCCCAGCGGAACTGCGACGGCAGCAGGTTGAGCTCGCTCACCGACGAGCTCGACGCGATCACCCACGGCGAGCTGTAGATGTAGTTGGTGGGCGATTGCTCGACACCCGCCTTCACGGCGGCCTGCAGCACCTCGGAGTAGGAGGCGTCGTCGAGCGGCGTCTCGCGCACCTTCTGCAGCGCGGCGAGGAACTCGTCGGAGGCGTTCGGGCCCGAGAGGTTCATGATGCCCTGGGGGCCGTAGACCGCGAGCAGGTTCTGCACGGGGGTCTCGCGCCCGATGGTGCCGTCGATGGCCAGCTGCGGGTTCTTGGCGACGTACACCTCGCTCTGCCAGGTCGACGAGCCCGGGGGCACGAGGGAGATCGTCGAGTTGACGCCGATCTCGGCGAGCTGCGCCTGGGCGATCTCGGCACCTTGCTCGCTGAACGAGGCGGCCGTGATCTCGATCGAGAGCTCACCCTCGTCGTAGCCCGCCTCCTTGAGCAGGGCCTTGGCCTTCTCGGGGTCGTAGTCCCAGAGCTTCTCGACCTCGGGGTTGAAGGCGGGGTTACCCTTCGGGAAGGGCTGGTGCGTGGTCTCCCCCTTGCCCGAGGTGATGACGTCGACGAACTGCTGGCGGTCGAAGGCGTAGCGGAACGCCTCGACCACCTTGGGGTCGTCGAAGGGGGCCTTGTTGGCGTTGATGGAGACGTCGCTCACCGCGAGCGACGGCTTCACCGTGACGGTGAGACCCGCCGCCTCGGCCTCCTCGATCTTCGAGGCCGGGAGCGTCGCCACGTCGAAGGAGCCCGACTGGATGCCGGCCACCAGGGTCGCCGCGTCGGGCGCGACGGTCAGCTCGAAGCGGTCGATGTGGATGTCGTCGGCATCCCAGTAGTCGGGGTTCTTCTCGAAGGTGGCGTGCGACTCCGGCACGAACTCGGTGATCGTGAAGGGGCCGGCACCCACCGGCCAGGCGGCGAGCTTCTCGGGGTCGGTCTCGGCGGCGGTGGGGCTCGCGATGGCTCCCGTGCGGCCGGCGACGAGGGCCGGGACCTGGTAGTCGACGCCGGTGAGGTGCAGGGTGACGTCGGTCTCGCTGTCGGCGCTCACGGTGTCGACGGTCGCCAGCTGGTCGCGCAGGAAGGAGTCCTCCTGGGTCTTGCCGCGCTCGAAGAACTCCTTCACGGCTTCGGCGTCGAGCGGGGTGCCGTCGCTGAAGACGAGGTCGGGCCGCAGGTGGAAGGTCACCGCTGTGCCCTCGTCGTTGTAGTCCCAGCTCTCCGCCAGCGCCGGCAGCACCTTCCCGTCGGCGTCGATCTGGGTGAGCGAGGCGTAGGCGAGGCTGATCGTGTTGATGTCGTTGCCGGTGCGGCTGGTCACCGGGTCCCACGAGGTGGGGAGGCTGAACGCCCAGCGCAGAACGCTCGGTTCGGTGCTGGTCGCGTCGGTCGAGTTGGCGGGGGCCGCGCATCCGGTGAACAGGAGTGCTGCGGCGGCGACGACGGCTGCCGCCCGAGCCGCGCGGAACAGGGGTCTGGGGGGTGAGGTGGTCATGGTTCTCCGGGGTGCTGTGTGAGGGCGGAAGGGGGGAAGAAGACGGATGCGGTGAGTCGCCTCGAGGCCGCTCTGGTCAGGCGTTCGCCACGAGGCCGTGCTCGGCGTCGAGCTCGGCGCGCTCGCTCTCCTCGGCGCGCCGGCGGGCGACGGTGTGGCGGTTCTCGACGAACGGGAGCCCGAGGTTCTCGCGCAGGGTCGTTCCGCTGTACTCCTCGCGGAACAGGCCGCGCGCGCGCAGGATCGGCAGCACCTCGTTGACGAACCGGCGGAACTGGTCAGGCCTGCCGACGTGCAGGTTGAAGCCGTCGACGGCTCCCGCCTCGAACCACTGCTGCAGCGCGTCGGCGACCGTCTCGGCCGTGCCGGTGAAGGGGCCCGGCTTCGGGCTCGCGACCGCCTCGACCACCTGACGGAGGGTGAGACCGTCGGCCTCGGCGAAGGCGACGATCTTCTCGGCCTGGGTGCGGAAGCTCCGCTCCGCGAAGCGCAGCACCCCGGCGGGGAAGGGAGCGTCGAGGTCGTACTGCCTGAAGTCGTGCCAGCCGAAGGAGCGCCCGAATTCGCCGAGCGCCTTCTCGAAGCCGCCGTCGGCGAGCTGGGTGGCGCGTTCGATCTCGCGGGCCTGGTCGTCGGTGTCGCCGACGAAGATCGTCGTACCCGGCAGGATGAGCACCCCGGAGGGCTCGCGGCCCAGCGCCGCCGCCCGTGCCTTGAGGTCGGCGGCGAACGCCTTTCCCGCCTCGAGGGTGGGGGCGAAGGTGAAGATGCCCTCGCCGATGCGCGCGCCGAGGTCGCGGCCCTGCTCGGAGTCGCCGGCCTGGAAGATGACCGGCTGGCCCTGCGGCGAGCGCGAGATGTTGAGCGGGCCCGCCACCTGGAAGTGCTCGCCGCGGTGGTGCAGTGCGTGCAGCTTCGACGGGTCGAGGAAGACCCCCGACTCGCGGTCGCGCGGGAAGGCGTCGTCTTCGTAGGAGTCCCAGAGGGCCTTCACCACCTCGACGTGCTCGAGGGCGCGGCCATAGCGGGTGTCGTAGTCGAAGTGCTCGTCGAGGCTGAAGTTCGACGCGGTTCCCGCGTCGCCGCTCGTGACGACGTTCCAGCCCGCGCGGCCACCCGAGATGAGGTCGAGCGAGGCGAAACGGCGGGCGGTGTTGAACGGGTCGTTGTAGCTCGTGGTGACGGTGCCGACGAGACCGATGTGCGTCGTGGTGACCGCGAGGGCCGAGAGCACCGTGAACGGCTCGAGGCGGTTGAGGTAGTGCGGCGGCGAGTCGGGGGTGATGAACTGCGAGTCGACGATGAACACCAGGTCGAGCTTCGCCTGCTCCGCGAGGCGGGCCTGCTCGATGTACCAGCCGACGTCGATCGAGGAGTCGGCCTGCACCTGCGGGTCGCGCCAGGCGTTGGCGTGGCCGGGGCCGCCCGCCCCGGTGAGGATGGCGCCGAAGATGATCTGACGGCCGTTGCTCTGTTCGCTCATGCCTCGATCTTGGCGAGCTGACGAACAAAGATCCCGAACGTTGCACTTTGTTTCGGTCACAGACCGTTACAAAGCGATCAGTCGAAGAACTCCCTCGTGCCGCCACGCGCCGCCGCGGCGACCGCGTGCGCGAGCTCGGCCACGCGCTCGGCGTCGTCAGGAAGCTGCGTGACGGAGATGCGCAGGAGCGGAACCGGCGTGGCGCTCGCGAACGACTTCGAGCCGAGCCCCACGTACATGCCCGCGCGCGCCAGGGCCACCGCCGCCGTCGCCTCGTCGGCGACCTCGACCCAGACCACGAGCGAGTGCTCCCCCGAGCGCGCGACGGCGCCCTCCCGCTCCAGCGCGGCGAGCAGCGCCGCCCGGCGCGAGGCGTAGGCGGCGCGAGCCACACCCACCGAACGCGCGGCTGCGGGCGACTCCACGAGGTGCGCGAGCGTGTTCTGCAGGATGCGGCTGTTCGAGCCCACCCCGAAGCTGCGCAGACGGATGCTGCGGTCGACGAGCTCGCGGGCGCCGCCGATCACGGAGGTGCGCACGTCGATGCCGAAGGCCTTGCAGTAACTGCGGATGCGGATGACCCGTTCGGGGAGAACCGCACCCAGGGAGGGCGGCTCGGAGCCGGCCAGCGGCCCGATCGAGTCGTCTTCGACCACCCAGAACGGGGTGCCGACCGCACTCCGCTCGATGACGGAGGGGAGCTCGGCGGCACGCCCGGCCGTGACCGCGTAGCGGTCGGCGAAGGGGGCGCCCGGCTGGAAGACGAAGGCGACGGCGCCCGCCGCGATGGCGGCGGCGAGCGCCTCCGGCAGCGGCCCCTCCTCGTCGGCCGCCACGGCGACCGGGGTGAGGTCGAGGTCGCGCAGCGTGTCGAGGAAGCCGGGGCTGAGCGGCTCGTCGACGGCGACGAGACTGCCGCGGGGTGCTGCGGCGGCGGTGGCGAGGAGCAGCGCCTCGGTGCCGCCGCCCGCCGTCGTCCAGGCCCCCGGGGCGAACGGCCAGCTCGGCGCGACGGCGTCGCGGAGCTTCGAGGTCATGTGGTCGCGACCGAAGACGTTGAGGTCCTTGTCGCCGAGGGAGGCCAGCAGCGCCTCCCCCAGCTCGGGTTGAAGAGTGATGTCGGGTGCGCTCTGGGCGAGATCGACGGCGGCCCAGCCCGGGAAGGGCGGAGCTTCGGGCGCGGGGCCGGCGGCGAGCACGGTGGTGCCGCCGCGGCGGTGGGTCTCGATGAGACCGCGCTCGCGGAGCAGGTTCCAGGCAGCCAGCACGGTGCCGATCGAGGTGTCGGCGACCCCGGCGAACTCGCGCACGGTCGGCAGGCGTGAGCCCTGCTCGAGCTCGCCCGAGGCGATGAGCGACTCGATCGCCGCGGCCACTCCTGCGGCGGTGCGATCGCCGAGGCGCTCCACGAGCCAGCTCGAGTCGACCACCCGGCGGCCGGTCTGGGAGAGAACGATGGTGGTGCCCTTCGATCCGCACGCCGCCGGGCGACGGCGTCAGACCTTCATCGTAGCCAGCGGCAGCGCCTCGCGGGCGGGCAGCACCACCCGCTCGCGGCCCGGCGAGCGCAGGCGCTCGAGGAAGAGCACGACGGTCGCCGCCACCGAGCGGTGCGTGACGTCGTTGAGGATGTCGTGCCGCCCGCCCTCGATGAGGTAGCTCTCGACCTCGGGGGCCGCGTCGTAGACCGCTGCGGCCGCCTCGACCGGGCTGATCACGTCGGCGGTGCCGTGCAGGGTCAGCACGGGCACGAGAACACCGGCCAGGGTGGCGGCGTCGACGGCGTCGAGCACCGGGTCGCGTCGCGAGAGGGAGCCGTGGTCGAGGGCGCCCGCCTCGTCGAGCACTCCGCGGTGCACGGGGCAGGCGCTGCGCGCCTCGAGCTCCGCGCTCCAGTCCAGCTCGCCGGTGGCCCCGGCGACGGGCAGCCCGGCCAGCACGGCGACGTCGGCGAAGGCGAGCCCCTGCGCGAGGAGGGTCGCCGCGACGGAGGCCCCGGTGTCCGAGCCCACGAGGATCCGCGGCACGTCGGTGCGATCCTGCAGGAGGCGCGCGACCTCGGCGGCGGTTCCGTCGAGGTCGGCGGCGGCGTCGGCGACCACCGCGACACGGTAGCCGTCGTAGGCAAGGCGGGCGGCGAACCGGCGGTACACCGCCTGTTGCTCGCCCCTGCCGGCCAGCACGACGATCGATCCCCGGAGGGCGGCGGTGGGCTCGGCCCAGACTTCTGAACTCACGGTGCTCCTCGGCTGGTCGTTCTGCACATCCATTTGTTTTGGTCAGTATGGCGCACAGGCCTCGTTTGTTCTGAAACAAATCGTAAGACGATTGCCGAGTGCGACACCGCGCCGTGAGACTCGGGGGGTGACCACAGACGACAGCGTGACCGGCGACCGGTTCTCGACGCTCCAGACCCGCGCCGGCTTCACCACGGCGACCGCCCAGAACCCTGCTGTGGTGCCGATCTACCAGACAGCGGCTTATGAGTTCGAGAGCTTCGCCGCGGCCAGGGCCATCTTCGCGCTGGAGAGGAAGGGCAACCTCTACAGTCGCACCGGAAACCCGACCCAGACGGTGCTCGAGGAGCGGGTTGCAGCACTCGACGGCGGTGTCGCGGCGCTCGCCACCGCCTCGGGGCAGTCGGCGGTGCTCGTCTCCCTGCTCGCGCTGGCGAAGACGGGCGAGCACATCGTCGCCGCCCGCCAGCTCTACGGGGGCACCCTCGACCTGCTCACCGACACCTTCGCCGACTTCGGCATCGACGTGACCCTGGTCGACCAGAACGACCTCGAGGCCTGGCGGGCCGCGGTCCGCCCCACCACCCGGGCCTTCTTCGCCGAGACCATCACCAACCCCACGGCCTCGGTGCTCGACGTGCAGGCCGTCGCCGACATCGCGCACGCCGCGGGAGTGCCGCTCATCGTCGACAACACGGTCGCCACCCCCTACCTGCAGCGCCCGAAGGAGTTCGGCGCCGACATCGTGGTGTACTCCGCCACCAAGTTCCTGGGCGGCCACGGCAGCTCGCTCGCCGGCGTCATCGTCGACCTCGGCACCTTCGACTTCGGTGCCGACCGCGCGCGCTGGCCGCAGTTCACCGAGCCGTTCGAGCGGGTCGGCGACGTGGTGCTCTGGGACGCCTTCGGCAGCGCGCGCAGTGCGTACCTCGTCTACGCGAAGGTCAAGCTCGTGCACGACCTGGGCCCTGCGCTCTCCCCCTTCAACAGCTTCCAGATCATCCAGGGTCTCGAGACCCTCGACCTGCGGGTGGCGAAGCACTCGGCCAACGCCCTCGCCGTCGCCGCCTTCCTCGACTCGCACCCCGCCGTGTCGCTCGTGCGCTACCCGGGCCTCCCCGACGACCCGGGGTACGAGGCGGCTCGCCGCTACCTCCCCCGCGGCGCGGGCTCCGTGTTCTCGTTCGATCTCGTGTCGGGCGACGAGCGGGTGGAGGAGTTCATCGACAGCCTCCGGGTGTTCAAGCTGGTCGCCAACATCGGCGACGCCCGGAGCCTCGTCATCCACCCCGCCACCACGACGCACAGCCACCTCACCGACCACGACCTCGAGGGCGCCGGCTTCACCCGCGGCACCGTGCGGGTCTCGATCGGTCTCGAAGACGTCGAAGACCTCATCGCCGACCTCGACAGCTCCCTCACCCGGCTGCTCGAGCCGGCCGGCCTGCTCTAGTCACCCCACAGGAGAATCATGCACTTCGGATACTGGACCCCCGTCTACGGCGGCTTCCTCCGCAACGTCGGCGACGAGGGGATGCCCGCCACCTGGGACTACATCAGGCAGGTTTCGACGCTGGCCGACCGGCTCGGCTTCCACACCACCCTCGTGCCCGAGCTCTACCTCAACGACCGGAAGGGTGTCGAGGCGCCGAGCCTCGAGGCCTGGTCGCTGTCGTCGGCGATCCTCGCCGTCACCGAGCGGCTGCGCGTCATGACGGCGGTGCGCCCCGGGTTCCACCTGCCCACGGTGGTCGCCAAGACCTCGGCCACCATCAGCGACATCGGGTACGCGGCATCCGGAACCGACCGCTTCGCGCTCAACCTGGTGGCCGCCTGGTGGGCGGAGGAGGCCAAGCAGTACGGCGGCACCTTCGCCCCGCACGACGACCGGTACGTGCAGGCGGGGGAGTTCGTCGAGGTGCTGAGGGGGCTGTGGCGCGAGACGCCGTTCTCGTTCTCGGGCAGCTACTACGACGTCGACCAGGCCGTGCTGTCGCCGAAGCCCGCGAGCGCTCCCGTCGTCTTCGCGGGCGGCGAGAGCGAGTCGGGCCGCGAGGCGATCGCCTCGTTCGCCGACGCCTACGTGCTGCACGGCGGCACAGTCGACGAGGCGCGCGAGAAGGTCGCCGACCTCGACGCCCGGAGGGTGCGGCTCGTGGGTGAGCCGTTCCGCGAGTTCGGCATGGCCGCGTACGTCATCGTGCGCGACACCGAGGCCGAGGCGCAGCGCGAACTCGAGCGCATCACCACGGTCGACCCGGCCTCCCCCGGTTACGCGTCGTTCGAGGAGTTCCGCGCCAACTCCCGGCTCGACGTCGAGCTCTCCAAGCGCGAGTACTCGGTGGGCACCAGGGGCCTCCGGCCGAACCTCGTCGGCACGCCCGAGCAGGTGGCCGAGCGCATCCTGGAGTTCGAGCTGGCCGGCATCACCCTGCTGCTCATCCAGTCGTCGCCCCTCCACGAGGAGCTCGAGCGCATCGCCACCCAGGTCTTCCCCCTGGTACAGCAGGCCTCCCCCACCCTCGTCTACGGGTAGCCCACGTTCGAAAGCGCAAACGTCGCGGCAACCGAGCCCCCTACGGGGCCGGTTGCCGCGACGTTTGCGCTTTCGAACGCTGCGCGCCGCGCTCTAGGCCGTGACCTCGGCCCGCTGCCGCGCGTGCCGGTTCGCCGGCACCTCGAGCTCGAGGTTCGCCCGGAGGGTGTCGCCCTCGTAGCCTGCGAATCCGTCGCGCACGAGACCGCGCTCGACGAGCAGCGGCAGCACCTCGGCACGGAAGCGCGCGAAGTCTTCGGGGTACTGCACGAACAGGTTGAAGCCGTCGGCGGCGCCCGCCTCGTACCAGCGCTCGATCTCGTGCGCGACCGTCTCGGGCGCGCCCACGAAGGTCGCCCAGTGGTCGCGCTGCAGGGTGCGCAGCGTCTGCCGCAGCGTGAGGCCCTCGGCCACCGCTCGCGCCTTGACGGCCGCGGCTCCCCCGAGCGCCCCGCTCTCGCGGCGGGCGTCGACGTCGGGAAAGGGTGCGTCGAGCGGGTAGCCGGTGAAGTCGTGCCCGCCGAACACCCTGCCCAGCTGGAACAGCAGCGGCGGCAGTGCCACGGCCTCCCGGCGTGCCGCGTGCAGTGCGGCGGCCTCGTCGTCGGTGTCGGCGACGACGATCGTGAGGCCCGGGATGACGAGCACCTCGTCACCCTCCCGCCCGTACGCCTCGAGGCGCGAACGGATGTCGCGGGCGAACTCGGCCCCCCACTCGAGGTCGGGCGCGAAGGTGAAGATGATCTCGCCCACCCGGGCACTCAGGTCGCGGCCCTCCTCCGAGGTGCCGGCCTGCACGAGCACCGGACGCCCCTGGCGTGAGGCGATGAGGTTGAGCGGGCCCGTGACCGAGTAGAACTCTCCCGTGTGATCGATGCGGTGCTGCTTCTGCGGGTCGAGGAAGCGTTCGGCAGTCTTGTCGGTGCTGAACGCATCCGGTTCGTAGGAGTCCCAGAGGGCGGTGACGGTCTCGACGTTCTCGAGCGCCCGCCGGTAGCGCGTCGGGTAGTCCTCGTGCGCCTCGCGGCCGAAGTTGCCCGCCGTGCCGGGGTCTTGGCTGGTGACGATGTTCCAGCCCGCGCGACCCCGGCTGATGAGGTCGAGGGAGCCGACCCGGCGGGCGACGTCGAACGGCTCGGTGTAGGTGGTGCTCACGGTGGCGACGAGGCCGATGCGGCTGGTCTGCACGGCCACCGCCGACAGCAGCGTCGTCGGTTCGAGACGGTTGAGGTGGTGGTTCGGAAAGTTCGGCTCCACGTACTGGCTGTCGACGATGAACACGAAGTCGAAGCCCGACTGCTCGGCCTGCCTCGACTGCTCGACGTACCAGTCGATGTCGATCGAGGCGTCGGTCGGCACGGCGGGGTGCCGCCAGAGTTCGGGAGTGCTGCCGTCGCCGACACCCACGAGAACCGCGCCCAGCTTCAGCTTGCGTCGTGACATGGCGATCTCCCTCGAGTCGTGGATCGGTTTCCTCAACGCTAGGAAAGGCGGCCGGCCGCCGCCGAGGCGTGACGGAATGTGACGGCGTAGACTCGCCCGCATCATGCAGGATGGCCAGAAGGAGCCCGACCCCGACGACGACCCCACCCGGGTCGTCAACCAGCCCTCGCTCACCCGCTCGCAGGGAACCGTGTGGCTCGTGGTGGGCGGCGTCATGGCCGCCATCTCGGTGGTGCTGCTGCTGGCGCTCCGCGACGTCGACAGTGGGGCGACGCCGCTCGTCGCGGTCGCGGTGATCGTGCTGCTCTACCTCGCGATGGTCGAGGTGCGCCTTCTCGTGCGGCCGTTGCGGCTGCGGCTCGGGCTCATGGCGGTGTGCTTCGGGGCGATCGCCGCGGTCGCGCTGCTCGCGGTGGTGCTCATCGGCATGGGGCAGGTGCTGCCCTAGGCGCAGCCCGCGGGTCGGCGCCGCTCCGCGCTCAGTGCCGCCGCGTCACGATCAGGTGCGCCACGAGCGCCGTCCACCCCGTCTGGTGCGAGGCGCCGAGGCCCTGCCCGGTGTCGCCGTGGAAGTACTCGTAGAACGCGATGTTCTCCCGCCACCGCGGATGCTCCGAGAGCAGCGGATACCGCGCATCCGCCGGCCTCGGCCCCCCGTCGGGTGTTCGCCTGAACAGCGACACCAGCCGCTTCGCCAGGTCGTCGGCCACCTCGCCGAAGCTGTGCTGCACGCCCGACCCGGCCGGGTACTCCACGGTGTGCCGCTCCCCGAGACTCACGTCGTACCCGCGCAGCGACTCGATGATGAGCACGTTGAGCGGGAACCACACCGGCCCCCGCCAGTTCGAGTTGCCGCCGAACAGGCCCGAGGTCGACTCCCCCGGCTCGTAGTCGACGACCGCCTCCACCCCGTCGACCTCGACCCGGAACGGATGCTCGCGGTGCCAGGCAGAGATGCTCCGGATTCCGTAGGGTGACAGCATCCGCTGCTCGTCGACCACGCCCGTGAGCACGCGCTCGAGCTTCTCGGGCGTCACGAAGGCGAGCAGGCTCTTCACCCCGTCGGCACCGCGGCGGATGTGCACGAGCGAGCGGTAGCCGGGGTGGCGCTCGAGGAAGGCGGCGCCGCGGCGCACGAACTCGTCGAGCTCGCCCATCTTCTCGCGCTCGAACACCAGCGAGGCCGTCACCGGGACGAGGCCCACCAGCGACCGCACCTTCATCGGCACGTCGCGACCGTCGGCGAGGTGCAGCACGTCGTAGTAGAAGGCGTCGGTGTCGTCCCACAACCCCGCCTCGTTGGCGCTGCCGGCGATCGCCAAAAAATGCTCGAGGAACTTCGTCGCCACGTCTTCGTAGGCCGGGTCGTGAGCGGTGAGCAGCAGCGCCATGTCGAGCAGGTGCAGCGCGTAGGTCGCCATCCAGCCGGTGGCGTCGGCCTGCTCGAGGGTGCCGACCTCGGGCGGCAGGGTCGAGCGGTCGAGGGGGGCGATGTTGTCGAGGCCCATGAAGCCGCCCTCGAACAGGTTGTTGTCACCGTGGTCTTTGTTGTTCGTCCACCAGGTGAAGTTCATCAGCAGCTTGTGGAAGATGCGGCTGAGGAAGTGGAAGTCGCGCGACCCGTCGATCTCGAACACGCGGAGCGCCGCCCACGCCTCGATCGGCGGGTTCACGTCACCGAAGTCCCACTCGTAGGCGGGGAGCTGACCGTTCGGGTGCATGTACCACTCGCGCAGGATGAG
This sequence comes from Herbiconiux sp. SALV-R1, assembly GCF_013113715.1. GTDB lineage: Bacteria > Actinomycetota > Actinomycetes > Actinomycetales > Microbacteriaceae > Herbiconiux. The sequence goes on from NZ_CP053344.1 coordinate 2,046,746, forward strand.
CACGAGCTGCCGCTTGGCGAACTCGGGGTCGATGTGGGCGAGGGTGACGCAGTGGAAGGCGAGGTCCCAGGCGGCGAACCACGGGTACTCCCAGGGGTCGGGCATGAGGATGACGTCGTGGCTCGACAGGTGCCGCCAGTCGCCGTTGCGCACGGCTCCGCGGCCGTGCGGAGGGGGCGGCGAGGTGGGGTCGCCGGCGAGCCAGCGGCGCACGTCGAAGTGGTAGAACTGCTTTGACCAGAGCAGACCCGCGAAGGCCTGGCGGGCGATGCGGCGTTCCTCCTCGTCGGCCTGGGCGGGGAGAACGGATGCGTAGAACTCGTCGGCCTCGGCCCGTCGCGTCGCGATCGTGGCGGAGAAGTCGGCGAACGCGGTTGGTGCGGCAGGAGCATCCGCTCGTCGGGTGAGCCTCAGGCGCAGCTCGCGGCTCCCGCCGGGCGGGACAGTGAGGATGCGGTGGAACGCGGCCTTGCTGCCCTCGCCAGCCGGGTTCACGGTGGGCGCGCCCGAGACGACGTGGTCGCCGATGCCGTCTTTGGGGTACGGGGTGGTGGCGGATTCGTCGTAGAGGCGGGCGCGGTTGCTCTCGTTCTCGCAGAACAGCAGGCGATCGGTGTGGTCGGCGCCCGCGGGGTCGAGGCGCAGCAGCAGGTCGTCGTCGCCGGGGAGCTCGGCGACGACCGCGCCGGGCTCGCCGTCGGCGGTGCGGAGGCGGGGCCGCGGGGGCTGCTCGAGGTCCCAGCTCCAGGTGTCGCGCAGCCACAGGCTCGGCAGCACGTGGATGCTCGCCTCGTCGGGGCCCGCGTTCTCGACGGTCACGGTCATGAGCAGGTCGTGGGCGCTGGCCTTGGCGTAGTCGACGCTGACCACCCAGAACCGGTCGTCGTCGAACACGCCGGTGTCGGCGAGCTCGAACTCGGGCTCGTCCTTGCCGCGGCGGGCGTTCTCCTCCACCAGCTGCTCGTAGGGGAACGCGGACTGCGGGTAGTGGTACCGCCAGCGCTGCCACGAGTGCGAGGGGGTGGCGTCGAGGTACCACCAGTACTCCTTGGCGTCTTCGCCGTGGTTGCCCTCGGGGCCGGCCAGCCCGAACATCCGTTCCTTGAGGATCGGGTCGACCCCGTTCCACAGCGCGAGCCCCAGGCACCAGCGCTGCTGCTCGTCGCAGAAGCCCGCCATGCCGTCTTCGTTCCACCGGTAGCTGCGCGACCGCGCGTCGTCGTGCGGGAAGAACCGCCACGCGTCGCCGCTCGCGGAGTAATCCTCGCGCACGGTGCCCCAGGCGCGCTCGGCGAGGTACGGGCCCCAGTCGCGCCACGCCCCCTGCGCCCCCGGCTCGGCGGCATCCGCCTCGGCGAGCCTCCGCCGCTCGGCCCCCGGTTCGTCGATGCTCATACCGCGATCCTAGGGACTCCCGCCCGCCCGCCCGAACGACGGAGTTTCGGCCCGATTCGGCAGAACGACGGATGCTCGTGCCTCCGTCCACCCGAAACTCCGTCGTTCGGCGCGAAGCCCGCGGGCGGCCGGGCGCGGCAGCGCGGCGGCGCGGCCGCGCGGGCGGCACCGCGGGGCTCAGCGACCGAGGAGGGCCTGCTCGAACGCGACCCAGGGAAGCATCGCGCACTTGATGCGGGTGACGTAGCGCGACACCCCACCGAGGGCGACCGCGTCGCCGAGCAGCTCCTCGTCGCCCTCGATCGCACCCTTCGACTGCATGAGCTCGCGGAACGCGTCGATGCGCGCCCCCGCGTCGTCGTCGCTGAGGTCGACGACGAGGTCGTTCAGCACCGACGCCGAGGCCGTCGAGATGGAGCACCCCTGCCCCTCCCAGCTGATCGACGCCACCCGTCCGGCGGCATCGCGGTGCACCTGCAGGGTGACCTCGTCGCCGCAGGTCGGGTTGATCTGGTGCGACGAGCCGGTCGCACCTTCCCGCAGCCCGAACCCGTGCTTCTGTTTTGCGTGGTCGAGGATGACCTGCTGGTACATCGACTCCAGCTCGCGCGACGCCATCACGCCAGCCCGAAGAACTCGCGCGAGTCGGCGACCGCGGCGACCGCGGCGTCGACATCGGCTGTCGTGTTGTAGAGATAGGCGGAGGCCCGCGTGGTGGCCGTCACCCCGTAGCGGCGGTGGGCCGGCTGCGCGCAGTGGTGCCCGACGCGCACGGCGATGCCGCGGTCGTCGAGGAACTGCCCCACGTCGTGCGCGTGCACCCCCTCGACCACGAAGCTCGCGAGACCGACCCGCTCGACTCCGCCCCGCGCATCCGGTGCCGGCCCGAGCACTCGTACGCCCTCGATCGCCGAGAGTCCCCGGTGCAGCCGCAGCCCGAGCTCGCTCTCCCACGCGTGGATGCGGTCGAGCCCCACCCCCTCGAGGTAGCGCACGGCTTCGGCCAGCGCGATCGCCTGCGACACGCGCTGGGTGCCGGCCTCGAAGCGCAGCGGGGCGGGGAGGAACTCCGACTCGGTGAGCCCGACCGTGGTGATCATCGAGCCGCCCGTGAGGAAGGGGGGCAGCGCGTCGAGCAGCTCCTGCTTGCCGTAGAGCACGCCGATGCCGGTGGGCGCGAGCATCTTGTGGCCCGAGAACACGGCGAAGTCGACGTCGAGGGCGCCCAGGTCGAGCGGCATGTGCGGCGCCGACTGGCAGGCGTCGAGCACGACGAGCGCACCGACGCCGTGGGCCAGGGCGACGAGCTCGGCCACCGGGTTGACGGTGCCCAGCACGTTCGAGACGTGGGCGAAGGCCACCACGCGGGTGCGTTCGCCGATCAGCTCGGCCGCCTGCCCGAGGTCGAGCCGCCCGTCGTCGGTGAGCCCGATCACGCGCAAGGTGGCCCCGGTGCGGAAGGCGAGCTCCTGCCAGGGCACGAGGTTCGCGTGGTGCTCGAGCTCGGTGACGACGATCTCGTCGCCCTCCCCGAGACGGAACCGCCGCGCGGCCTCGCCGCCGCGGCCGAGGGTGGCGTTCGACATGCCGTAGGCGATGAGGTTGAGGCCCTCGGTGGCGTTCGAGGTCCACACGATCTCCTCCGGCCGCGCCCCGACGAACGCGGCGACGGTGGCCCTGGCGTCTTCGAACAGCTCGGTGGCCTCGCCGGCGAGGGTGTGCGCGCCGCGGTGCACCGCCGCGTTGGTGGTCTCGTAGTAGGCGCGCTCCACGTCGATGACGCTCTGCGGCTTCTGCGAGGTGGCCCCCGAGTCGAGGTAGACGAGCGGATGCCCGTTCACCGTGCGCGAGAGGATCGGGAAGTCGGCGCGCAGCAGCTCGGCAGCCCGGTCGTCGAGGGGCGGCGCTGTCGCGGTGTCGGGCAGCGAGGGGTCGGCGTGGATCGTCACCCCTCTATTGCATCACGCCTCGGCGTAGGCCCTGTCGATCCAGCGCAGAAGCTCGGCGTCGAGCTGTGCCGGGTCGTCGAGGCGGGCGCGGTGGGTGACCATCGCGTTCCAGCTCCCCGAGGGCTCGAAGCGCTCCCCCGGGTCGTCGTTCTTGAGCTTCAGCCCGAGGTCGAGCCGCTTCGCCGTCGCGGCCACCACGGCGAACTTGCGGCCGTCGCGCACGAGACTCACGTAGCTGTCGGTGGGGGCGAGACCCACGTCGTCGCCGAGCGACCGGGCGTGGGCGACGATCGCGTCGAAGGTGGGCTGCCAGACCGCCTTCGCTCCGGCGAACTGCTTCGCGACCCGGTCTTCGGCGGCGGGCCGGGGCGACGCGTCGTTCTTGAGGATCGAGTAGATCGCCATCGCGTGCCCGCGCCCGAGCCCGAAGTCGTCGGCGAGCCACGCCACGACGTCGCCCGCCTTCACCCCGGGGCCGGCGAGCCCGCGCTCGGCCGCGAGGGCCCGGAAGTCGTCGGGGCCCTTGCCGGTCTTCTCCCTGATGGTGTCGAGATACGCCTGGAAGCTCACGATCGCACCGCCCGCCGCGCCCGGCTCAGAGCTGCTCGATGGTGACGGCGGTGCCGTAGGCGCACACCTCGACCCCGCCGGTGTCGGCGTAGTCGTTGGTCTCGAAGCGGAACGCGACCACCGCGTTGCCACCCTTCTGCTGCGCCTCCGCCTCGAGGCGCGACAGCGCCTCCTGCCTGGTCTCGTGCAGCAGCTCGGTGATGCCCTTGAGCTCACCACCCGCCAGCGCCTTGAACGAGGCGCCGATGTTCGAGCCGATGTGCCGCGAGCGCACCGTGAGGCCGAACACCTCCCCGAAGACCTGGGTGATGCGGTGGCCGGGAACGTCGTTGGTCGTCACGATCAGCATGCGCTCACCCTACTGGCCGCCCCCGACACCCGAATAGACCGGGGTTCACCATCGCGGTGAACCCCGCAGCGTCTCGTGCGGGCTCTCCCCGAACCGCTGACGGTACAAGGCGGCGAACCGGCCGAGATGGTGCAGGCCCACCGCGTGCGCCGCCTGCGCCACGGAGTCACAGCTCCCGTCGACGAGCGCCTGACGGGCGCGGTCGAGCCGCAGCTCGCGGAGGTGGCGCTGGGGTGAGGTGCCGACCGCGCGGCGGAAGGCGTCGTAGAGCGTGCGCTCCGAGACCCCGACGGCGGCGGCCAGCTGGGCGGAGGAGATCGGCGCCGCTAGATCCGCCTCGAGATGCTCGACCGCGCGTGCGACCAGACGGGGTGAGGGGGCGGCGACCGGGGCGGAGAGGGCCGCGCTGTAGCTGTGGTGGTGGCCGAGCAGCAGACCCGAGATGAGGAGCTCCTCCAGCCGGCCGACGAGCGCCGGGTTCAGGCCACCCGCCCCGCAGCCCTCGAGCGCTCCCGTCATCGCGAGCACGGCTCCCGACACGCTGCCCCCGGCGCCCGATCGCGCGAGGAAGGGCGAGAAGACGAGCGGATCACGGCCGAGCCGCACCATGCCTCCGAGGCGGTCGAGCAGCGCCTCCTGGTCGATGCGCGCGACCACGAGCCGCAGATCGCTCGACCACCTCATGCGCACCGGGCTGCCGTGCGAGAAGACGGCTGCCGCATCCGTTCCCACCGGGTGCCAGGCGCCCTCGTGCTCCACCAGCAGTCGCCCCGCCACGGGCACGTGCACCGTGGAGTACCCCTCGAGCGGAGCCGAGCAGATCTCGGTGGCGAGGCCGTACTCGAACGACAGCAGAGCCGAGCGCTCGAGCCGGGCCGCACGGATGCTCGCCCGCATCGTGCGCACCCGCCCGGGCAGATACATGCGATGGTCGCTCATCAGCCGGCGCGCCTCGCGATAGACGACGTCGGGGCTCGTCGAGCTGAGGTCTCGCACCTCGCGCAAGGGGCTGACGGAATCCACCGGCGGGCACCTCCTCGTGCGGGTCGACGTCGCTCGCATTATGCATCGCGCCGTCGCAGCGTTCAAGCACGACGGCTGCAGGATGCGGACGACGGTCGCCGGATCCGGATCGAGTCGGCCCGCGCATCCGTCTACCGTCTCCCCCACGGCCCCTGGCCGCTCAGGGCACTGCGACGAAGGAGACAGCCATGACGATCACCGACACCCTCGAGGGCACGACCGTGCTCGACGCCGTGGATGCGGCGCGGGAGACCCTGCGCGCGAACGGCCTCCGCGGCGAGAGCGAGCGCCGCGTGCCGCAGGAGTCGATCGACCTGCTCGAGCGCGCGGGCGTCTACCGCATCAGCACCCCGCGGGAGTACGGCGGGCTTGAGCTGCCGCTCACCGATCAGGTGAAGGTGCTCTCGGCGGTCGCCCGGGGCGACCTCTCCACCGCGTGGGTGAGCTCGCTGCACAGCGTCGGCACGTACTTCGTGGCGCACTACCCCGACGAGGCGCAGCGCGAGGTGTTCACCACGCCCGATGTGAGGGTCGCCAGCATCTTCAGCCCGGGCGGAAGGCTCACACCGGTCGACGGCGGCTACCTGCTGAGCGGGCGCTGGCCGTTCAACACCGGGTGCCGTTCGGCCAGCTGGGACACCCTCGCGGCCGTGCTCGACGACGGCAGCGACGGGCCTCCCACGATGCTGCTCGCGCTGCTGCCCATGACCGAGCTCACCATCGAGGACGACTGGGACCCGTCGGGCCTCGCCGGCACCGGCAGCAACGCCGTCACCGCCGACGCCGTGTTCATCCCCTCCTACCGGGTGCTGCCGCTCATGGAGGCGCTCGGCGGGCTCAACCTCTCCGAGACCACGAAGCACTCCCCGCTCTACCGCGCCGCGTTCTTCCCCTTCGTGCTGGTCAACAGCATGGGCGCACCGGTGGGGGCCGCGGAGGGAGCCCTCGACGCCTTCCTCGACCGCCTGCCCGGCCGGAAGATCACCTACACCTCGTGGGTGCAGGCCGAGGCGCCGATGACCCACATCGACGTCTCCGACGCCGCGAGCACCACGAAGGCCGCCGCCCTGCTCCGCGACGACCTCGCCGAGCGGGTGATGTCGGCGGCGATCGACGGGCGCGACCTCGACGTCTCCGCCCGGGCCGCGGTGCGCGGCGAGGCCTCGCAGGTGGTGAAGCTGTGCCGGCAGGCGGTGCGCACCCTGTTCGACATCAGCAGCGCGTCGGCGATCCAGCGTACGGTCGACATCCAGCGCATCCATCGCGATCTCGATGCGCTGTCGTTGCACGGCGCGCTCGCGCTGAAGACGAACTTCGAGGTGCACGGGCGGGTGCTCACGGGGCAGGAGCCGGCGACCCCGTTCTTGTAGACTGGGTGGCGGTGCGCCGGGAAGTCTGGTCGGCGGGCGGTCGTGTGGGCCGCTCCTTCCGTCCCGACGTGCCGCCCGGCGGCAGCTAGGAGTCCCATGGGCCTCATCCGTTCCGAGCGCGCCGCCGCCGTGCTCCTGCTCCTCGCCGCCGCCGGCGGCCTGATCGCCGCGAACAGCCCCCTCGGTGCGGGCCTGTTCGAGCTTCAGGATGCACACCTCGCCATCCCGGGCACCCCGCTCGACCTGTCGGTGGGCCACTGGATCAGCGACGGCCTCCTCGCCGTGTTCTTCTTCGTGGTGGCCGTCGAGCTGAAGCACGAGCTCACCGCGGGGCAGCTCAACTCCGTGTCGAAGGCGCTCCGCCCCGCGATCGCCGCGCTCGGCGGGGTGCTCGTGCCCGCGCTGGTCTACCTCGCCATCACCGCGGGTTCGGGCTACGAGGGCGGCTGGCCCATCCCCACGGCCACCGACATCGCCTTCGCCCTCGGCGTGCTCGCCGTCTTCGGCAAGGGCCTGCCCACCCGGGTGCGCGTGTTCATCCTGGCGCTCGCCATCCTCGACGACATCGTCGCCATCCTCATCATCGCGGTGTTCTTCACGGCCGACCCGAGCATCCCGATGCTCATCGCCGCCGTCGTGGGCGTCGTGGTGTTCGGGGCGCTGAGCCGCTTGCTGCACACCCGGATGCGCGCCCTCGTCATCGTCGCGATGGTCGTCGTCGCCGTGACGGTCTGGGCCCTGGTCTCCCTCTCGGGCGTGCACGCGACCATCGCCGGTGTGGCACTCGGCCTCGCCATGCTGCGCGGGCCCGGGCTGCGGGTGCGGCACGCGCTGGAACCCGCCACGAACGGCTTCATCCTGCCGCTGTTCGCCTTCTCGGCGGCGCTCGTGCCGTTGCCGCAGGTGGGGCTGTCGGGTCTCGCCGCGCCGTTCTGGGGCATCCTCGTCGCCCTGCCGGTGGGCAAGCTCGTCGGCATCGCCGTCGCCGGTCGCCTCGCCGTCGCGGTCGGGCCGCGCGATCCGGCCTCGCGGTTGCCGATGACCGAGCTGCTCGCCGCGGGAGCTCTCGGCGGGGTCGGCTTCACCGTCTCGCTCCTCATGAACGAGCTCGCGTTCGCGGGGTCGCCCGAGGTCGCCGACGAGGGCACGCTGGCGGTGCTGCTCGGCTCGAGCGTCTCCATCGTCGTGTCGGCGGTGCTCGTGTCGCTCCTGGCCGCCCGCTACCGGCGGCAGCGGGCCCTGGCGGTGTCGACGCCGTCGTAAGCCAGACTGGTGTCGTGAGGCAGGGTCGGTTGCGGGTGCTGCTCGGGGCGGCGCCCGGGGTGGGGAAGACCTACGCCATGCTCGAAGAGGGCCGGCGGCTGCGGGCCGCGGGCAAGGATGTGGTCGTTGCGGTCGTGGAGACCTACGGGCGCGCCGCCACGAAGGCGATGACGGCGGGGTTCGAGATCATCCCCCGCGCCGTCGTGTCGCACCGGGGTGTGGAGCTTCAGGAGATGGACCTCGATGCCGTGCTCGCCCGCGCTCCCCGCGTCGCCCTCGTCGACGAGCTCGCCCACACGAACGCGCCCGGGTCGCGGCACGAGAAGCGGTGGCGGGATGTCGAGACCCTCCTCGACGCCGGTATCGACGTGATCTCGACGGTCAACATCCAGCACATCGAGTCGCTCAACGACGTGGTGCAGCAGATCACCGGGGTGCCGCAGCGGGAGACGATCCCGGATGCGGTGCTGCGGCAGGCAGACCAGATCGAGGTCATCGACCTCGCCCCCCAAGCCCTCCGCGACCGGTTGAGCGAGGGGGTGGTGTATCCGGCGGCGCGGATCGACGCGGCCCTGTCGAACTACTTCCGGCTCGGGAACCTCACCGCCCTGCGAGAGCTCGCGTTGTTGTGGCTCGCCGACGAGGTCGACTCCTCCCTGCAGAAGTACCGCACAGAGCACGGCATCGGGCAGAAGTGGGAAGCCCGCGAGCGGGTGGTCGTCGCCCTCACCGGCGGACCCGAAGGAGAAACCCTCCTCCGGCGCGGGTCCCGGATCGCGGCCCGGTCAGCGGGCGGGCAGCTCCTCGCCGTGCACGTCACCAGCCAAGACGGGCTCAGGCAGGCCGACCCCGGCGCCCTCGCCGCCCAACGCTCCCTGGTCGAGAGCCTCGGCGGCACCTTCCACCAAGTGGTCGGCACCGACATCCCCGCAGCGCTGGTCGAGTTCGCCCGCTCGGCGAATGCGACCCAGCTCGTCATCGGCGTCAGCCGCCGCTCCCGCCTCACCGCCCTCGTCACCGGAGCCGGGATCGGCGCAACAGTCATCCGCGAATCCGGCGACATCGACGTGCACATCGTCACCCACGCCGCCGCCGGCGGACGGTTCTCCCTCCCGCTCGCGCGAGGGTCGCTCACGTTGCGCCGGCGCATCCTGGGTTTCGTGCTGGCCGTGGCCGGAGGGCCGCTGCTCACCTGGCTGCTCGTGACGCTGCGCAGCGACGACTCCATCACCACCGACGTGCTGAGCTACCAGCTGCTCATCGTGCTCGTGGCCCTCGTCGGCGGAATCTGGCCCGCGCTGTTCGCGGCGGTGATCGCTGCCGTCACCCTCGACTTCTTCTTCATCGAGCCGCTCTACACGGTGACGATCGACCGGCCCACCCACCTGGCGGCGCTCGTGCTCTCGGTGGTGATCGCGCTGCTGGTCTCGCTGGTGGTCGACCGCGCGGCACGCCGGTCACGGGCCGCCCGACGCTCGGCCGCCGAGTCCGAGCTCATCGCCGGTGTCGCCGGCGAGGTGCTGCGGGGGCAGGACGCGCTCCAGGCTTTCGTCACCCGCACCCGCGAGGCCTTCGGGCTGACGGGCGTGCGCCTCGTCGCCGACCAGCGCGCCCTGGCCGCCGACGGCGAGGTGTCCGGCGCCGCGGAGCCCGTCCGCGTGCCCGTCGCGAGCGACACGGTGCTCGAGCTGCACGGGCGCCCCCTGTCGGCGGGCGACCGCAGGCTGCTCGGGGTGATCGTCGCCCAGCTCGCCGCGGCGCTCGAGCAGGCCGATCTCGAGCAGACCGCGCGCGAGATGGCTCCGCTCGCCGCCGCCGACCGGGTGCGCACGGCGCTTCTGGCAGCCGTCGGGCACGACCTCAGGCGCCCGCTCGCGGCAGCCACGGCGGCCGTGACAGGCCTGCAGAGCCGCACGATGAGCGACGACGACCGCGCCGAACTGCTCGACACCGCCGAGACCTCGCTCCGTCAGCTGAACGGCCTGCTCACCGACCTGCTCGACGTGAGCCGGCTGCAGGCTGGTGTTCTCGCGGTCGCGTCGGAGCCCGTCGACGTCGCCGACCTCGTGCCCGCGGCGCTCGAAGAGCTCGGCGTCGGGCCCGACGAGGTCGACATCGACCTGCCCGCCGAGCTCCCCCGGGTCGACGCCGACCCCGTGCTGCTCGAACGCGTGCTCGTGAACCTGCTCTCGAACGCCCTGAAGCACTCCCCCGCCGGGAGCCGGGTGCTGATCTCGGCCTCGGCCTTCCTCAGCACGGTGCAGCTGCGCGTCGTCGACCGAGGTCCGGGCATTCCGGCCGATCGGAGAGAGGATGTCTTCGTGCCCTTTCAACGACTCGGCGACACCGACAACACCACGGGTCTCGGCCTCGGCCTCGCGCTCTCGAAAGGGTTCGTCGAGGGCATGGGCGGCACGCTCGAGGTCGAGGAGACACCCCGGGGAGGATCGACGATGGTGGTCACACTGACGGCGGTCGCCGCATGAGGATCCTGGTCGCCGACGACGACCCGCAGATCGTGCGCGCCCTGCGGGTGACCCTGGGCGCCCACGGGCACGAGATCGTCACTGCCTCAGACGGCCGCGAGGCCATCGCCGCCGCCTCCGCGCATCCGCCCGACCTCCTCCTGCTCGACCTCGGCATGCCTCAGCTCGACGGGCTGGAGGTGATCAGAGCGGTGCGGGCCTGGTCGGCCCTGCCCATCCTCGTGGTCTCGGGTCGCACCGACTCCGCCGACAAGGTCGACGCCCTCGACGCGGGCGCCGACGACTACGTCACGAAGCCGTTCGCCATCGACGAGCTGCTCGCCCGGGTGCGGGCGCTCACCCGCCGCGCGCCCGCGCCGGGCAGCGGCGGCGCCACGAGCCCGGTGGTGACGCTCAGTGGCCTCACCGTCGACGTGGGGGCGCACGTCATCTCGGGCGAGGGCCGCGGGCCGGTGAAGCTCACTCCGACGGAGTGGAAGATCCTCGAGCTGCTCGTGCGGCACCCTCACCGGCTCCTCACCCACGCCGATCTGTTCACCGAGATCTGGGGCACGTCGAACGTTCACGAGACGGGGTACCTGCGCCTGTACATCGGCCAGCTGCGCAAGAAGCTCGAGCCGGTGCCCTCCCAGCCTCGCCACATCCTCACCGAGACCGGCATGGGCTACCGCTTCGAGCCCGACCCGCCCGCCGCGCCCGCCGCCTGAGCGCCGCAACGGCGGCTCCGCGGGCTACGCGCCCGCGCCGACGCCCCTCGCCCGGTGCTCGAACCAGCGGAGGAGCGCCCTCAGCTCCGGCACGCGAACGGATGCTCCGGTGTCGGCCTCGATGTCGGCGAACGTTCCCAGAAAGCCGGGCACGTCGCGCACCTCGTGCGGCCCGACGGCGACGTCTGAGGGGAACCCCATCGACCACTCAGGGAACTGGCGCGACGCGGACTCCTCGTCGAACAGCACGCGCACCTTGCGGTGGCGGCCGTCGGCCGTGATGACCGCCATGCGCGACCGCACCGCGGCGGCGGGGCCCTCGAGCACCTGGATGAACCGGTCGGCGTGGTGCAGCAGCAGCCCGGTGAGGCCGTCACGCCCGTTGTTGCGGCGGCTGGTGTCGAGCAGTGCGAACAGCTCGCCCGGCTCGAGCGGCTCGGTGGCGACGCTGGTGTAGACGAGCGAGGTGATCGGTGAAGTCTCCGTCATCGCGCGCTCCCCGGCCGCTCGCCTGTCGTGAAAAAGCGAGGGCCCGTCTCGAACTTTCGTTCGGGACGGGCCCTCTTTTGTTGCGGGGACAGGATTTGAACCTGCGACCTCTGGGTTATGAGCCCAGCGAGCTACCGAACTGCTCCACCCCGCGGCACAAGAAGAAACTCTAGCACGGGTTTCGGCAGATGACGAATCGGCGCCGGGGCGGCCTCCCGATCAGCCGTTCGCGGCGGCGATGGCGCGGTCGATGGCCTCCTTGAGGCGGGCGTCGGCCTCACCGTAGGCGGTCCAGTCGCCGGCGGCCATTGCCGCATCACGGTCGGTGAGTGCCTTCTCGGCGTCGGCGAGGGCCGACGCGACAGCCGGGTTGCCCGAGACGGGCGAGCCCGTCCCGGTTCCCGTGTCGGTTCCGGTTCCTGTATCCGTTCCGGTGTCGGTGCCCGTTCCCGTGTCGGTGCCGGTGTCGGTGCCACCGTCGACCGGTGTCACGTCGCCGTCGCCGGCCGACGCTCCGGAGTCTCCGCCGAAGAGGGAGTCGAGGGCGCCATCGAGGGTGTTCTCGAACGCGATCTTGTTGCCGAACGACACCAGCACCTTCTGCAGCAGCGGGAAGCTCGTTTCACCGCGCGACTGCACGTAGACCGGCTGCACGTAGAGCAGACCGCCGCCCACGGGGAGCGTGAGCAGGTTTCCGCTGATCACCGAGCTCTCGCCCTGCCGCAGCAGGTTGAGGGCGGAGGAGACCGACGGGTCGGCCGAGAAGCTGTTCTGCACCTGACCGGGGCCGGGGATGGTGTCGTCCTTCGGCAGCGTGAGCAGCCTCAGCTTGCCGTAGTCGGGCGACTTCTCCCCCGCGGTCTCGCCCGCGTTCGCGTCGACCGCGAGATAGCCCGTGAGCACGTTCCGCGACGACTCCGCCTCCTGCTGCGACAGCGGGATGAACGTCGAGTAGAGCGAGTACGACGGGTCGTCCTGCGTCGGCATCTGCAGCGTGAGGTAGTAGGGCGGCTGCAGCGTCGGGTTGGTCGACGGCGAGGTCGGGTCGTTGGGCGTCGTCCAGGCGTCTTCCTGCGAGTAGAAGGAGCCCGCATCCGTCACGTGGTACTGGCCGAGGATGGAGCGCTGCACCTTGAACAGGTCGGCCGGGTAGCGCACGTGGCTCATCAGATCGCCCGACATCTCGCTGATCGGCTTGATGGTGGCCGGGTAGATCTTCTCCCAGGTCTGCAGCAGCGGGTCGGTCTCGTCCCAGGCGTAGAGGGTGACCTTGCCGTCGTAGGCGTCGACCGTGGCCTTCACCGAGTTGCGGATGTAGTTGATGTCGTCGACCGCGTACGCCGGCGTGGGCGTATAGGTGTCGGCGATCGACTCGCTGAGCGACTGCACCCGCGAGTACGGGTAGTTCGCCGAGGTGGTGTAGCCGTCGACCACCCAGACCACCTTGCCGTCGACCACCGAGGGGTACGGGTCGGAGTCGATGGTGAGGTACGGTGCCACCTTCGATACGCGTTCGGCCGGGTCGCGGTCGTAGAGGATCTGCGAGTCGTCGTTCACCGCGTCGGAGAGGAAGATCTGCTCCGACTGGAACTTCAGGGCGTAGACCAGCCGCTTGAAGATGTTGTCGAGCTTCGGCCCGCCGTCGCCCTGGAAGGTCGTGTACGTCTGCGACGCCCCGTCGGAACCCGAGGGGTAGTCGAGCTCGATGTTCGAGCCGCCCTCCGGGCCGCCCACGATCGAGTACGGCGGCGAGTTCTCACCGAAGTACACCCGCGGCTCGAAGTCGCCGAGCTCACCCACCGACGGGATGCCCGACTCGAGGAACACGGGCTGGCCGTCGGCCGAGCGCTGGTTGCCGTAGGCGGCGACCACGCCGTAGCCGTGGGTGTAGACGACGGTCTGGTTGTACCAGGTGGCCGACGAGCCGAGCGCGTCGATGTCGATGTCGCGCACGGCGACCACCGCATCCTGGCTCTGACCGTTGATGTCGTAGCGGTCGACGTCGAGCTGGTCGGGGAACTGGTAGTACTGCCTGAACTGCTGCAGCTGCTGGAACGACCGCGTCACGAGGGCGGGGTCGAGGATGCGGATGTTCGCCGTGGTCGCCGCGTCGTCGCGGAGCGCCCCCGCCTCGGCGTTCGTGGTCGCCTCGTAGGGGGTCTCCTCGAGGTCGGCGACGCCGTAGGCCTCGCGGGTCATGTCGATGTTGCGCTGGATGTAGGGCTGCTCGAGCGTGCGCTCCGACGGGTCGACCTGGAAGCGCTGCACGACCCACGGAGCGAGCGAACCGAGGATGAGGGCGCTCACGATGAGGAGCGCGGTACCGATGATGGGCAGCCGCCAGCGGCCGATGATGGCCGCGACGATGAACAGGATGGCGACGATGCCCGCGATGCCGGCGAGGATCTGGAGGCCCGGGATGGTGGCGTTCACGTCGGAGTAGCTCGCACCGGTGATGAGCCCCGAGCTGTTGGCGAGCGTGGCGTACTGGTCGAGCCAGATGCTCACGGCCTGCAGCAGCAGGTAGATGGTCGCCGTGACGGCCATCTGGATGCGCGCGACCTTCGAGATGCGCACCTCCCGCTGCGAGAAGCGGATGGCGCCGTACAGGTAGCTGGTGGCGATGGCGGCGAGGCCCGAGACGATGACCACGGCGCTGGCGAAGCCGACGACCCCGCGCCAGAACGGCAGGTCGTAGATGTAGAACGAGATGTCGAGACCGAACTGCGGGTCGGTCTGGCCGAACGCCGTGCGGTTGAGGTACTGCAGCGTGAGCTGCCAGCGCGAGGCGGTGGCGACGCCGGCGAAGAGGCCGAGCACGGCGGGAACGCCGAAGGTGGCGAGGCGGCGGAGGGGCTCGATGACCTGCTGGTAGCGGTCGAGCTGGGAGTTGAGCTTGGCGTACACGGGCCTCCGGCGGAAGGCGATCTCGATCGAGACCCAGACCGGGATGGCCATCGCCAGGAAACCGATGACGAACATCACGCCGCTCGCGAACCACTGCGTGGTGAGTACGTTGAGGAAGCCCAGCTGGTCGTACCAGAGGATCTCGGTGTACAGCGTCGAGAAGACGAAGAAGAGGATGGCGAGGACGACCACGATCGCTATCGCGATGGCGAGCGTCACTCTCGATCGTCGTGCGGGCTTCTCTGTCGTTTGGGAAGTCACTTGTGCCTCTGTGCTCTTGCGGCGATACGCGGGTTCGCTGTGCGGTGTCCAACAATCCTAGACGCCCCCGATCCTAGGGAGGGCGGCTGGGAGGGCGCTGGCCACCCGGTCACGGAGAGGTCACGGATGCGCGGACCGGCGCGGGCGCCGCGCTGCGGCGGATGAGGCGGTCACCGCCCTGTCGTGGCGGTGGTCACTCCCCCATCGCGGCGGTCGTCACTGCCCGGCGAGCACGCTGTCGCAGGTGGGGAGCGTCGAGGTGTCGCCGCCGGAGGAGATGGCGTCGAGCACCGCGATCGAGTCGTCGAGGGTCGACACCGCGAACACCCGGATGCCGTCGGGCACGTGACCGACGACCTCGTCGCAGTTGCCCGCGGGCGCCAGGAACCAGGTGGCCCCCGCGTCGCGCGCACCGAACATCTTCTGGCGGATGCCGCCGATGCGGCCGACGTTGCCCTGCGCGTCGATGGTGCCGGTGCCCGCCACGTTCTGGCCGCCGTTCAGCTCACCCGGGGTGAGCCGGTCGATGATGCCGAGCGCGAACATCATGCCGGCACTCGGGCCGCCCACGTCGTCGAGCTTGATCTCCACGTCGAACGGGAAGGTGTACTCGTAGCCCACGCTGATGCCGATGGCGGGGGCGCCCGTCTGCTCCGACACCACCGGCACGATCGACAGCGTCTCCTCGCTGCCGTCGGTGTGGCGCACCAGCACGCTCGCCGCAGCATCCGTGCCGTTCTCGGCGAGCGCGGCGCGCAGCGCCTCGAGGTCGTCGGCGGACACGCCGTTCACCGAGAGGATGACGTCGCCCGCGGTGAGCACGTCGGCGCTCGGCCCGTCGGGGTCGACGGCGGCGACGTCGACCCGGGTCTCGTAGGCGATGTCGAGGTGCGTGAGGGCTGCGGCGACGGCCTCCTGCTGGCTGTCGACCATGAGCGCGGCGTTCTCCTGGTTGCGCTGCTCGGTGGTGACTGTCGGCGGATAGACGGAGTCGATGGGGAGCACGGCGCGGCTGGAGTCGAACCACGAGGTGAGGATCTCGGCCCACGAGGGGCGCTGCTCGCGCGTGCCGCGAACCGACACGGTGAGCATGTCGAGGGTGCCCGCGGTGGGGTAGGTCTCGGCGCCCTCGATCGAGATGAGCGGCACGTCTTCGCCGTCGTGCTGCTGGGTGCCGAGGGTGTCGAACACCGGCCCGGGCTGCTCGATGACGTAGGGGGCGGGCAGGAAGCTCATGACGAGCCCCAGCACAAGGCCGATGATGAGCACGGTCCAGCCGGTGCGGGCGCGACGGGAGGGTCGCGGCCGGGGATCGCCCTCCGCGGGTTCGAACAGGCTCACGGAATCCTCTCGCTGCGGCTCGCGGCCGGATGTTCGCCACGGGCGCACGGCACGGTGCTCGAGTCTATGGAAAACCCAGCCTGGGCGCTGGGCCACGGGCTAGCGTAGGAGCACAGTCTGACAGCCCGCATGGAGCTTGTCGGGAGCGCAAGGAAGGACACATCGTGAGTGACGAGCCACGCGACAAGCCCGAGGACGAGTTCCGCGAGATGCTGCAATCCTTCCTCTCGGGCAACTCCGACATCGACCCGTCGAAGCTGGCGAGCGCTGCCGGCCTCCCTTCAGACCCGGCAGCGGTGTCTCAGCTCATGGCGCAGCTGCAGAACGCCATGCGGGCCAGCAGCGACGGCGTGAACTGGGACGCCGCGCGCGCCCAGGCCAAGGAGATCGCCGGCGCCGGGAGCCTCTCGGTCACCGATCAGACCCGCGGCCAGCTCGACCAGGCGCTGCACATCGCGTCGCTCTGGCTCGACGAGGTGACCGGCCTCTCCGGCAGCACCGAGGCGCCGCGACTGCTCACCCGCGAGGAGTGGGCCACCACGACCATCCCGGTCTGGACCGAGATCGCCGAACCGGTGGCGCTCAGCATCTCGGATGCGCTCACCGACGTGCTGAAGGAGCAGGCGCCCGAAGAGATGGCGGGCATGATCGCAGGCGCCAGCCAGCTCATGCGCAACCTCGGCGGCACCCTGTTCGCGATGCAGCTCGGCCAGATCGTCGGCAGGCTCGCGCAGGAGGTCGTGTCGGGCGGCGACATCGGCATCCCGCTGCTCGAAGAGGGCCAGGCGGCGCTGGTGCCGCAGAACATCGCCGTGTTCGGCGAGGGGCTCGACATCCCGGCCGAGGAGGTGCAGCTCTACCTCGCCATCCGCGAGCTGGCGCATGCCCGGCTGTTCCGGCACGCGCGCTGGCTGCGCCTGCACGTCATCTCCTCCATCCGGGAGTTCGCGCAGGGCATCACGATCGACACCGAGCGGCTCGAGCAACTCGCCGAGAGCTTCGACCCCTCCGATCCCGAGGAGCTCAAGGAGGCGATGGCGAGCGGAGCGCTCATCCCGCCGAAGTCGGAGCAGCAGCTACACGCCCTCTCGCGCCTCGAGACCACCCTCGCCCTCATCGAGGGCTGGGTCGACGTGGTCACCGCGCAGGCCTCGGCCAGGCTGCCGCGCTGGAACGCCATCGCCGAGACGGTGCGTCGCCGCCGGGCGACGGGCGGGCCCGCCGAGTCGGCCTTCGGCGCGCTCATCGGCCTCGAGCTCCGGCCGCGCCGCTTGCGCGACGCCGCGGCACTCTGGCAGACGGTGACGGATGCGGTGGGCCAGGAGGAGCGCGACGCGCTCTGGTCGCACCCCGACCTGGTGCCCACCTCGGCCGATCTCGACGACCCGGCGGCGTTCGTGGCGCGGCTGCAGGCCGGCGAGCCCGAGCCCGACGAGATGGACCAGGCGCTGGAAGACCTGCTCCGCGAGGAGGAGGGGCGCGGGGGCGACCGCGAGGGTGGCGACCGCGACGGCGGCGACCGTGGCGGCGATCAGCCGCCTGCGCCCTAGGGGGTTCCCTCACAGGGCGGCGGATTCGTCCGCCCCGCCCTCGCCCTGTGGATAACCGTGGAGCCTGCCGCTTCGTGGTGCACGATTCGTGGATGGTCCTCCGTCTCGACGCCGCGCATCCCCTGGTCTGGCGCACGCCGAGCTGCGTGCAGTTCGGCGTCGAGCACCCGGTCGCCGTTCTCGACGAGGTGCTGCCGGTCGAGGAGTTCGCGATCGGGTTGCTGGCGCGCGGCGTCTCCCGCGTCGTCGCGGAGGGTCTGCTCGCCGAACGCGGGTGCGGGCCGGCTCGGTTCGCAGCGTTCCTCGCGCGACTCGGGCCGGCCGTCGTCGATGTCGACGAGACCGCGGTTCCGCCGCCCGGGCCCTGGGTCGCCGTCGACGGGCGCGGGCAGGCCGCCGAGAGCATCGCCTCGCAGTTCGCGAGCGGCGGCGCCCGGCTCGGCTCCCCCGACGACCCGGTCGAGCTCGCCGTGGTCGTCTCGGCCTTCGCCACGGCGCCGCGCCGCGCTGCGGCCTGGCTGCGGCGCGACATCCCGCAGTTGCTGGTGGAGTTCGGCGACCGCTCGGTGCGGGTGGGCCCGGTGGTGCGGCCGGGTGCAGGGCCCTGCGCCAGCTGCCTCGAGCTCGCTCGCCGCGACGCCGACCCGTGCTGGCCGGCCGTCGCGTCTCAGCTCGTCGACCGAGCGGCCCCGGCGGCCGATGCACTCGGCATCGCGGTGGCGGTGCCGCTCGTGGAGCGGGTCGCGCGCGAGCACCTCGCCGACCCCGGGTGCGGCTGGGGCGACCATGCCGTGCGCTGGCTCCACCCCTCCCGCGGCTCGTCGCCCCGAGCCGCGGGAGGGCCGTCGACGCTCGGCGACGCGCTCGTGGTCGAGCGGGTCAGGCCTCATCCCGAGTGCGGATGCCGGTCTCCTGAAGGAAACGGGAGGGCTGACGGTCGACTCCTCGACGCACCCCGGCCGCCGCCCACGACAGCTCGAGCCGTTCCCGTGCCCGCGTGATGCCCACGTAGAGCAGGCGGCGCTCCTCATCGGCACCCTCGAGGCCGCTCGCGTGACTGATCGGGATGAGCCCCTCGGCCACACCCACGATGAACACCACCGGCCACTCGAGACCCTTCGCCGAGTGCAGGGTGGCGAGGTTGACGGCGCGCACCGTGGGTTCGTGTTGGGAGGCCTGCCGGGCCATCAGCTCGTCGGTGAACTCGCGGAAGGTCGTGCCGGCGGGCATCGACTCGGCCAGGCCCATGATCGCGTTGAGTGACTCCCAGCGGTCGCGCACGGCGCCGACGCCCTCCGGTTCGTGCTGGGTCCACCCCCGGGAGCGCAGCACGTCGCTCACCGACTTGAACAGCGGCTCCTCGGTGATCGATACCGATGCGGCCCGCAGCTCCATCACGGCGCGCTTCACATCGGGCTGGTCGAAGAACCGGGTGCCCCCGCGCAGCTGGTAGCTGACGCCCGCGTCGGTGAGCGCCTGCTCGAGGGGCGCCGACTGGGAGTTCACGCGGTAGAGCACGGCGATGTCGTTCGGGGCGACGCCCTCCGCCACCAGAGCGGCGATGCGGGCGGCGACGCCGGCCGCCTCGGCGAGGTCGTCGCGATAGGCGGTGACGACGGGCTCGGGCGGCTCGGGGGCTCGGGCCGCACCGGTGGCAGGCGGGGCGGTGGGCGGCGGCGCGGTGGCCGGCGCACCGGTGGCCGGCGGGGCGGTGCGGGCCTCGTGCGGTTCCGCCGCCTGGCGCGACGCCGCGTGGAGGGTGAGTGCCCCGGGTCTCCCCCGCATCAATCGGTTCGCGGCGGCGACGATGGGCTCGGTGGAGCGGTAGTTGCGCTCGAGCGACACGACGGTGGCGCTCGGGTGGCGGCGCTCGAAGCCGAGCAGGTAGTCGGCGCTCGCACCCGCGAAGGAGTAGATGGTCTGGCTGGCGTCGCCCACCACGCAGAGGTCACGACGGGTGCCGAGCCACAGCTCGAGCAGGTGGTGCTGCAGCGGCGAGACGTCCTGGAACTCGTCGACCACGAAGAAGCGGTACTGCTCACGCACCTGGATGGCGACCGAGGGCTCGAGCTCGATCATGCCCGCCGTGGCGAGCAGCACGTCTTCGAAGTCGAGCTGGCGGCGTTCATCCTTCAGCGCCTCGTAGCGCTGCTGCAGCTCGAGCATCTGCTCGACGCCGAGGTTCGACGGCAGCGTGCGCGAGGTGCGCGCCGCGAGCCCGTACTCCTCGATGCTGAGGTTGGAGACCTTGCGCCACTCGATCTCGGCGGCGATGTCGCGCAGGGTCGCCGTGTCGACCCGCAGTTTCATAAGCTCGGCGGCGTGGGCGATGGCCTTCGCCTTGTTGTCGATGATCTTCGGGGCCTCGCCGCCCACCACCTGCGGCCAGAAGTAGTTCAGCTGCGACAGCGCGGCGGCGTGAAAGGTGCGCGCCGCCACCCCGCCCGCGCCCAATGGCCGGAGGCGCGACCGCAGTTCGGCGGCGGCGCGACTGGTGAAGGTGAGGGCCATCACCCGGTTCGGCGAGTAGACCCCGGTCGCCACGCCGTAGGCGATGCGATGCGTGATCGCCCGCGTCTTGCCCGTGCCCGCACCGGCGAGGATGCACACCGGTCCGAGCAGGGCGCGCGCGGCGACGCTCTGTTCGGGGTCGAGCGCGGTGAGGAGGTCGTCGGCAGACGAACCCGTCATGCCCTCTCCCGCTCGGGCAGCGGCCCGCCGAACCAGCGCTCGACGATGGCGCGCGCGATGGAGGAGCGGCCGGGCAGCAGCACGTCCGACCGGGGGTCGGCGATCTCCTCGCGGGTGAACCAGCGCAGCTCGAGGATCTCGTCTCCGTCGGGCCGCAGCTCGGCGGCGTGGTCGGGCGAGACCCGTGCCATGAACCCCACCATGAGGGATGCGGGGAACGGCCACGGCTGCGAGCCCACGTACTCGGGGTCGTCGATGACCACCCCCGATTCCTCGCCGATCTCGCGCACCGCCGCCGACTCGAGCGACTCCCCCGGCTCGACGAAGCCGGCGAGGAGCGAGAAGCGGTTGTTCTCCCAGAGCGCGTTGGAGCCGAGCAACAGGCGGTCGTCGGCGTCGACGATGCCCACGATCACGGCGGCGTCGGTGCGCGGGAACAGCTCGACGTTCTCCTTCGTACAGCGGCGCACCCAGCCGCCCGCTTCGATCGTGGTCGACGAGCCGCAGCGGGGGCAGAACCGGTGGGTGGCGTGCCAGTTGGCCATCGCGAGCGCCTCGGT
This sequence comes from Herbiconiux sp. SALV-R1, assembly GCF_013113715.1. GTDB lineage: Bacteria > Actinomycetota > Actinomycetes > Actinomycetales > Microbacteriaceae > Herbiconiux. The sequence goes on from NZ_CP053344.1 coordinate 2,067,657, forward strand.
GAACACGCCGGCGCCCACGTCGTCGAGGTCGGCGGCGACCATGCGCAGGTCGAGCCACTCGGCGGGCTCCGGGTACGACTCGGCGAGCAGGTCGTCGAGCGCCAGGGCGAACAGCGGCGAGCCCGCCGGCAGCTCGGCGGAGCCCGACGTCACCCGGCCGAGGTAGAGCCTCACCGGGGCGGAGTCGCCCTCGGCGCTCCGCAGCGCGTCGGGGAGCAGCGACGGCTCGGTGAGTGCGATGACCGGCCGCACGGTGACCTCGGGTGCCGTGCCGAAGCCGTCCCAGCCGACGGGGTTCGCCCCCGACGCGGCCAGAGCCCGACCGCGGTGCAGCAGCAGCACGCGCGCCTCGGCAGAGGCCCACAGCGCCTCGAGCGCAGCCGGGTCGGAGCGGGTGGCGTGATCGCGGTCGACGCCGTGGCGGGCGAGAGGCAGCGAAGCCTGAAAAGCGCGTGACATGGTTGCCCAATCGTGCGTGGCGAAAACCGTGGCCGGACCAGGTCGCCCTACCCTAGAGGCTATGGCGAGATCCCACCTCACTCTAGCCGCGCTCGCGACCTCGGCCGTCGCCGGTGCCGACATCGTGGGCTCGCGTCCGCTCTCGAGCTCCACCACCCACCGCTTCGACTCCGCTGTGGTGACGCTGCGCTCGGGCGAGGAGTACGCGGTGCGGGTGCCGGTGAACTCCGACGCCGAGTCGGAGCAGTCGCGCGACCTCGTCGCCCTCCGCGCCCTCACCGCCGGCGTGCGCACGCGACTGCCGTTCCACATCCCCGACCAGCTCGGCCAGGCCCCCATCGGGCAGACCAGGGCCGTCGTCTACGACTACATCCAGGGCCGCCCCGCCACGCTCGCCGACGTCGGCGGCGAGGGCAGCGCCAGCGACTCCATCGGCCGGGCGATCGCCGCCATCCACTCCCTGCCCACCTCCGTGGTGTCGGATGCGGGGCTCCCCTCCCACACGGCCAGCCAGATCGCTCTCAGCTCCCGCAAGCTGAGCGATCGCGCCGCCGCCTCGGGCCGGGTGCCGAAGGAGCTGCTCACCCGCTGGTCGCTCGCCCTCGAAGACAGCGCGCTCTGGCAGTTTCAGCCCACGGTCGTGAACGGGTCGCTCGGGCCCGAGTCGTTCCTCGTCATCGACGACCAGGTGATGGGGGTGCTCGGCTGGCAGGAGCTCAAAGTCGGCGACCCCGCGCTCGATCTGTTCTGGCTGAACTCCGCGGCGCGCTCCGAGAGCGCCGACCGCGTGTTCGCGGCGTACGAGCACGCGCTCGCCCGCCCGGCCGACCGCCAGCTGCGCAAGCGCGCCCGCCTCTACGCCGAGCTCGAGATCGCGCGCTGGCTGCTGCACGGCATCGACAGCCGCGACGAGGGCATCATCGCCGACGCGGAGGGGATGCTCGACGCCCTGCGCACGACGGTGCAGAACGATCTGCTCAACCCGCTCTCCACCGACACCGGCCAGATCATGGCGGTCGAAGACGTCGAGGCGATGCTCGACCGCACGCCGCTCCCCGGCAGGTCGGCGACGAGTGTGGGCGCTGAGAGCAAGGCGCACGCGAACCGCATCGCCGAGGACTGAGCGGCGCCGCGCAGCGCGGCGCGGCTCCGCGCGGCTCAGCTCAGCGAGGTGAGCACCAGGCGCTCCAGTTCCTCCTCGGGGTAGAGACGCTCCGGTCGAACCACACTGTCTTCGGGAACGAAGTAGAAGCAGGCGTCGACCCGCTCGGGATCGATCCCCTTCCACCGCGCGTAGGCGAGGCGGTAGAGCGCGAGCTGCAGCTGCTTCAGCTCCAGGTCGTCGGCGTCGCGGGGCGCCTTGCCCGTCTTCCAGTCGACGACGAGGAAACCGTCGCCCTCGGGGAAGACCGCGTCGATCTTGCACACGATCACCCGGCCGCCGAGCACCAGGTGGATCTCGGTCTCCACCTCCACGGGCTTCCGTGACGCGAACTCGGAGGCCTCGAACACCTCGATGAGAGCGCGCATCCGCTCCTCCTCGTCGCCGTGATCGGCGATGCCCGACCCGGCCGGCGTCGCGGGAGCGGCCTCGCGCGGCTCGACACCCAGCGGTTGGGGTTCGCTGCCGAGAGGCTCGAGCTCGTCGTCGAACGGCTCGAGCTCGTCGTCGAAGACGTCGACCAGGTCGCCACCGGAGAACGGGAGGTCGACGAGGTGGTCGTCGCCGCCGCGGAACCGCTCCTCCACCCAGGTGTGGAAGCGGGTACCCAGTCTCGTCTGCCGGAAAGGGCGCTCGGGCATCGGCCGCCGCAGGGCCCTCACCACGGCCTCGGGGTCGGAGACGTAGTCCTTGAACCGTGAGGCCGGAATGCGCACCGGCACCTCGAGCCGGTCTCCGGCCCCCACAGCGGCTCGTTCGGCGAGCAGCAGCTCGATCTCCGCGTCCCACGGGGTCGTGACACCGGGGTCGGCGGCACGCACGGCGTCGGCCGCGAGCTCGAGGCGGCTGCGCCGGCCACCGAGGGGATCGCGGGGCCACTCGATCCAATTCTCCGACTCGGCGAGCGGATTCTGCTCGAACTCCGACGCCTCCGGCAGCACCCCCTCGGCGACGACTCCGGCCGCCTCCAGCTCTCGCAGGTAGCGACTCGGTGGCCTGGGCTTCATCCCCGTCGACCAGAACGAGCCGCTGAGCAGCAGCGAGTGCCGAGCCCGCGTCACCGCGACGTAGGCCAGCCGGCGCTGCTCGGCCGCGTAGTGCTGGGCGTTCGCCTCGCGGAACTCGTCGAGCACCGCACCGAACTCGTTCTGCGCCTCGAGACCGTGCCAGGCCAGAGCGGGGAGCTCGGCGGCGTCTCCGCGGAAGTCGAACGGCAGCTCGCCGAAGGTGAGCCAGCCGAGCTTCGACCGGGGCTCGCCCGGGAGCTCACCCTCCACGAGGCGGGGCACGACGACGACATCCCACTCCAGGCCCTTCGCGCCGTGGATGGTGAGGATCTGCACCGTGCCGGGCTCCGCATCCTCGGTGCGCGGTTCGAGGCGCTCGCGCTTCTCGGCCTCCTCGAGCCAGGCCAGGAAGTCGCCGAGACCGGCCGATGGGTCGAGCGCGAGGAACGCCACGAGCTGCTCCGAGAACGCTTCGAGCCCGGCGCGGCCCTCGGCAGCGTGGGGGCTCGCGAGCACCTCGATGTCGAGCAGCAGCTCCTGCTGCACGAGATCGACGAAGTCGACGAGTCCGAGGCCTGCCCGGGTGCGCAGCTGGGCGAGCTGCACGGCGACGCGACGCAGGCGCTCGATTCCCGGTTCGCTGAAGCCGGCGAGCGCGGAGTGCGTCGGGTCGGCGGTGGCGACGAAGTCGAGGGCGTCGACGATCGACCTGTCCTCCTCGGCCACCACCGAGCCGCGCAGTCGCTGTGAAACCGCGGAGTCGAGGCGCTGGAAGCGGTGGTCGCGCTCGGCGATCCAGGAGGCCAGAGCGCGCAGGGCCATGAGGTCTTTCGGGCCGACCCGCCAGCGGGCGCCCCCGAGCACCCGCAGCAGGTCGGCGCCGGCGGTCGGGTAGTAGAGCACCCGCAGCGTCGACACGAGGTCGGCCACGGCCGGCTGGGCGAGCAGGCCGCCGATGCCGAGCACGTGGTACGGGATTCCCCGGGCGTCGAGGGCCGCTGTGAACGGCTCGATCTTCTTCACCGAGCGGCACAGCAGCGCCGCGCTCGGCCGGGTGCCCCCGGGTACCTCGGGCTTCAGCCGCTCGGCGAGCCAGCCGGCCACGGCACGTGCCTCGTCGGCGACGGTCTCGGCGAAGACGGTGTCGACGACGCCCTCCCCGGCGCCGGGCCGCGCCGAGAGCTGCTCGACGGCCACACCCGCGCCCGAGGAGAGCGGGCCGACCAGGGCGTTGGCCGAGTCGAGCACCAGGGTGGGGTTGCGCCAGCTCGTCGACAGGGCGAAGGGCGCCGAGCCACGGGGGGCTGCGAAGTCGGAGGGGAACCGCGCGAGGTTCGCCGCGCTGGCCCCGCGCCAGCCGTAGATCGACTGGTGCGGGTCGCCGACGGCCATGACGGGGTGGTCGCGGAACAGGGCCGCGAGCAGTCGCGTCTGCACGACGCTGGTGTCTTGGTACTCGTCGAGCAGCACCACCCGGTAACGGTCGCGGTAATCGGCGACGACACCCGGCGAGCTCTCGACGATCTGCAGCGCGAGCGCGATCTGGTCGGAGAACTCCACGTAGCCGCGGCGCACCTTCTCGGCGGAGTAGGCGTCGGCGAGCTCCAGCACGAGCGGCAGCGGGGCGACGGCGTCGATGGCGCTCTGCAGCGCCCGGTAGACGTTCTTCACCCGGGCCGAGCCCGTCGGCAGCTCGGCGAGCGACACGAACCTCTCCGCGTACTCGGCGACCTCCGCCGAGCCCACCACGTTCTCGGAGAGCGCACGGCTGAGCGCCAGCACCGCCGAGGTCACGACGTCGACCGAGCGGTCGACCTGCAGCAGCCGCGGGTCACCGCTGCCCACCACCACCTTCCTCGCCAGCTGCCAGGCCGAGGCCTCGCTCAGCACCGCCGCCTCGCCCTCGCGCCCGATCGTCACGGCGCTCTCGCGGAAGATGCCGTTCGCGAAGGCGTTGTAGGTCGAGATGGCAGGCACGTCGAACGGGTCGGGCTCGCGCTGCACCAGGCCAGAGGCCGCGAGCTCCCTCAGTCGCTTGCGGATGCGCTCCGCCAGCTCACCCGCCGCCTTGCGCGTGAAGGTGAGGCCGAGAACCTCGGGCACCTCGACCAGCCCGTTGGCGATGAGCCACACCACCCGGTTGGCCATCGTCTCGGTCTTGCCGCTGCCGGCTCCCGCCACGACGATGCGGGGCTCGAGCGGCGCCTCGATGACGGCCTGCTGCTGCGGGGTGGGCCGCGGCAGCCCCAGCCGGTCGGCGATCTCGACGGCCGGGATGATGCGGCCGACCGTCGGCTCCGGCGTCTGCCCGGGCGGCGCGAACGCCTCGGGGCGATCGAGGTCGGCGAGGTCGAACAGCGCGTCGCTCATTCGGAGACGCCCTTGATGAGCTGGATGCGGTACTCGTACCGGTTCTGCACGTCGCGTTCCTCGGGTTCGGCGACCCCCGCGAAGGTGGCGGCGGCCATGCCCTCGGCCACCGCCTCGATGCGGGCGGCGACCCCCGCGAGCGCCTCCCCGTCGAGCGGCTCCTGCTCGAGAACGGTGAACCGGATGCTCTGCGTCCCCTTCGCGACGTACAGCAGCGCCGCCCCGCCCGACTCCGGCACGCCGGCCGCCTGGCCCTCTCCGCCGGCAGCGACGTGACCGACGCCGACCCCCTCCGCCGAGCCGTCGTCCACGGCACCCTCGACGAAGGCAGCAGCGCCGAGTCCTTCCACCGAGGCCGTCGAGAGCGCCAGCTGGTAGCTCGCCAGTTGCGCGTGCCCGGGGAGGTCGGCCCGGCGCACCGGTGTCTTGCCGGTCTTGAGGTCGATCACCACGAGCCGCCCGTCGGGGAGCCGCTCGACACGGTCGATCGACCCGTTCACCTCGGCGCGGCCGGTGCGGAAAGAGAACCGGGCCTCCGCGCCCGCGAGATCGCGCTCCCCCGCGTCGAAGTCGCGGAGGTAGTCGGCGAGCCCCTCGAGCTTGGTGCGCAGGGCGCGCTTCTCGCGCTCCTCGATCCACAGCGCTTCGAAGCTCAGCTCGCTCCAGCGCTCCTCGGTGGCGCGCATCAGGTCGTCGACTCGGGTTCCCTGCTCCGGTGTCGTGGAGGCCTGCTCCATGACGGCGTGCACGATCGTGCCGATTCCCGCGGCCACGCTCTTCGACCCGCCCGCGACCTGGTCGACGAACCAGACCAGCGGCGACTGCTCGAACGACTCGATCTTCGACGGAGACACCCGCACCACGGCGTCGGTGTCGGCGGGGTCGACCAGCGGCTCGTCGGTCGACGGGGGCAGGAGACCGTACCACTCCGACGGATCGGCGCCCGCGACCTCGGCGGCGGCGAGGCGCGCGAGCGCGGCGGCGGCGCGCCGGTCACCGTCTTCGGCGAGCCTGCGGCGCAGGTGCCCGGTGAGCCCCCGCAAGGTGAGCGGGTGTCGCACGGCGGGAACCGGGTCGGCGTCGGGAGCCAGACCGAAGAACGCCGAGGGCTGCTCGTCGTCGTTCGCGACGCAGCTGAGCACGGTGAGCTCGGTCGACCGCGAGACGGCGAGCGCGAACATCCGCAGTTCGTCGGAGAGCACCTCGGCGCGGCTCTCACCGGGTTCGGCGTCGACGGCGGGATCGGCGTGCCCGGCCGCGAGCGGCGCGAGGCGCTGCGCGTGCAGCAGCGAGCCACGCAGCCGCAGGTTCGGCCACACCGACTCCTGCAGGCCGGCCACCACCACCACGGCCACCTCGGCGCCGACGACGCCCGTGGGAGTGGTGACGAGCACCGAGCCGGTGCGGGAACGCGGGGAGAGGGTGTCTTCGGGCACCTCGGCGCCGAAGAACTCGTCGACGAAGAGCGCGGCGGGCCGGTCGGGATCGCGTTCGACGGCGCGCCGGGCCGCCGTGAACAGGGCGACGGCGCCGTCGAGGTTGCGGTCGGCCTCGTCGGCGAGGATGCCGGTGCCTTTCGCCAGCTCGCCCCACCGCGCGGCGAGACCGCTGCGCTGCCACAGCCCCCAGAGCAGCTCCTCGACGCTGGCGCCGGCGCGGGCGCTCTCGCGCGCCGCGTTCAGCGAGGCGCCGAGCGACGCGACGCGTCGGGCAGGTGCCGAGTCGATGACGCCGAGCACGCCCGGGGTCTCGAGCGCTTCGCGCAGCAGCTCGTCGGAATGCCGGCCTCCCCCGTGCGCCAGTTCTTCGTGCCGGAGCGCGAGGCGCAGCCGCCGCAGCCCCACGGCGTCGACACCGCAGAGCGGACCGAGGGCGAGCGCCTCCACGACCTCGGGCGTGAGCTCGAGACGATCGAGGGCCACCGCCAGCGCCTCGGCCAGGTGCCGCGCGGCGTAGTCGTCGCGCAGCGCCTGCACCGCCGAGAGGGTGCGGGTGGGCACCTCGGCGAGCCCGAGCCCGCGCGCGACGGCCGGCACCAACGACCCCGACCGCACCACCACGGCCATCTGCGACCACGGCGTGCCGTGCAGCAGATGCCGCTCCCGCAACAACCGCGCCACCGTCGCGATCTCCCCCGCCCGCGTATCCGCCTGAATCCGCAGCACCCGCCCCGCCGCCCGCCCGGCCGCAGTCGCATCGCCGGCGGTAGGCTCGGCCGCAGGCTCCACCGTGTCGCGCTGCCGCCCCGCGGCGGCCGCGCCGATGCGCTCGGTCACCCGGCGCGTGAGCGCCCGCAGCTCACCCCTCTGCCGGTGCGAGGTGCGCAGCACGACCGGCTCCCCCACCTCGACGCCGAGCACGCGGCCGAGCTGGCCGAGGGCCCGCACGTCAGAACCGCGGAACCCGGCGGTCGCCGCATCGGGGTCGCCGAAGGCGACGACGGCGGCGCCGTGCCGCGCGAACTCGCGCAGCAGGTTGAGCGCGCCGACCGGCAGGTCGTGCACGTCGTCGGCCACCACGAGCCGTGCGTCGAGCGCGACGGCACCCGAGCGCAGCAGAGCCCTCGCCTCGGCGAGCAGCTCGGCCGAGTCGAGGTGCGCCACGTCGAAGCTCTCGACCGTGTTCTGGTACTGCTGCAGGAACTCCCCTGCCGCGACCCACTCGGGAATGCCGTGCTCGGCACCGAGCCGGGCGAGTCGCTCGGGCGAGACCCCGTTCTCCGTCGCCCGCATCATGAGGTCGCGGAGCTCGGTGCGGAACGCCCGGAGCCCCCGCACCTCGGCGGGGAGCCCCTCCGGCCACGACACGGCGGGCCGGCCCTGCTCGGCGTCGTCGACGCCGCCCTGCAGCAGCTCGGCGACGATGCGGTCTTGCTCTGCGCCCGTGAGCAGCGCCGCGCGCCGCGAGCCCGGGAGTGCGTCGCGCGTGCCCGCCCGGCGCACGAGGTCGAAGGCCGCCGAACTCGGGGTGCGAGCCAGCGGGCCGTTGCTCGGCAGCCCGAGCCGCAGGGCGACCCGGTCGCGCAGGCGCGTCGCGCTCTGCCTGGTCGTGGTGAGCACGAGCACCTCCTCGGGTGCGAGACCCCCGTGCAGCACGCGGTCGGCGACGAGCTCGACGAGGGTCGTCGTCTTGCCGCTCCCCGGCGCGCCGATGACCGCGAACGACGACTCGAGCGGCCTCGACGGCACCGCGCGCTGCGCCTCGTCGAGGCCCAGCGCCGCTCCGGTCGCAAGGCCCGCCTGAACTGTCATGCCCCCACGGTAGCCGCGCCCACCGACATCGCCCGGCCGACCCGCGCCGCCCGGCCGACGGTGTTCGCTCAGGGCGGGAGGATTCGGCGGGGCAGCGGCTTCGACGGGTGGGGCGGTGCCGTAATCTGGCCTCATGGACATCCGCATCGGCATCGCCAACTCGCCCCGTGAACTCGCCTTCGAATCGAACCAGACCCCGGCCGAGATCGAGCAGACCGTCGCCGCAGCCCTCGCCTCCGCGGGCACCCACATCTCGCTCTCCGACAACAAGGGCAAGGTCTACGTCGTGCCCGTCGGCGCCCTCGCCTACGTCGAGATCGGCAGCGAAGAGTCGCGCCGCGTCGGCTTCGTCGGCTAGCACCGTGGAACTGCTGTTCATCACGCTCGGCGGGGCCATCCTGGGTCTCGCCGCCCGCTACCTACTGCCCGACCGCGACCGCCACGGCGTCGTGCTCATGCCCGCCGTCGGCGCCGCCGTCGCGGCGGTCGTCTGGGTCGCCCTCACCTGGCTCGGCTGGGCGTGGGACGGCGGGTGGATCTGGGCGGTCAGCCTCGTCGTCACCGCTGCCGTGGTCGTCGCCACCGACATCCTCGTCGGCCGCCGCCGCAAGGAGCACGACGTTCACCGCCTCGACGCGCTGCTGAACGGCCGGGCCCCGCTGGCCCGCTGAGACCCGCGGCCTCAGGCAGTCAGCCCCAGCCCGTCCATCCGCCGGGTGTGCGCCGCGATCATCTCGGTGAACACGGGCTCGATGCGCTGCTCGTCCGACTCGGGGTTGCCGGTGAGGTGGATGGCGGAGCGGCACACCAGCAGGGTGTCGCCCACCACGCGCCGGCCCCACATCGCCAGGCGCGAGCCCAGCACCGGGTCGGCGGCGATCGCGTCGGAGAGCAGCGCCGTGATCGCACCCCGCGCATCCTCCGCATCGAGGATCGCCTTGCAGCGCGGCCCGACGTCGGTGGGCAGCCCCTGGGCGAGCAGGCTGAAGAAGTCGTCGAGGATGCCGGCGGTGAGGTAGACGCTCGCCAGCTGCTCGAACCAGTCGCCGCCCTTCACCAGGGCGCGGTAGCGGTCGATGCCGACGGTGAAGGGCTCGATCACCTCGGAGGGGTTCTCCACGCGGCGCCGCAGCTCGGCCACGAGTCGTTCGTGCTTGTCGAGCGCCTGGCCCGCCGCCGGGGCGAGCATCTGCTTCGCGGCGACCGTGGGGGCCGCGTTGATCGCATCCGAGATCTCCTCGAACACCGCCAGCTGCACGTAGGCGACCTGCCCGAGATAGGGCAGCACCTCGGGCGTCAGCTCGGCCAGGTTCACCTTCGGATAGTTCGCCACGTCTTCCCGGGGCTTCAGCCGCGGGATGTCGATGCGCACCTTCGGGCGGCGGAGGAATCCGAACACGACGCCAATCCTATCCGGGCCGCGCGGGGCGCTCTGACGCGCCGCCCGACGGGCAACCGGTCCGTCGGAGCCGCCGTTCCGCTAAACTCGGCTCGGGCCCTGACGACAACTCGGGGCAATCGCCGCCGTCCGGCGCCATCGCCGGTCATCGCCCCGCCGCCGCGCACTGCACCGCACGAGCCGCAGCCGGGCGCCGTTCTCCCCCACGGCGGCACCGCATCGAACGGGTTTCCCAGACAGGTTTCCACACAGTGACTTTCACCGAACTCTCCATCGACCACGACATGGTCGACGCCCTCGCCTCGAAGGGCATCGTCGAGCCCTTCCCCATCCAGGAGCAGACCATCCCCCTCGCCCTCTCCGGGCAGGACATCATCGGCCAGGCCAAGACCGGCACGGGCAAGACCTTCGGTTTCGGGCTCCCGCTCATCCAGCGGCTCGGCACCGACCCGGCGCCCGGCGTGAAGGCCCTCGTGGTCGTTCCCACCCGCGAGCTCTGCGTGCAGGTCACCGAAGACCTCGAGCTCGCCGCCTCGAACCGCCCCACCAAGATCGTGTCGATCTACGGTGGCAAGGCGTACGAGGGTCAGATTGAGCAGATCAAGGCCGGCGCGCAGATCGTCGTCGGCACCCCCGGCCGCCTCCTCGACCTCGCCGGGCAACGGCTGCTGAACCTCGGCGCCGTGCAGGAGATGGTGCTCGACGAGGCCGACAAGATGCTCGACCTCGGCTTCCTCGCCGACATCGAGAAGCTCTTCGCGCAGACGCCGGCGAACCGCCACACCATGCTGTTCTCGGCCACCATGCCCGGCCCGATCGTGGCCCTCGCTCGCCGCTTCATGAACAAGCCCATCCACATCCGTGCCAGCGATCCGGATGAGGGGCTCACCCAGGCGAACATCAAGCACCTCGTCTACCGTGCCCACAACCTCGACAAAGACGAGGTCATCGCGCGCATCCTGCAGGCCGAGGGTCGCGGCAAGACGGTCATCTTCACCCGCACCAAGCGCGCCGCCGCGAAGCTCGTCGAGGAGCTCAACGACCGCGGCTTCAACGCCGCAGCCGTGCACGGCGACCTCAATCAGGAGCAGCGCGAGCGCGCCATGGCCGCGTTCAAGGCGGGCAAGAAAGACATCCTCATCGCCACGGATGTCGCGGCCCGCGGCATCGACGTCGACGACGTGACCCACGTCATCAACCACACCATCCCCGACGACGACAAGACCTACCTGCACCGCGCCGGCCGCACGGGCCGCGCGGGCAAGACCGGCATCGCCGTGACCTTCGTCGACTGGGACGACCTGCACAAGTGGGCCCTCATCAACCGCGCCCTCGAGTTCGGCCAGCCCGAGCCCACCGAAACCTACTCCTCGTCGCCGCACCTCTACACCGACCTCGGCATCCCCGAGGGCACCCGCGGGCGCCTCGCCTCGGCAGCCCCGAAGTCGGCCGAGAGCGGGTCGCGCTCGGGCTCGCGCAGCGCGACCGCGGGCCCGCACGGCGGCACGGATGCGGGGGCCGGTTCCGGCTCCGGCTCCGGCGAGGGCCGCTCGCCCCGCAGCCGCAACCGCAACCGCACCAGGAGCCGCAGTGGCTCGGGTGCCGCGGGCACCGCATCCGACACCACCTCGGGCACCGCGACCACCACCGCCGCGGCGACCGAGTCGACCTCGGCCGGCTCCGGCTCCGAGCACCACGACGGCAACAGCGCCCCCCGCCGCCGCACCCGCACCCGCCGCCGCTCCCCCCGCCCCGCCGCCGAGTAGCCCGCCGCTGGCGCCGCCGCGGCGGCAGTGGCCCCGAAAATCGTCACCCACCTGGGCGAAACGACGGACTTCGGGGCCGCTACGACGAAACGACGGAGTGTGCGCGGCGTATCGGGACGAAAGTCCGTCGTTTCGGCAGGCCGTGGTAGGCATTAAGGCACGCCGCCACTCCCCCCAAAAGTCGATGGAGTTCGAACCACTCTCCCGAAACGGATGGAGTCTCCACGGCGTGTCGCCCGCAGACTCCATCCGTTTCGGCGGCGAGGGAGGTGCGGCCCCGGCCCGAAGACCATCTCGCACCGCATCAAGAGACGGAGTGTCGAGCCGTTTCGACGAAACGACGGGGTCTGCGGGGCGTATCGGGACGAGACTCCGTCGTTTCGGCGCGCCGCCGGCGCGGCGGGCGGGTCAGGCGTAGGTGGGGGCGGAGCCCGTCGCGCGGGCGATGATCGCCTCGAGCACCTCGGGCCGGGTGGTGTTCTCGCCGAGGCGGTTGGGCTTGCCGGCGCCGTGGTAGTCGCTCGAGCCGGTGACGGCGAGGCCGTAGCGCCGCACGAGGCGCTCGAGCCGTCGGCGACCCTCGGGGGTGTTCTCGCGGTGGTCGATCTCGAGCCCGAACAGCCCGGCGTCGACGAGTGCGTCGAACTCCTCGTCGAGCTGCACGTCGGCGCGACTGCGGGTCGCCGGATGCGCGATGACCGGCACTCCCCCGGCCGCCACCACGAGGCGCACCGCCTCGAGCGGGTCGGGCGCGTCGTGCGGCTGGTAGTAGCCGGCCCGCCAGTGCAGGATTCCCGCGAACGCCGCACTCCGGTCGACGGCGAGCCCGCGCGCCACCAGGGCGTCGGCGATGTGCGGCCGCCCGACGGTGGCGCCCGGCTCGGTCTGGGCGAGCACGTCGTCCCAGCTCACGTCGTAGTCGCGGGCGATGCGCTCCACCATCTGCTCGGCGCGGTGCAGCCGGGCCTCACGGATGCGCGCCGTCGCGTCGAGCAGATCGGCGTCGTCGGGGTCGAACAGGTAGGCCAGCAGGTGCACGCTCGACCAGCCGATGCGCGTGCTGAGCTCCATGCCCGGGATGAACGTGACACCCACACGCGTCGCCTCGGCAGCCGCTTCGGCCCAGCCTGCCGTGGAGTCGTGGTCGGTGAGGGCGACCGTGCCGAGCCCCGCATCCTTCGCCGCCCGCACCAGCTCGGCCGGAGCCTCGGTGCCGTCGGAGACCCTGCTGTGCGTGTGCAGGTCGATCGGCTCCCTGAACAGCCGAGCGGAAGACATCTCCCCATCGTATCCCGCCGCATCCGCCCGGCTGTTCGGCGGCCTCCCGCTCCCCGGGTGGAGAATGGATGCATGGCCGAGACCACCGAGACCTCCAGCACCGCCGACGCCACCGCGCCGGAGACCACCGCGCCTGCCACCGCCGCGCCCACCACCCCGGGCCACGCCGACACCGACGCCCCCGAACCCCGCGCCACGAGCAACCGCTCCACGACGCCGGGCTCCGACGCCTTCCGCGACTACATCGCGAGCGGCTGGGCCGAGCGCACCGACACCCTCCCGCCGGCGCGGGAGCAGGCACGGTTCGCCGCCGAACGCCGACGCCGCCTCTCGGAGGCCTTCCCCGGCAAGCGGCTCGTCATCCCGTCGGGCGCCCCCAAGCAGCGCTCGAACGACACCGACTACCCCTACCGGGCGCACTCGGCGTTCTCGTACCTCACCGGCTGGGCCTCCGACGCCGAGCCGGGCGCCTACCTCGTGCTGGAGCCCTCCGACGCGGGCCACGAGGCGACCCTCTACTTCCGCGAGCGCGCCGGCCGTGACTCCGACGAGTTCTACGCGAACCCCGAGATCGGCGAATTCTGGATCGGCCCCCGCCCCTCGCTCGCCCAGGTCGCGAGCGACCTCGCCCTTGCCACGAAGGGTGTCGCCGACTTCGAGTCGGTCGACTTCGACGAGACCACCGTGGTGCTGCGCGAGGCCGACCCGGCCCTGCCCGCAGGTGCGGGCGACAGCGCCGACGACGAGCTCGCCCGGGTGCTCTCCGAGCTGCGGCTCGTGAAGGACTCCTACGAGATCGCGCAGATGCGCGAAGCCGTGGCGGCGACCGCCCGCGGCTTCGACGACGTGATCGCCGACTTCGCCCGCAGCTCTCAGCACGCGCGCGGCGAGCGCCTGGTGGAGGGCGTGTTCAACACCCGCGCCCGCCTGGACGGCAACACCGTCGGGTACGACACGATCGCGGCCTCGGGCCCGCACGCCTGCATCCTGCACTGGACCCGCAACGACGGGCCCGTCACCCCGGGTGACCTCATCCTGCTCGACGCCGGGGTGGAGCTCGACTCGCTCTACACGGCCGACATCACCCGCACCCTTCCCGTGAACGGGCGCTTCACCGAGGTGCAGCGGACGGTGTACGAAGCCGTGCGCGAGGCCGCCGATGCGGCGTTCGCGATCGTGCGGCCGGGTATCAAGTTCCGGGAGATCCACCAGGCCGCGATGGCCGTGATCGCGCGGCGCACCGCGGAGTGGGGGCTCCTGCCGGTGACTGCCGAGCAGGCGCTCGAGGCCGACAACCAGCAGCACCGCCGCTACATGGTGCACGGCACCAGCCACCACCTCGGCATCGACGTGCACGACTGCGCGAAGGCGCGACGCGAGATGTACCTCGACGGGGTGCTCGAGCCCGGCATGGTGTTCACCATCGAACCCGGGCTGTACTTCCAGCCCGACGACCTCACGGTGCCGGAGGAGTTCCGGGGCATCGGGGTGCGCATCGAAGACGACATCCTGGTCACCGAGGACGGTGCCGAGAACCTGTCGATCGGCATCCCGCGCACGGCCGACGACGTCGAGGCCTGGTACGCGCGGCTGAACCCGCAGGCGTAGCGGGCGCGGCGCGCCCCGCGCCGCGCGAACCCCAGGCACCCGCGGGCGCAGGCCGGCCGGGAGGCCCCGCGCGGGGCGAGCCGCGCGGCCGCCCTCCTACCCCTCCGAGCGGTCGAGCACGTTGCGAGCCCGGTTGGCGAGCTCCACGCCCACCACGACGGCGTAGGAGCTCGCCACCACCTGCATCACCGAGGTGTAGTCGCGGCGCCGGCGGCCGATGCTGTACACGACGATGTTGAAGAACAGGCCGAATCCGGCGCCGATGAGCGCCGCGGCGACGAGGAACAGCGGCGTGGTGCTCGTCGGCGAGAGCAGCACGAGCAGCAGGCCGAAGAAGATGCCCACCCAGAGGCCCGACAGCGCCCCGGCGAGGGCCGCCCGCCCGTAGCTCATCTTGCCCGTGACGCGTTCGACGCTCTTGAGGTCGCTGCCCACGATGGACAGCTCCTTCACGGGGAACTCGGCCCGGGCCAGCCGGTCGACGGCGGCCTGCGCCTCGGCGTAGCTGTCGAAGGTGGCGACCGTCTCGCCTGTGGGGATGACGGCTCCGCGCGGTGGTCGACGGCGGGCGGAGGGCTGCGGATCGGTCACCCCGGCATTGTCCCACGGCCACCTCCGGCGCGCCTGAACGCTCCCGGCCGGAGCCACGGGGCGAAGGTCTAAGTTAGTAGTCGTGAGTGCCACCAGAGTCTTCGTCGCCCGATTGGTGGGGTGCACCGTCTTCGACCCCTCGGGCGACCGCCTGGGCAAGGTGCGCGACGTGCTCGTGGTCTACCGCAAGAACGATCCGCCGCGTGTCGTCGGCCTCATCGTCGAGATTCCCGGCCGCCGGCGCGTGTTCGTGTCGATCGGCCGGGTGACGAGCATCTCGAGCGGCCAGATCATCACCACCGGTCTCATCAACGTGCGCCGCTTCGAGCAGCGCGGCGGCGAGGTGCGGGTCGTGGCCGAACTGTTCGGCCGCCAGGTCGTGTTCGCCGACGGCTCGGGTCAGGCCACCATCGAAGACGTCTCGATCGAGGAGCACGGGCCCGGCGAGTGGTCGGTGGCCCAGCTGTTCGTGCGCCGCCCCAAGACCTCCGCCTCCCCGTTCGCCAAGGGCGCGACGGTGTTCGCCGCGTGGGACGAGGTGCGCGAGCGCACCTCCGCCGGGCAGGCGCAGTCAGCCGAGCAGCTCATCGCCACCTTCAGCGACCTCAAGCCCGCCGACCTCGCCAACACCCTCCTCGACCTTCCCCCGCAACGCATGCTCGAGGTGGCCGAAGAGCTCCCCGACGACCGGCTCGCCGACGTGCTCGAGGAGATGCCCGAGGTCGACCAGGTCGAGATCCTGTCGAAGCTCGACGACGACCGCGCCGCCGACGTGCTCGACCAGATGCAGCCTGACGACGCCACCGACCTCATCGCCCTGCTCTCCGACGAGCGCGGCGAGCACCTGCTCGAGCTCATGCAGCCCGAGGAGGCCGACGACGTGCGCATGCTGCTCGCCTTCGCCCCCGACACGGCGGGCGGCCTCATGACGACCGAGCCCATCATCGTCTCGGCCGACGCGACGGTCGCGGAGGGTCTCGCGCTCATCCGCCGGCACGAGCTGGCCCCCGCGCTCGGTGCGGCGATCTGCATCACGCTCCCCCCGTTCGAGCCGCCTACCGGGCGCTTCCTCGGTATGGTGCACTTCCAGCGGATGCTGCGCTACCCCCCGCACGAGAAGCTCGGCACGATTCTCGACCAGGGTCTCGAACCCGTCACCGCCGACACCTCGGCGGCGGTCGTGGCCCGCATCCTGGCCAGCTACAACCTGGTGTCCGTCCCGGTCGTCGACGACAACCACCGACTGGTCGGGGTGGTGACCATTGACGACGTCCTCGACTACCTCTTGCCCGATGACTGGCGAAGTAACGACAGCGATGACGACACCGACGAGGTGTCGGATCGCACCCCCTCGCGAGCGCTGAGCGGAGCGCCGCGCACCCCTGCACGCGGAAGGAGGACCGGACATGGCACGATCGGGCGATAACAGGCAGCGCTCGGCGCTCGACGCCCCGAAGGGCCGTCGCACGACGGTCATCCCGCGGCGCCCCGTGACGAACCGCGACCGGTTCGGGCGCGTGACGGAGGCGATCGCGCGGGCGATGGGCACCCCGTGGTTTCTCGTGGGGCTCACGCTGTTCGTCGTGGTGTGGATGCTGTTCAACACCTACGGCCCCGAGAACTGGCGGTTCGACTCCGCGGCCATCGGATTCACGGCGCTCACGCTCATCCTGTCGCTGCAGGCGAGCTACGCCGCACCGCTCATCCTGCTCGCGCAGAACCGGCAGGACGACCGCGACCGCGTGCAGTTCGAGCAAGACCGGCAGCGGGCCGAGCGCAACCTCGCCGACACCGAGTACCTCGCCCGCGAGGTGGTCGCGCTGCGGCTGGCGCTGCAAGACATGGCGAGCAAGGAGTTCATCCGCGCCGAACTGCGGTCGCTGCTCGACGAGCTCGACCGAGACCGCGATCCCGACGAGACGGATGCTCGCACGGCCTCCACCTCCTCCCCCTCCCTGCTCGGCCCGGCCACCGGCTCGGTGCCCACGCAGCGGAACCCGCGCCGGTGAGCGCAGCCACCGCATCCGGTCTCCCCGAGGCCGTGCGGGGGGCGCTCGCCCGCGTCGTCGACCCCGAGATCAGGCGGCCCATCACCGAGCTCGACATGGTGGGCGCGGTCGCGGTCGACGACTCGGGGGTGGCCGACGTCGAGCTCAAGCTCACCATCGTGGGCTGCCCGGCCGCCGCCACGATCGAGCGCGACGTGCGCGAGGCGGCGCTCGGCGTGCCGGGGGTCGACGCGGTGCGGGTCGACGTCTCCGTCATGTCGAAGGAGGAGCGGGCCGCGCTCACCGAGCGGCTGCGGGGGCCGGGGCGGCGGGACATGCCGTTCGGGCCCGGAACGCTGACGCGGGTGTACGCGATCACGAGCGGCAAGGGCGGAGTGGGCAAGTCGACGCTGACGGCCAATCTCGCGGTGGCGCTCGCTCGTCGGGGTTTGTCGGTGGGGCTCGTCGACGCCGATGTGTACGGGTTCTCGATCCCGGGCATCCTCGGGCTCGTCGACGAGCAGGGAGTGGCGGCGCGGCCGACCAGGCTCGACGACATGATCCTGCCGCCCGTGGCGCACGGGGTGAAGGTCATCTCCATCGGCATGTTCATCGACCCCGCCCAGGCGTCGGCGACCGGCGGCGCTGTCGCGTGGCGCGGGCCGATGCTGCACCGCACGATCGCCCAGTTTCTCACCGACGTGTACTTCGGCGACCTCGACGTGCTGCTGCTCGATCTGCCGCCCGGCACCGGCGACGTGGCGATCTCGGTGGGGCAGCTGCTGCCCAACGCGGAGGTCGTGGTGCTCACCACCCCGCAGCCCGCCGCCGCCGATGTGGCCGAGCGCTCGGGGCTGGTGGCCATGCAGACCGGACAGAGCGTCTACGGCGTCATCGAGAACATGGCGGGGTTCACCGGGCCCGACGGGCAGACCGTCGAGCTGTTCGGCTCGGGCGGCGGCGCCGAGGTCGCGCGCCGGCTCTCGGCGCGCGCCGGACGCGAGGTTCCGCTGCTCGCGTCGGTGCCGCTCAGCGTCGAACTGCGCACCGGCGGCGACACGGGGGCACCCGTGGTGCTCGCCCGCCCCGACGACCCCGCCGCCCGCGCCATCGACGCGGTCGCCGCCACGATGGCGCGCCGCGGCCGCGACCTCGCGGGCCGCCGCCTGGGGCTCGCCCCGGTATGAGCGCGCCCCGCTCCCGGCCCCGCGCCCCCGGCGCGGGCGTCGCGGCGCGGCAGCCCGCGCGGCTGCGCGGCGCGTCGGCGCAGCGACCCGCACTCGGCACGGGCGAGGGCTCGGCCGAGCTGGTAGCGCGTGGCGAGTGGGTGCCCAGGCCGATGCGCGGTCTTCTCACGGCGCTCGGCGCGGGCACGAGGCCGGGCACGGCTGAGCTGGTGCCGCATAACGAGCGGGCGCCCAGGCGGATGCGCGGCGCGGACGCGCAGCGTCCCGCACTCGGCGCGGTCACGGGCACGGGCACGGGCGAGCTGGTAGCGCGTGGCGAGTGGGCACCCAGACAGATTCGCGATATCGTCGCGGCGCTCGTCCTGGCGTCGGCTGTGATGGTGAGCGGATGCACGGGGCCGGGCTCACCCGGTGGCGCGTTCGCGACCGCGCCGGTGGGCGGCACGACGTCGCCGAGCTCGGCCACGGCCACCGCCTCGTCGGCTCCTTCGCCGACGGTGGTCGACGGGGTGGGCCTCGAGATCCTGCAGAGCCGCACGGACTACGCGAAGCGCGGCCTCCAGCTCTCCGTCACGAACACTCGCGACGAGCCGATCGTCGTTGTGGGTGCGCGCTTCGACAGCGTCCAGTTCGCGGCGCCGGTCGACTGGAGCGGTAGCCCCGTCGAGATCCCACCCGGCCTCACCCGCCACCTGCCGATAGCGCTGAGCACCGCCGTGTGCCCCGCCCCCGAAGGCCCGCCCGTGCTCACGCTGATCGTCCGCGACGGTGGAGACGGCTCCACGGCCCCAGGTGACGCCGGCAGCGCGAACGACACCGGCAGCGACACCCGCACCGGCGACACGGACGGCTCCGGCGTGGCGGGCGCGCGCCGAGACGACACCACCACCATCCAGGGCACGCCGAGCGACCCCTTCGGGGTGTTGCCGCGCATCGCGGGTGAGGACTGCTTGCAGCACGAAGTCGCCGCGACTGCCGCGCTGGGCTTCGCGGGTCTTCGCGTGGAGGGATCGGGGCCTAGGACGACCGCTCTCCTCGAGCTGCGCATCTCCCCCACCGGAGCCGCGGACGGCCCCGTGCTGCACCTCACCGAGGTGCGCCCGAGCATCCTCCTGCAGCCCCGCGACGGAGGATCCTGGCCGCTCGACCTCGAGGTCGCACCCGGCGACTCACCATCGACCATCACGCTGGAGGCCGTGCCCGCCCGCTGCGATCCTCACGCCGTCGCCGAAGACAAGCGCGGCACCGTCCTGCCGCTCGACGTCACGCTTGCCGGCCGCACAGCAGGAACCGTCGAACTCGCCGCAGACCCGGCAGTCAAGCAGCAGGTCTACGACTTCATCTCCGAGTCCTGCGGCTTCGCCACCGGGTGACCGCCGCGCATACGTCTCCACGCCCGCGCGGGAGGGTTAGGTAGCTTCGAAGCCATAACGCGAGGCCGTCGGCTTCGCCACCGGGCGACCGCCGCGCATTTGTCCCCACGCCGCGCAGGAGGGTCAGGTAGCCCCGAAGTCGTAACCCGAGTCCTGCGGCTACGCCACCAGGTGACCGCCACGCATCCGTCTTCACGCCCGGGCGAGACATCCGTCCCCACGCTGGGCGAGAGGCTCAGGTCGCTTCGGAGTCGTAGGCCGAGGCCACGGCGGGCATCGGCGCGGGGGTGTGCTCCCCGCTGGTCTCGCCCGGGAAGGCGGGATCTCCGGCGACCGGGTCGCCCTCGGCGCCCGCCCCCGACGCGGCAGCGGCAGCCGCGGCCGCACCCGCCGCAGCACCGGCGACGCCCGTCGGCCCGACCGCGCCCACGGCGCTGGCCGCTTTGGCCGCACCGACCACCCCAGCGGCCCCCTCCGCCGCACCGATCGCGGTCGGCCCCCCGGCCGACTTCGCCTTGTGCTGCAGGTACGCGGGCTCCGGTCTCGTCGCCGGCTTCGTCACCGGCCGCACGGCGGGGGTCGCGGGCGTGTCGTCGAGCAGCGCCTCGCGGATGATGCGGCGCGGGTCGTACTGACGCGGGTCGAGCTTCTTCCAGTCGACGTCGTCGAAGTCGTCGCCCATCTCGTCTTTCATGCGGGCCTTGGCGCCGTTGGCCATGTCGCGCGCGCTGCGGATGAACTGGGCGAGCTTCGCGGCGTAGCCCGGCAGACGCTCGGGGCCGAGCACGAAGACGGCGATGATCCCGATCAGCAGCAGCTTCTCGAAGGTCAACCCGAACATGCTGAAACTATACCTTCCACAACCGACAAGCCCCCGCGCGTGGCGACCCGGCGGAGCCTGGGCCGTTCTCTAAGCTGTCAAGCGGAGGGCACCGTGTCAAGCAAAGAGTCCAGCTGGAAGTACGCCGACGACCTCGTCGCCGAGACGCCGCAGATCGTGGCGGCGCGCGCGCACGCCGCCGAGGTGGGCGTCGAGTCGGTGTCCCCCGCCATCGGCAGCCAGCTCGGGGTGATCGCCGCCGCCACCGCCGCCAAGTCGATCGTCGAGATCGGCACCGGCCTCGGCGTGTCGGCGCTCTGGATGCTGCGGGGTGCCCCCGAGGCCACCATCACCTCGATCGACACCGAGCTGGAGCACCAGCAGGTGGCGCGCGCGGCCCTGCTGGATGCGAAGGTGCCGGCCAACCGCATCCGTCTCATCACGGGGCGGGCCGCCGACGTGCTGCCGCGCCTTAACGAGAACTCCTACGACCTGGTGCTGGTCGACGCCGACGCGGCGAGCGTGATCGAGTACGTCGAGCACGCCCTGCGCCTCGTGCGCCGCGGCGGAACCGTGCTCGTGCCGCACGCCCTCTGGAAAGACAAGGTCGCCGACCCCGTGCAGCGCGGCGAGACCGTCACCGACTTCCGCACGCTCATCGCCGAGCTCGCCGCCTCGGAGGCGGTTCTCACGACGCTGTCACCGGCCGGCGACGGCCTGCTGCAGGTGACGAAGATCGTCGGCTGAGGCATCCGCTCGCCCGCTCACGAACGAGCAGCCCGCATTCAGACACAAGATCCAGACACACGATCCGGCCACCGGTTCCAGACACAAGCGAAGGCCCCGCCACCCGGGTGAACCGGGGCGGGGCCTTCGCCGTGAAGGGCCCGGCCGCTGTCGCGACCAGGCGCTCCCTGCTACGCGGGATTGACCACGCCGGCGAGAGCGTCGTGCAGCTCCTTCGCCTCCGCGTCGTTGACGGAGACGACGAGGCGACCCCCGCCCTCCAGCGGTACCCGAACGATGATGAGGCGTCCTTCTTTCACTGCCTCCATCGGTCCGTCTCCGGTCCTGGGTTTCATGGCGGCCATTCGGCTCCCCTTTCGTGGTGTCGGTTACCATTATCGCCGAATCGCGACAACTGACGAAACTCACGCACCGGTCACGGCGGTGTCCAGTCGCGGCCGTCGACCCCCCAGCCGATCGCCATCCACCCCACCTGCCCGGCGATGCACACGACGACGAGCGCCACCCGGTACACCGGCGATCGGGGCAGGGCGAGCGCGCCGAGTGCCGGGAACAGCGGCATCAGCAGGCGGAAGGTGCTCGACTGCGGGAAGAACACCGCGAGCAGGTACAGCGCGTAGCTCGCGAGCCACAGCTGCAGGTCGACGCCGAGCCGCTTCACGAGGGGTGTGAACAGGAACGCGGCGAAGCCCGCGATGAGCAGCACCACCACGATCGCGCCGAGCGGCTCCCCCAGCCACCAGTTGCCGCCCTGGAACCACGCCGTGAACGGCACGAGCTCGCCGTACCCGATGTAGGCGGCGCGCCAGGCGAGCTCCGTGTCGGTGTAGGCGGTGAGCTCGCCGGTGACGAGCCAGGCGATGCCCGGCCAGGCGAGCCCCATCAGCCCGCTGAACACGGCGAGCGCCACCGTCACCACCCGCTCCCGCACCGGGAACGGATCGCGCCGCCGCACCAGGTACCGGTGCACGACGTGCAGCCCGACGAAGAGCGCGAACGCGAGACCCGTCGGCCTCGTGAGCGCCATCACCACCACCACCGGGAACACCCACGCATAGCGCCTCGTCACCATGAGGTAGAGCGCGGTGACGAGCAGCAGCAGCCCCATCGCCTCGGCGTACGCGAACTGCAGCAGCGGCGACAGCGGCGCCACGCAGAACAGCACCACGCTGAACAGGGCCGCCCCGTCGTCGTGCAGCACGTGCTTCATGAGGCGGTGGAACACGAGCGCCGCGCCCAGCGAGCAGGCGATCGACACCGCGACGGCGACGAGCTCCCAGCTCGACCCGGTCGCCCAGCGGAGGGCGCTCACGAGGAACGGGTAGCCCGGCATGAACGCCCAGGCGTTCTCGCCGATGTGCCCGTCGGCGTTCACGGGCAGCTGCGAGGGATACCCGTAGAACGAGATGATCTTGTACCAGTTGCCGTCCCAGATGGCGGCGTAGCTGAGGTACGGCGGGTTCGCCCCCGTCCACGGGTTCGCACCCTGCGCCCGCGCGAACAGCAGCGCGATCACCGTCGTGACCACCCGCGACAGCGCGAACACCACGAGCACCTGCGCCCACCACGGCACACGGCGCAGCACAGCGGATGCTCGGCCCGGCCCCATCGCAGAACCGCGTCCGTCTGCGGGGCGCGACCGCCTGTCGGGGGCAGCGGCATCCGTCGGCGCCGTCGTCTCGCTCACCCTCGTGCTCGCCTGCGGGTTCAGCTGGCGCCGGTGAGCCAGGCGCGCAGACCCGCCTCGCACGACTCGATCTGGCTCACCCGTACGCGCTCGTCGTCGGCGTGCGCCTTGAGCGGGTCGCCCGGGCCGTAGTTGACGGCGGGCACGCCCATGGCCGAGAAGCGGGCGACGTCGGTCCAGCCGTACTTCGGCTTCGCCTCCCCGCCGACCGCGGCGAGGAAGCGCTGCGCGAGCGGGGCGTCGAGGCCGGGGCGGGCGCCGACGGCGAGGTCGACGATGCGCACCTCGTAGTCGCCGAACAGCTCCTCGATGTGCGCCACCGCCTCCTCGCCCGAGCGGCTCGGCGCGAAGCGGTAATTCACGTGCACCATCACCTCGTCGGGGATGACGTTGCCCGCCACGCCCCCGCTGATGCCCACGGCGTTGAGCCCTTCGCGGTAGACGAGCCCGTCGACCTCCACCTGGCGCGGCTCGTAGGCGGCGAGCCGGTCGAGGATGGGGGCAGCCTTGTGGATGGCGTTGTCGCCCACCCAGCTGCGGGCCGAGTGCGCCCGCAGCCCGTACGCGCGGATCTCGGCGCGCAGGTTGCCGTTGCACCCGCCCTCGATCTGCGAGTTGCTCGGTTCGCCCAGGATGGCGAAGTCGCCCGCGAACAGCTCGGGGCGGTTCGCGGCGAGCCGGGTGAGGCCGTTGAGCTCGTTCGAGACCTCCTCGTGGTCGTACCACATCCAGGTGATGTCGACGACGGGATCGGTGAGCTCAGCGGCGAGCTTCAGCTGCACCGCGACGCCGGCCTTCATGTCGACCGTGCCGCGACCCCAGAGGTACTCCTCGCCGTCGACGGTCTCGTAGCGGGTGGGGAGGTTCGCGTTGAGGGGCACCGTGTCGATGTGCCCGGCGATCACCACGCGCTGGTCTCGGCCGAGGTGCGTGCGGGCGACGATCGTGTCGCCGTCGCGGATCACCTCGAGATGCGGCGCCTGCTCGGCGAGCGCGACGACGATCGCGTCGGCGAGGAGCGTCTCGTTCCCCGAGACCGACTCGACGTCGCAGATCTGCTGGGTGAGCACGGTCGAGCTCTCCGTCAGGTCGAGAACCGGATGCGCGGGGTCGAATGCCATTCGCCAAGTCTAGAGGGGGGCCGCAGATCGATACGCTGGAGTCATGCCCGAAGACGAACTCTCCACAGCATCCGCCACGCACGCCTGGGGTCACGGCCTGCAGACCGTCGCCGCCGACGGCACGGTGCTCGACACCTGGTACCCGGCTCCCGCCCTCGGTGAGCTGCCCGCGGGTGCGGTCGCCCCCGAAGAACTGCACGCGCACGCGGTTCCGGATGCGCGCCGAGGCGTCACGGTCGAGGTCACGACGGTGGGCGTCGAGCTCGCCGCGCCGCCCGCGTCGACCCCCGACGCGTACCTGCGCCTGCACCTGCTGTCGCACCTCCTGGTGGCCCCGAACGGGCTCAACCTCGACGGCGTCTTCGCGCACCTGCCGATCGCGGTGTTCACGAATGCCGGCCCCGTGCATCCTGACCACTTCGATCGTCTGCGTCCGTCGCTGCAGCGGGCGGGCATCCAGGCCTACGGCATCGACAAGTTCCCGCGGCTGCTCGACTACGTCACCCCCGCGAAGGTGCGCATCGCTGACGCGTCGCGCGTGCGCTTGGGGGCGCACCTCGCCCCGGGCACGACCGTGATGCACGAGGGCTTCGTGAACTTCAACGCCGGCACCACCGGCGCGTCGATGGTGGAGGGCCGCATCTCGCAGGGGGTCGTGGTCGGAGACGGGTCCGACATCGGCGGTGGCGCGTCGATCATGGGCACGCTCTCGGGTGGGGGCACGCAGCGCGTCTCGATCGGGCGCCGGTCGCTGCTCGGAGCGAACGCCGGCATCGGCATCTCGATCGGCGACGACTCCGTGGTCGAGGCCGGCCTCTACGTCACGGCGGGCACCAAGGTCGTGCTCATCGACGGATCGGGCTCCGACGACGAGAACCGCATCGTCAAGGCCGTCGAGCTCTCGGGCGTGCCCAACCTCCTCTTCCGCCGCAACTCCCTCACGGGCGCCGTCGAGGCCGTCGCCCGCTCCGGCTCCGGCATCACCCTCAACCCCACCCTCCACGCCTAGCCCCCGCGCCCCGCCCATCGACCCGTCACGATCCGCCCTCTCAGGGCCCTCAGAGGGCGGATCGTGACGGGTCGATCATGCCGGCGGAGCCCAGCCACGGGAACGGAGCGCGCGCTCGGTGCGGGCAACAGCTGAGGCGGGGCCTGTGCGCGGGGTCTGGCGTGTGACGCGAACGTCGATCCAGCCCGCGCGGTGCAGCGCCTCGAGGCGCTCGACGTCGCGGTAGTACTGGCGGGAGCTCGTGCGGTGCTGCTCACCGTCGTACTCGACGAGCACGCCATGGTGCCTGAACACGATGTCTCCGAACCCGATGCGCGCGCCCGAGTCGTCGACGATCTCGGTGTTGAGTTCAGGTGTGGGCAGTCCGTGCCGCAGAAGCTCCAGCCGCAACAGCGTCTCCCTCCGAGACTCCGCCCCGTCGCGGACGTGCCCCACCGCCCAGCTCGCATTCTTCTTCCCCCGCCCACGGAATGCCCGCACCCGCGAGATCATCTCGTCGACGGATGCGTACGGCCGCTCATCACCGGGTGGCGCGAAGCGAGGTGTCATCACGAGGTGGTCGCCCGCCGCCACGAGGTCGTCGAGACCGAGACTCGCAGCGAGCTGCAGCCACACCGTCACGGGATCGAGGACTCGGAATCCCGACCGCAGGTGCACGCGGGCCGACGAGTCGAGCACCTCGTGACCCCGCACACCCGCCGATCGCGGTCTCGTCGTGCCGTCGATCGCCGCGACATGGAGATGTTCCTCGATCTCGAGGGATTCCGGCAGCGGCATCCCCCACAACCGTGCCGCCGTGCTGTGGCTGAACACGTGGCCTTCCGGCATGAGAAGCGCGTAGGCAGCGCACCGCCCGAGCAGGGTGAACCCGTCTTCCGGGGTCGTGCGCACACCGCTGAAGGGCTTAGCCAGGTCGGCCCCGCGCATCCGCTTCTCACTGAGACCCTGGCCCGCGCCCGATGCCAGCGTGAACGGGCCACCCGCGAGCGCGTGGGGCAGAGGAACTGAGCGGGACACCCCGCCACAGTGCCCTACTCAGCCCCGTGAGAGCGTGCTCTGGCCCGAGCTGTGGACAACACGCAATCGACCCGTCACGATCCGCCCCTCGAGCTAGCTTCAGAGGGCGGATCGTGACGGGTCGATTGACGTGACGGGTCGATTGAGGGGGGGACCCTAGGGGAGGTCGCGGGAGGGGGAGCCCAGGTAGAGCTGCTGGGGGCGGCCGATCTTGGTCTGGGGGTCGGTGGCCATCTCGCGCCAGTGGGCGATCCACCCGGGGAGGCGGCCGATGGCGAAGAGCACCGTGAACATGCGGGTGGGGAAGCCCATCGCCTTGTAGATGACGCCGGTGTAGAAGTCGACGTTCGGGTAGAGGCGACGCGAGATGAAGTAGTCGTCGTTCAGGGCGACCTGCTCGAGCTCCTTCGCGATGTCGAGCAGCGGGTCTTTCACACCGAGCGCCTCGAGCACCTCGTCGGCGCTCTCCTTCACGAGCTTGGCGCGCGGGTCGTAGTTCTTGTAGACGCGGTGCCCGAAGCCCATGAGACGGATGCCCGCCTCCTTGTTCTTCACCCGCTCGACGAACTTGTCGACACCCTCGCCGGAGTCGCGGATCTGCGCCAGCATCGACAGCACCGCCTCGTTCGCCCCGCCGTGCAGCGGACCGAACAGCGCGTTGATGCCGGCCGAGATCGACGCGAACATGTTCGCCTCGGTCGAGCCGACGAGCCGCACGGTCGACGTCGACGCGTTCTGCTCGTGATCTTCGTGCAGGATGAGCAGGCGCTCGAGCGCCTTCGACAGCACCGGGTCGATCTCGTACGGCTCGGCCATGGTGCCGAAGTTCAGGCGCAGGAAGTTGTCGACGAACGACAGCGAGTTGTCGGGGTAGAGGAAGGCCTGCCCGATGCTCTTCTTGTGGGCGTAGGCGGCCATCACCGGCAGCTTCGCCAGCAGACGGATGGTCGAGATCTCGACGTGCTCGGGGTTCCGCGGGTCCATCGAGTCTTGGTAGTAGGTCGACAGCGCCGAGACACCCGACGACAGCACCGACATCGGGTGGGCGTTGTGCGGCAGCGCGTCGAAGAAGCGCTTGAGGTCTTCGTGCAGCAGGGTGTGGTGACGGATGCGGTCGTCGAAGTCGCTCAGCTCCGAGGGCGTCGGCAGCTCGCCGTAGATGAGGAGCCAGGCCACCTCGAGGTAGGTGAGCTTCGTCGCCACCTGCTCGATGGGGTAGCCCCGATAGCGCAGGATTCCCGCGTCGCCGTCGATGTAGGTGATCGCCGACTTGGTGGCCGCGGTATTGACGAAGCCGTAGTCGAGCGCGGTGAGCCCGGTCTGCTTGGTGAGGGTGGAGAGGTCGATCGACGAGGCGCCGTCGACCGAGGGAAGGAGCGGGAACTCCGCGGTTCCTCCCGGGTGGTTCAGCGTGACAGTCCCGGGTCCTTCGGCGGAGCCGGTTTCTGTCTTCGCGATGTGATCGACGTCCG
This sequence comes from Herbiconiux sp. SALV-R1, assembly GCF_013113715.1. Taxonomy (GTDB): domain Bacteria; phylum Actinomycetota; class Actinomycetes; order Actinomycetales; family Microbacteriaceae; genus Herbiconiux. The sequence continues at coordinate 2,094,969 of NZ_CP053344.1, forward strand.
TCACGGCGCCTCCTCGAGATGATCTGCAAGCGTTGTCGTCAGCGGGCGCCGCAGCGAGTTCGTGACCGTGACTGCGCTGACCCTCATACAGCCTAATGTCCCCGGAACCCTACTGTTGCATTCACCCAGACTGGGCGGTGAACCTTAGAGGAACTCTCCTATGCCCGGCGGTAGCCGCCGAGCCGCGAGGCGGCGGCGGCGATGCGCTCGTCGTGTGCGGTGAGCGAGAACCTCACGTGCTGGGGGAAGTGCGGCCCGTAGAACGGCCCGGGCCCCGCGACGATGCCGAGCTCGGAGAGGGCACGGATGCTCTCCCACGCCTCGCGCCCCTCGGTCGCCCAGAGGTAGAGCCCGGCCTCGCTGTGGTCGATGCGGAACCCCGCGGCCTCGAGCGCCGGCTTCAGCACGGCCCTGCGGGCCCGGTAGAGCTCCTTCTGCGCCGCGACGTGGGCGTCGTCGCCCAACGCGACCGTCATGGCGGCCTGCACGGGCGCGGGCGGGATCATTCCCGCGTGCTTGCGCACCGTGAGCAGGCGCGCGATGAGGGCGGGGTCGCCGACGGCGAACGCCGCCCGGTACCCCGCGAGGTTCGACTGCTTGCTGAGCGAGTAGGCGGCGAGCACCCCGGTGGGGTCTCCCCCGGCCACCCGCGGATCGAGCACGCTCGGCACCGGGGTCGACTCCCACTCGCCCTCCCAGCCCAGTTCGGCGTAGCACTCGTCGCCCACCACGATCGCGCCGAGCTCGCGGGCACGACGCACCGCGGCGGCGAGCTCCGACACCCCGAGCACGCGCCCGTCGGGGTTGCCGGGGCTGTTGAGCCACACCAGCCGGGTGCGTGCCGGCCACGTGTCGGGGTCGTCGGCCGCGACGGCCGTCGCACCTGCGATCGTGGCGCCCATCTCGTAGGTGGGGTACGCGGCGAGCGGATGCACGACCACGTCGCCCTCACCGAGGCCGAGCATGAACGGCAGCCAGGCCACGAACTCCTTCGAGCCGATGGTGGGAAGCACCATCTCCGCGCTCAGCCCGGTGACCCCGCGCCGCCTCGCGTACCACTCCACGACCGCTTCGCGCAGCGCCGGAGTTCCCGCCGTCTGCGGGTAGGCGTGGGCGTCGGTGGCCTCGGCGAGCGCCGCACGCACGATCTCGGGCGTGGGATCGACGGGCGACCCGATGGAGAGGTCGACAATGCCGCCCGGGTGGGCGCGCGCCCGTTCGACGAACGGGGTCATCGCGTCCCACGGGTAGTCGGGCAGTGCGCCTAGAGCCACCGGAGCGGGCCGATCAGTGCTCTTGGGGAGGGAGCACGGCGATCACCGGGTGGTCGTGCTTGATGACTCCCACCTTCGCGGCGCCGCCGGGCGAGCCGATCTCGTCGAAGAACTCGACGTTGGCCTTGTAGTAGTCGGCCCACTCTTCGGGCAGGTCGTCTTCGTAGTAGATGGCCTCGACGGGGCAGACGGGCTCGCAGGCACCGCAGTCGACGCATTCGTCGGGGTGGATGTAGAGCGAACGCTCGCCTTCGTAGATGCAGTCGACGGGGCACTCGTCGATACACGCGCGGTCTTTGACATCCACGCACGGGAGGGCGATGACATAGGTCACAGTGGTTCAGACTCCTTCGATTACCCGAGCTTCAAGTCTACGGCGTCGGGGCGGGTGGTCGGCACCGCGGGCTGCTGCGGTTCGCGCGGCTTGATGCGGGGCCAGGCGAGCACGACGACGGCCACGAGCGTCGACCCGATGAGCCAGGCGAGGCCCAGCGCGCTGTCGGGGATGAGCACGGAGCCGCCCGGGCTCGGCAGGGCGAGCAGCGCCACCATGCAGATCGACCCGATCGCCGCGGCGAGTGCCGCGAACCGCGTGGGCGCCGACATGCGGAGGCCGACGAGGAGCAGGGCGAGGGCCGGCAGCGCGACGATGAGCCCCACAGGCAGGTCGAAGACGCCGAACACGCTCACCGAGATCTGGTGCACGATCGTGCCGAGCACGCCGAACAACAGACCCAGGAACAGGGAGGCCGCAATGGCGAGGAGGCGGGTCGTTCGTGCAGGATTCACGCCACCAGCGTACGGGCGCGTGCCGCGAGCATCCTGAACCCCCTGAATCTGTGGATGAATCGGCCGCTGGACGGCGGAGTGGACAAACCACCCTCTGAGGTCTAGCCTCTGATTTTGGTAAGGCAACCCTTACCGCTTTCCTGTGAAGAACGGTGCCCGTGTTCGCCAACTTCTTGATCGGCCTGCGTGAAGGCCTCGAGGCCGCACTGGTGGTCGGCATCCTCATCGCCTACGTGAGGAAGCTCGGCCGTCACGACGTGCTCGTGCGGCTCTGGATGGGCGTCGGCCTCGCCGTGCTGGTCGCCCTCACGCTGGGGGCCGTACTGACCTTCGGTGCCTACGGCCTGAGCTTCGAGGCACAGGAGGCGATCGGCGGCTCGCTCTCCATCATCGCCACGGGCTTCGTCACCTGGATGGTGTTCTGGATGCTCCGCACCAGCCAGAATCTGAAAGGCACCCTGCACGACGACATCGACAAGGCGCTCGTGGGCGCCGGCTGGGGACTGGTGCTCGTGGCGTTCCTCGCCGTGGGCCGCGAGGGCATCGAGACCGCCCTGTTCATCTGGGCCGCCGTGCAGGCGACGGGCGAGACGACCCTCCCCATCCTCGGCGCCGCGCTGGGCATCGCCGCGGCGGTCGTGCTCGGCTACCTCATCTACCGCGGCCTCGTGCGCATCAACCTCTCGAAGTTCTTCGCCTGGTCGGGCGGCTTCCTCATCCTGGTCGCCGCAGGCGTGCTCTCCTACGGGGTGCACGACCTGCAGGAGGCGGGGATCCTTCCCGGGCTCAACAGCCTCGCCTTCGACGTGAGCGGCGTCATCCCGCCTGCCAGCTGGTACGGCACGCTGCTCAAGGGCACCATCAACTTCTCCCCCGCCACGACGTGGCTCGAGCTGACCGTGTGGCTCGCGTACTTCGTGCCGACGATGCTCCTCTTCGTGCGCGCCGTGCGCCGGGGGCCGAAGAGATCCGCCGGCACAGCACCGGCCCAGGCCGCGCCCGCGCGCGCCGCCTGAACCCCTTCCCATCACCAGACAGGAGCCCCTGTGACACTGCACTCCCTTACGAAGCGTGCCAAGCCCGCGCTCGTCACCGCCACGGCAGCCGCTGCCCTCCTCGCCCTCTCCGGATGCGTGCCCAACAGCTCCGCCTCCGCGGGCGACGGAGCCGCCGCCGGTGCGATCACCGTCGACAGCTCGTCCGACGCCTGCACGGTCAGCGCGACGACCGCCACGAGCGGCACGCTCACCTTCTCGGTCACCAACTCGGGCGACCAGGTGACGGAGTTCTACCTGCTCGCCGACGACGGCCTGCGCATCGTGGGCGAGGTGGAGAACGTCGGCCCCGGCATCTCGCGCGACCTCGTCGTGCAGGCACAGCCCGGCGACTACTACACGGTGTGCAAGCCCGGCATGGTGGGCGACGGCATCGGCAAGGCGGCGTTCTCGGTGACGGGTGACAAGGTCGAGCTGGCGGGCGACCTGCAGGACCAGGTCGACCAGGCGGCGGTGAACTACGTCGCCTACGTCAAAGACCAGGTGGCCCAGCTCGTCGTGGGCACGACGACCTTCACCGACGCGTATCTCGCGGGCGACGACCAGAAGGCGCGCGACCTCTACGCGACCACCCGCGCCAACTACGAGCGCATCGAGCCCGTCGCCGAGTCGTTCGGCGATCTCGACCCCGCCATCGATTTCCGGGAAGCGGATGTCGCGGAGGGCGAGGAGTGGACCGGCTGGCACCGCATCGAGAAAGACCTCTTCCCGCCGGCGGCCGCCGACAACGGCGGTGTCGAGTACACCCCGCTCACCGCGGAGGAGCGCAGCTACTACGCGGACAAGCTCGTCGCCGACACCCAGCTGCTCGCCGACGCCGTGAACGCCTCCGACTACACGGTGTCGATCGACGCGATCTCGAACGGCGCCATCGGCCTCCTCGAAGAGGTCGCCTCGGGCAAGATCACGGGCGAGGAGGAGATCTGGTCGCACACCGACCTGTGGGACTTCCAGGCCAACCTCGAGGGTGCCCGCGTCGCCTACGAGGGCGTGCGCGACATCGTCGAGACCAAAGACCCCGAGCTGGTGACCACCATCGACGAGCGCTTCGCCTCGCTCGAGACGACGCTCGCCGAGTACGGCAGCCTCGACGCCGGGTTCACCTACTACGACGAGCTCACCCCCGAGCAGGTGAAGCAGCTGGCCGACGGCGTCTCCGCCCTGAGCGAGCCGCTCAGCCAGCTCACGGCGACGCTGGTCGGCTGACCTCTACCCTAAACCCATGACCGAGCACGACGAACCCGCCCAGGCGAAGGCCGGCATCTCCCGCAGGGGGCTGCTGGGCCTCGTCGGGGCGGGCGTCGCCGGGGTCGGCGTGGGAGTCGCCGCCGACCGCTTCGCGGCTCCCGCGATCGCCCAGGCCGCCTCGGGTGCTTTCGGCGCGGGCACGGGAGCGGGCGCCGGCGCCGGGGCAGGCGCCGGCGGCAGCGGCATCGCCTCCGGCACCGTCTACCCCTTCTACGCCGAGCACCAGTCGGGCATCGTCTCCCCCGCGCAAGACCGGCTGCACTTCGCCGCCTTCGACGTCGCATCCGACCTCTCCCGCGACGACCTCGTCGAGCTGCTGCAGGACTGGAGCGCCGCCGCCGCCCTCATGACCGCGGGCGACCCGGTCGGCGTCTACGGCGCGGTGAACGGCCCCTACGACGCGCCGCCCGACGACACCGGCGAAGCCATCGGGCTGCCCGCCGCCGGCCTCACCATCACCTTCGGCTTCGGCCCCACCCTCTTCACCGCCGCCGACGGCACCGACCGCTTCGGCATCGCCGACCGCCGCCCCGAGGCCCTCGTCGACCTCCCGCACTTCCCCGCCGACATGCTGAGCGAGACGCTCACGGGCGGTGACCTGTGCATCCAGGCCTGCAGCGACGACCCGCAGGTCGCGGTTCACGCCATCCGCAACCTCTCCCGCATCGCCTTCGGCCGCGCGGCGATCCGCTGGTCGCAACTCGGCTTCGGTCGCACGAGCTCCACGACGACCGCCCAGGCGACGCCGCGCAACCTGTTCGGCTTCAAAGACGGCACCGCCAACGTCAAGGCCGAACAGACGGATGTCGTCGACGAGCAGGTGTGGGCCTCCCGAGACGACGGCGCCGACTGGATGGCGGGCGGCTCCTACCTCGTCGCCCGCAAGATCCGCATGACCATCGAGACCTGGGACCGCACCTCGCTCCGCGAGCAGGAGGCGATCGTGGGTCGCACGAAGGGCGAGGGCGCGCCGTACTCCGGCGGCACGGAGTTCACCGAGCCCGACTTCGACGCGACCGGGCGCGGCGGCGCACCGCTCATCGCCGCCGACTCGCACGTGCGGCTGGCGCACCCCACCCAGAACGCCGGGGCGCAACTGCTGCGCCGCGGCTACAACTTCGTCGACGGCAACGACGAGCTCGGCAGACTCAACGCGGGGTTGTTCTTCATCGCCTTCCAGCGCGACCCGCGGAAGCAGTTCATCCCCATCCAGATGAACCTCGCCAAGAACGACGCGATGAACGAGTACGTCAGACACGTGGGGTCGGGCATCTTCGCGGTGCCGCCCGGTGCCTCGGAGGGTGGGTACGTCGGCGAGACGCTGTTCGGCTGACCCGGGCCGCCGCGCGCACCACCCGCTACGGTCGTAGTCGTGACTGTTCGCGAGGGCCCGCTGTCGGCCCGCTACCGGCTCATCACCCTGGGGTCGGTGGTGCTGGTGTTCGTCGCCGCGTTCGAGAACCTCGCCGTCACCACCGTGATGCCCGTGGTGAGCGACGAGCTCGACGGCGCGACCCTCTACGCCGTCGCGTTCGCCGCCCCGCTCGCGGCGTCGGTGGTCGGCATGGTGGTGGCGGGCATCCTGTGCGACCGCGGCAGCCCGCGCACTCCGCTCGTCGTCTCGATCGCGCTGTTCGTGGCCGGGCTCGTGCTGGCCGGCACCGCCGCGTCGATGCCGGTGCTCGTGGCGGCGCGGCTGGTGCAGGGTCTCGGCAGCGGCGGAACCATCGTCGCGCTCTACGTCATCATCGCGCGCGTCTACCCGCCCGCCCTGCAGGCCCGCATGTTCGGGCTGTTCTCAGCGGCGTGGGTCATCCCGGCACTCGTCGGTCCGTTCGTGGCCGGTGTCGTGGGTGAGGCGTTCGGCTGGCGCTGGGTGTTCCTCGGGGTGGTGGCGCTGGTGCTCCCCGCTGCCTTCCTCGTGCTCCCCGCGGTGCGGAGCCTCCGGTCGGGCCCGGCGAGCGCCGCGGCCGCCGCGAGTGCCGCGCTCGTCGAGCCCGGGGGGCCGTGGCCGGTGGCGCGTGTGGTCTGGTCGGTGCTGCTCGCCGTCGCCATCCTGGCGCTCAGCGTCGCCGCAGAGTTCTCGCTCGTGGTCACGGTCGTCGTCGCCGCGGTGTCGCTCACGCTGGCCGTGCTCGTGCTGCGCCCGCTGGTTCCCCGCGGCGTGCTGACGGCGAGGCGCGGTCTGCCGAGCATCGTCACGACGAGACTCCTGCTCGCCGCGGGCTTCTTCGCCGTCGAGACCTACCTGCCCTACCTCCTCACCTCGGAGCACGGGCTCAGTCCCGCGTTCGCCGGCCTCACCCTCACCGCGAGCGGCATCGCCTGGGGTGCGGCGTCGATCCTGCAGAGTCGCGCGGGCGGCCGTCTCGCCGAGGGCAGCGGTGTGCCCCTCGGCGCCTGGATCACCGCGGGGGCGATCACCGTGGTGGTGATCTCGACCCTGCTCGACCTCCCGGCCGTCGTCGTGATCGCGGGCTGGGCAGTCTCCGGCGCCGGCATGGGGCTCGCGTATCCTCGCCTCTCAGCGCTCCTGCTCGCGCGCTCGGCACCGGCGGAGCAGGGCTTCAACAGTGCGGCCCTCACCATCGCCGACGGCGCGGGCCCCGCCGCGTCGCTGGCGATCGCGGGCATCCTGTTCCAGAGCGTCCCCGCGCCCGACCCGGGTTCGTTCCTCGCGGTGTTCCTGGTCGGACTCGCACTGGTGCTGGCCGCCGCGCTCGTCGCGCCCCGGCTGCGGAGCGGCTACTCGGCCGAGTTCGCCGACACGATGTAGGTGGCCGTCACCTGGCCCGAGCCGTCGTCGGCCACGGTGACGAGCACGCCGTAGTTCGCGCCCTGGTACATGCCGGTGCCCGAGCCGTCGGAGAAGCCCGAGAACTGCGACTCGAAGCCCGCCGCCACGAGCTGGTCGTTGATCGAGGTGAAGGATGCCTCGGGGTCGGCCACCTTCACGATGACGGTCCACCCTCCGTCGCCCTCGGCGACCCCGACACCCATGCCCCCGACGATCTCGCCGTCGTACAGCGGCACCTCGGTGGGGAAGCCGTCGGGCAGCCCGCCGTCGGAGTTGAGGTCGACGTCGCCGCCGCCGGCCTGCTCGACCGCCCCTTCGACGATCTGCTCGACGGGGTTGCCGATGCAGCCCGCGAGAGCCGGGGTGAGAAGTAGTGCAAACGCGACCGCGAGAGCGGCCGACCTCGTCGTGTGCCTCATGGCCACGATTCTCCCAGGTCGGCCGCTCCCGGCGCTACAGCAATCGGATGCGCGCCCTACTGGTTCGCGCGCTTGAGGTTCGCGGTGCGGCGGGCACGCGCGTTCTGGTCGAGCTCGACCTTGCGGATGCGCACGGTCTCGGGGGTGACCTCGACGCACTCGTCTTCGCGGGCGAACTCGAGGCACTCCTCGAGGGAGAGCTGACGCGACGGCGTCATCGACTCGAACGAGTCGGCGGTCGACGACCGCATGTTCGTCAGCTTCTTCTCCTTGGTGATGTTCACGTCCATGTCGTCGGCGCGCGAGTTCTCGCCGATCACCATGCCCTCGTAGACCTCCTCGGTGGGGTTCACGAAGAAGGTCATGCGCTCCTGCAGGCCGATGATGGCGAACGGGGTGACCACGCCGGCGCGGTCGGCGACGATGGAGCCGTTGTTGCGGGTGACGATGGCGCCCGCCCACTCCTCGTAGCCGTGCGAGATGGCGTTGGCGATGCCGGTGCCGCGGGTGATGGTGAGGAACTCGGTGCGGAAGCCGATGAGGCCGCGCGACGGGACGATGAACTCCATGCGCACCCAGCCGGTGCCGTGGTTCGACATGCCCTCCATGCGACCCTTGCGGGCGGCGAGCAGCTGCGTGATCGCGCCGAGGTGCTCCTCGGGTGCGTCGATGGTGAGGTGCTCATAGGGCTCGTGCGTCTTGCCGTCGACCTGCTTGGTGACCACCTGCGGCTTGCCGACGGTGAGCTCGAAGCCCTCGCGGCGCATGTTCTCGACCAGGATGGCGAGTGCCAGCTCGCCGCGGCCCTGCACCTCCCAGGCGTCGGGCTGGCCGATGTCGACGACGCGCAGCGACACGTTGCCGATGAGCTCGCGGTCGAGGCGGTCTTTCACCATGCGCGCGGTGAGCTTGTGACCCTTGACCTTGCCGACCAGCGGCGAGGTGTTGGTGCCGATGGTCATCGAGATGGCGGGGTCGTCGACGACGATCGCCGGCAGCGGCCGCACGTCGTCGGGGTCGGCGATGGTCTCACCGATGGTGATGTTCTCGATGCCCGCGATGGCGACGATGTCGCCGGGGCCCGCCGACTCGGCAGGCACGCGGGTGAGCGCGACGGTCTTGAGCAGCTCGGTGATGCGCTGGTTCTGCACGGTACCGTCGTGCTGCACCCAGGCCACCTGCTGGCCCTTCTTGATGGTGCCGTTGAAGACGCGCAGGAGCGCCAGGCGACCGAGGAAGGGCGAGGAGTCGAGGTTCGTCACGTGCGCCTGCAGCGGTGCCTCGTCGTCGTAGGTGGGAGCGGGGATGTGCTCGAGGATGGCACCGAACAGGGGCTCGAGGTCGCCGTTGTCGGGCAGCTCGCCGTTCTCGGGCTTGTTCAGCGAAGCGGCGCCGTTGCGGCCGGAGGCGTACACGACCGGTACGTCGAGGATGGCGTCGAGGTCGAGGTCGGGCACGTCGTCGGCCATGTCGCTGGCGAGGCCGAGCAGCAGGTCTTGCGACTCCCCCACGACCTCGTCGATGCGCGCATCCGGCCGGTCGGTCTTGTTGACCAGCAGGATGACGGGGAGCTTCGCCTCGAGTGCCTTGCGCAGCACGAAGCGGGTCTGCGGCAGCGGGCCCTCAGAAGCGTCGACGAGGAGCACCACGCCGTCGACCATGGAGAGACCGCGCTCGACCTCACCGCCGAAGTCGGCGTGGCCGGGGGTGTCGATCACGTTGATGGTGATCGGCTTGCCGTTCGCGTGAACGCCGTTGTACGAGATCGCCGTGTTCTTGGCGAGGATTGTGATGCCCTTCTCACGCTCGAGGTCGTTGGAGTCCATCATGCGGTCGTCGGCGTCGAAGTGCGCGTCGAAGGAGTTGGTCTGCGTGAGCATGGCGTCGACCAGGGTGGTCTTGCCGTGGTCGACGTGGGCGACGATCGCGACGTTGCGCAGGTCATCGCGGGTGGCTTGTGCCATGGGAGTTCCTCAGGATTCATGAACCCGGAACGATGGCACAGCCACCCAGACGGGCTCGCAGGAGCGGGGTTGGAGTGGGCTTCGTGGCCCGGAACGCTAAACGCCCAGGGTGATTCCAGCGCCCGGGATGGCGTTCAGCAACTCCTTAGTGTACTGCTCCTGCGGGCTGTCGAAGACCTCGTCGGTCGAAGCGGCCTCGACGATCCTGCCCTTCTGCATCACGCAGACGTTGTCGGCGATGACGCGCACCACCGCGAGATCGTGCGTGATGAAGAGGTAGGTGAGCTCCAGTTCCGACTGCAGATCGGCGAGGAGTTTCAGGATCTGCGCCTGCACCAGCACGTCGAGCGCCGAGACCGCCTCGTCGAGCACGACGATGTCGGGCTTCAGCGCCAGCGCCCGCGCGATGGCGACGCGCTGCCGCTGACCGCCGGAGAGCTCGTTCGGGTAGCGCGTGATGAGCGACTGCGGCAGGGCCACCTGGTCGAGCAGCTCGAGCACGCGGTCGCGTCGCGCCGTGCGGTCGCCGACACCGTGCACCTGCAGCGGCTCGGCGATGGTGTTGCCGATGTTGCGCAGCGGGTCGAGCGAGCCGTAGGGGTCTTGGAACACCGGCTGCATGCGGCGGCGCAGGTCGAGCAGGGCCCGGCCCTTGAGCGGCGCCACGTCGGTGCCGTCGATCAGGATCGAGCCGCTCGTCGGGTCTTCGAGCTTCAGGATCATCTTCGCGACCGTCGACTTGCCCGAGCCCGACTCCCCCACGATCGCCGTGGTGGTGCCCTTCTCCACCGCGAAGTTCACGTGGTCGGCGGCGGTGAGCTCGCCCGCCGCACCCTTCTTCTGACCGCGGATCTTGTAGACCTTGGTGAGGTCGCGCACGACGATGGCGTCGGGGCGCTTCGCCTTCGGCTGGTGCTCCACGCGCTCCTCGGCAGCGGCGATGAGGTCGATGCCGGAGGTCACCGAGGTGGGCGCGTAGTCGAGGTCGCTCAGCGCGTGCGACTCCGACTCGTGCGTGGCGGTCTGGATGCGGCGCGAGGCGAGACTCGGGGCCGCGGCCACCAGACGCTGGGTGTACGGATGCACGGGGTTCTGGAGGATCTCCTTCGACGGCCCCGACTCCACGATCTTGCCCTTGTACATCACGACCAGCTGCTCGGCGCGCTCGGCAGCGAGGCCGAGGTCGTGGGTGATGAACAGCACGGCGGTGCCGGCGTCTCGGGTGAGGGTCTCGAGGTGGTCGAGGATGCGCCGCTGCACGGTGACGTCGAGGGCCGAGGTCGGCTCGTCGGCGATGAGCAGCTTCGGGTTGCTGGAGAGCCCGATGCCGATGAGCACGCGCTGGCGCATGCCGCCCGAGAACTGGTGCGGGAACTGCTTCAGCCGCTTGTCCGCATCCTGCAGCCCCGCCTCGCGGAGCACCTCGATGGCGCGCTGGCGAACCGCCTTCTTTCCCGAGGCGATGCCGTTCGCGCGGATGGTCTCCTCGACCTGGAAGCCCACGCTCCACACCGGGTTGAGGTTCGACATCGGGTCTTGCGGCACGAAGCCGATCTGGCGCCCGCGCACCTCCTCCATCTTCTTCTCGGAGTAGGAGGTGAGCTCCTGGCCGTCGAACATGATCGACCCGCCCGTGATGCGCCCGGCACCCGGCAGCAGGTTGATGATGGCGTGCGCCGTGGTGCTCTTGCCCGAGCCCGACTCGCCCACGATGGCGAGGGTCTGGCCGGGCAGGAGGGTGAGGTCGACCCCGCGCACGGCGGGGACGATGCCGGAGGTGCTCTGGAACCCGACCTGCAGGTCTTTGATCTCGAGCAGCGGCTTCGGGGTGGAGTCGCTCATCGCTGGGCCCTCGCCTTCGGGTCGAGCGCATCACGCACGACCTCGCCCATCATGATGAAGGCGAGAACCGTGACGGAGAGCGCGATGGAGGGGTAGATGAGCGTCTGCGGCGCGTTGCGCAGGTCGACCTGCGCCGCCGAGATGTCGTTGCCCCACGACATGGTGGAGTTCGGCAGACCCACGCCGAGGAACGACAGCGTGGCCTCGGCCACGATCGCCGCGCCCAGCGAGATGGTGGTGACCACGATCACCGGGGCGATCGAGTTCGGCAGCACGTGGCGGAGCAGGATCTTGAAGTTCGACACCCCGAGCGCCCGGGCGGCCATGACGTAGTCGGACTGCTTCACGCGCAGGATCTCGGCGCGCAGCACACGTGCTGTGGCGGGCCAGGCGAAGATGCCGATGGCCAGCGAGATGATGAACACGTTCCGGTAGGCCGAGAACACCGACATGATGACGACGGCGGCGAGGATGTAGGGGATCGAGAAGAAGATGTCGCCCGCGCGGGAGAGCACCGAGTCGACCCAGCCGCCGTAGAAGCCGGCGAAGGCGCCGAACAGGATGCCGAGGAAGGTCGTGAGGATCACGACGATGATGCCCACCGACAGCGAGGTCGAGGTGCCGTGCACGATGCGCGAGAACACGTCGCAGCCCTGCTTGTTGAAGCCGAGCAGGTTGGTCGCCGTGGGCGCCCCGTTGCTCTGCGCCAGCACGCACTCGCGCGGGTCGATCTGCGTGAACAGCGTCGGGAACAGTGCGACGATCACGATCAGCACGATGAAGGCCGCCGAGATCCAGAACATGGGCCGGCGGCGCATGTCGCGCCAGGCGTCGATCCAGAGGTTGGAGCGACGCTCTCCGACGTTGACGGCGTCGACGGCGACGAGAGGGGTCTCCTCCAGCGGTGCGACGTAGTGGCCCGGTGTGCGGGCCGGAGTGTTATTTGACATAGCGGATCCTCGGGTCGAGAAGGCCGTACAGGAGGTCGACCACGAGGTTGACCACCAGGTAGATGAGCACCATCACCGTGACGAAGGACACGACCGTGGGTCCTTCTCCGCGGATGATCGCCTGGTAGAGCGTGCGGCCGACACCGGGCACGTTGAAGATGCCCTCCGTGACGGTCGCACCCACGAGCAGCACACCGAAGTCGGTGGCCGCGTAGGTGACCACCGGGATGAGGCTGTTGCGCAGGATGTGCACCGGGATGATGCGCCGGCGGCTGAGGCCCTTGGAGTAGGCGGTGCGCACGAAGTCGAGGCCCTGGGTCTCGATGACGGATGCGCGGGTGAGCCTCACCAGCTGGGCGAAGGTGATCGACGCCAGCACGAACGCCGGGAGTATCAGGTCTTGGATGGGAGCGCCGCTCGAGACCGTCGTTCTCGCCCAGCCCAATTGGATGCCGAAGATGAACTGCGCCACGAAGGCGATGACGAAGATGGGCAGCGAGATGAAGATGAGGCTGATGACGAGCGCCGATGCATCGAACAGCTTTCCCTTGCGCAGGCCCGAGATGAGGCCGACCAGCACACCGCCGACGAACTCGATGATGAGGGCCATGATGGCGAGGCGGATGGTGACCGGGAAGGTGCGGGCGAGGATGGCCGTCACCGGTTCGCCGGAGAACGAGGTGCCGAAGTCACCCCGGAAGATGCCGCCGAGGTACAGGAAGTACTGCACGATGAACGGCTGGTCGAGGTGGTACTGCTCACGCAGCTTCTCGAGCAGCGCGGGGTTCGGCGTCTTGTCGCCGAACAGGGCCAGCAGCGGGTCGCCGGGCATGGCGAAGACCATGAAGTAGATGAGGAACGTCGTTCCCAACAGGACGGGAATCGCCTGGAGAAGACGCCTGAGGATGTAACCGGCCACGAATCAGACCGTACCAATCAAGCTCGGGGGCGGGAAGCCACGGGATCAGGAACATGAAGCGGGGGCGGCGGCACATGGCCGCCGCCCCCACAGGAGCGGGAATTATCCCTTGGTGATCTCGTAGTAGAGCGGCACCGAGTTCCAGCCGAACACGACGTTGTCGACGTTCTCGCCGTAACCGCCGGTGACGTTGGAGTACCACAGCGGCGTGGCCGGGAGGTCCTTGAGGAGGATCTCCTGAGCCTCCTGGAACTTCTCGTTCGCCGCGGCGGTGTCGGTGTCTTCAGCACCCTCGTTGATCAGCGCGTCGAACTCGGGGTTCGAGTAGTCGCCGTCGTTCGAGCCCGCGTTGGTCGCGTAGAGCGGGCCGAGGAAGTTGAACAGACCCGGGTAGTCGGCCTGCCATCCGGTGCGGAACGCGGTCTGGATGGTGCGGTCGGTGATCGCGGTACGAGCCTCCTGGAAGGTCGGGTACGGAGCACCCGAGGCGTCGATGCCGAGAACGTTCTTCACGCTGTTGGTCACGGCGTCGACCCAGGCCTGGTGGCCACCGTCGGCGTTGTACGCGATCTGGAACGAGCCCGACCACGGGGAGATGGCGTCGGCCTCGGCCCACAGCTTCTTCGCCTCGTCGGGGTTGTACTTCAGCACGTCGGCGCCCTCGAGCGAGTCGCTCCAGCCGTCGATCACCGGGGAGGTGAAGTCGCTGGCCGGCGTGCGCGAGCCCTCGAAGATGACGTCGGTGATCTCTTCGCGGTTGATGGCCATCGAGATGGCGGCACGACGGAGCTTGCCCTCGTCGCCCGAGAAGTGCGCGAGGCGCTCGGGGATGGTGAAGGACTGGAACACCGCGGCCGGCTGGTTGACCGCACGGTCGCCGAGCTCGGACTCGAAGGTGGCCAGTGCCGAGTCGGGCACGGCGTCGAGAACGTCGAGGTTGCCGCCCTGGAGGTCGGCGTACGCGGCGTCCTGCGTGGCGTAGAAGATGATGCTGAGTCCACCGTTGGCGGGCTTGCGCTCACCCTGGTAGTCCTCGTTCACGACGAGGTCGATCTTCTCGTTGTGCTGCCACGCCGAGTCGGAGGCCAGCTTGTACGGGCCGTTGCCGACGGGGTTCTGGCCGAAGGCCTCCATGTCGTCGAAGGCCGACGCGGGAAGCGGGTAGAACGCCGAGTAGCCGAGGCGCAGCGGGAAGTCGGACTTCGGTGCGTTCAGCGTGACGGTGAAGGTGAGGTCGTCGACCTTCTTGAGGCCCGAGAGCTCGGAGTCCTCGTCGTAGCTGAAGCCCTCGATGTCCTCGAAGAAGTAGCTCGAGAGCTGCTCGTTCGACAGGAGCGCGCCGTAGTTCCAGGCGTCGATGAAGGAGTCTGCGTTGACCGGCTCACCGTTGGTGAACTTCAGGTCGGGCTTGATCGTGATGGTGTAGGTCGTGGCGTCGTCGCTCTCGATCGACTCCGCGACGGCGTTGTGGGGGGCGCCCTCGCCGTCGTAGTAGACCAGGCCCTCGAAGATCGCGTCGAGGATCTTGCCGCCGCCGACCTCGTTGGTGTTCGTGGGGATCAGCGGGTTCTGGGGCTCGGAGCCGTTCGTCGTCACGATCGATGCGGAGTCGCCCGAGGTGTCGGAACCGCCGCTGGCGCAACCGGACAGGGCGAGCGCGCTCGCGGCGATCAGCGCGATCGCGCCGATGCCATACCGTCTCATTTTCAATTTTCCTCCTGTGCAGAATGGGTTGGCCGCTGACCCTTCGTGAGGGGCGAGACCTAAGGAAGTACCCTAAGTGGGGGGCACCCCCGCTGCAAACCACGGGGAAAAAAGTTACAGACTAGAAACTAATTCTTGGGATTCTTTGTGCCGATCCCACAGATTCCGTGAAAATCTGGCGTCTTACGCAAGAAAGTGGAGCGATGACCCGAGCCCTCGACTGGACCCTCCTGCGGCGTCGCCGGCTGGGCACGGAGATCGCCATCGTGCTCGCGGTCTCGCTCGGCGCATCCGCCGTGTACTCGGTGGTCAGTCTGGTCGCGAAACTCACCAAGGGCACGGCTCTCGCCGACCAGTCGACCACCCTGAACGGCGCGCTGAGCGACAGGGAGTGGCTCGACGTCACCTACCAGCTGCTGGCCATCGCGTTCGATCTCGCGCCGGTCGCCCTCGCGCTCTACCTGCTCGCCATCTCAGGGGCGAACCCGTTCCGCCGCGTGGGCCTCGACTTCAGGCAGCCGCTGCGCGACCTCGGGCGCGGATGGCTGCTGGTGCTCGTCGTCGGGGTGCCCGGCATCGCCCTCTACGCCGTGTGGCGCCTGCTCGGCCAGAGCGCCGCGGTGATCGCCTCGCCGCTCGACCCCCACTGGTACACCATCCCCATCCTCGTCCTCTCGGCCCTCCGTGCCGCCCTGCAGGAGGAGGTGATCGTGGTCGGATACCTGTTCACGCGGCTCAGGCAGCTCGGGTGGCGGAAGTGGCCGATCATCCTCGCCGCCGCCGCCCTGCGCGGCAGCTACCATCTCTACCAGGGCCCGGGGCCGTTTGTCGGCAACTTCCTCATGGGCGTGATCTTCGGCTGGTGCTACTGGCGCTGGGGTCGGGTGATGCCGCTCGTGGTCGCCCACTGGATCATGGACATCGTCTCGTTCGTCGGCTTCCCGGTGGCGGTCGCCTGGTTCCCCGAGCTGTTCGGCTGACGTCGCTGTGCGGCTGAGGCTGCTGCGGTGCTGACGCTGCAGCCCGGCTGGCGCTCCAGCTCGGCTGACGATGCAGTTCGGCTGACGCTGCAGCTCAGGCAGCGCGGCGGCCCTTCGGCTTCCCGCCCCCGCCCGAGCTGCGGTTGGCGAACACGAACGCGGCGACGCCGAGCGCCAGCAGCAGGCCGCCGCCGATGAAGCCGACGACCATGGCGACGTTCAGTTCGCCGTCGTCGCTCGCGGTCGGTGTGCTCGGCGGGTCGGTGAAAAGGGGCTCGCTCGTGACGGGAGTGGCCGGCGGCGCCACCTCGATGGCGACCAGGGCCGTCGCGGTGCCGGCGAACGACGACGAGATGGTGCAGACCATGTTCGAGGTGCCGACGGGGAAGGCCTGACCCGACTCGACGGGCGTGCCCACGATCGTGCAGCCGTCGAGGGTGAGACCGGTCGGCGTGACCGGCTCGATGGCGACCGTGGCGGTGCCCGACGCATCCGCCTCGGCCTGCAGGGTGGCGGGGAGGATGCTCGATCCGGTGAAGTCGGCGCCGACGATGCGGGCACCGGTGAAGTCGGCCCCGGAGAGGTCGGCGCCGGTGAACACCGCACCCTGCACGTCTCCGTCGACGAAGGAGGCGCCGGCGAGGTTCGCTCCGCGGAAGTCGGCCTCGCCGAACCGCGTGCCGCTGAGGTCGAGGCCCGCGCACTGCGCCCCACCCGCGCCCCCGTCGGTGGTCGGCAGCACGACGCAGGCGCCGTCGTCGAACAGCGGGTCGGCGACGACCGCCGCGCGAGCCGGCGACGCAGCCCACGCACCCGTGGCGGCCGCCGCCACCGCGAAGGCCGCCACCAGACCCGTCAGGAGCAGGGAACGGATGCGGGCGACCGGCTCGACAGGCATGGTGCGACCCTATCAGCGGGCCCGGCGCGCCTTACTCGAACGCCTCCGGCGGCGGGCAGGCGCACACCAGGTTGCGGTCACCGTAGGCCTGGTCGATGCGCCGCACCGGGGGCCAGTACTTGCCGCGCACGAGCGACTTCACCGGGTACACCGCGCGCTCCCGGTCGTAGGGATGGCTCCACTCCCCCTCGACCACCGAGCGGGCGGTGTGGGGGGCGTTCCGCAACGGGTTGTCGTCGGCGGGCCACTCCCCCGCGGCGACCGCGTCGATCTCGGCCTTGATGCCGATCATCGCGTCGATGAAGCGGTCGATCTCGGCGAGGTCTTCGCTCTCGGTGGGCTCCACCATGAGCGTTCCCGCCACCGGGAAGCTCATCGTCGGTGCGTGGAAGCCGTAGTCGACGAGCCGCTTCGCGACGTCGTCGACGCTCACCCCCGTGCTCTGGGTGATGCCGCGCAGGTCGAGGATGCACTCGTGCGCCACGAGACCGTTCTCACCGGTGTAGAGCACCGGGTAGAGCGGCGCGAGCCGGGTCGCGACATAGTTCGCCGCGAGCACCGCGGAGGCCGTCGCCTCGGCGAGCCCCTCCAGTCCCATCATGCGCACGTAAGCCCAGCTGATGGGAAGGATGTTCGGGCTGCCGTACGGCGCCGCCGACACCGCTCCCCCGCCGTGCACGACGCTCGAGCCGTCGACCATGAGGTGTTCGGCCTCCCGCGCGAAGATATGCCCCGGGAGGAATGGAGCCAGGTGGGCCTTCGCCGCGACCGGACCCACACCGGGGCCACCACCACCGTGCGGGATGCAGAAGGTCTTGTGCAGGTTGAGGTGCGAGACGTCGCCGCCGAAGTCGCCGAAGCGCGCGAAGCCGAGCAATGCGTTGAGGTTGGCCCCGTCGACGTAGACCTGACCGCCGGCGGCGTGCACGCGCTCGCAGATCTCGACCACGTCGTGCTCGTACACCCCGTGCGTGGAGGGGTAGGTGATCATGAGCGCCGCGAGCTGCTCGGCGTGCGCCTCGATCTTCGCGCGCAGGTCGTCGAGGTCGACATTCCCGAGCTCGTCGCAGGCCACCACGACGACGCGCATTCCGGCTAGTACCGCCGACGCCGCGTTCGTGCCGTGGGCGCTCGAGGGGATGAGGCACACCGTGCGCTCGAGGTCGCCTCGCGACCGGTGGTACCCGCGGATGGCGAGCAGCCCCGCCAGCTCGCCCTGGCTTCCCGCGTTCGGCTGCAGCGAGACCGAGTCGTAGCCCGTCACGTCGGCGAGCCAGCGCTCGAGCTGGGCGATGAGATCGAGGTAGCCCCGCGCATCCTCCCTCGGCGCGAAGGGGTGCACGCCCGAGAACTCGCGCCAGGTCACGGCCTCCATCTCGGAGGCGGCGTTGAGTTTCATGGTGCACGAGCCGAGCGGGATCATGCCGCGGTCGAGTGCGTAGTCGGCATCGGCGAGCCGCTTGAGGTAGCGCATCATGGCGGTCTCGGAGCGGTGGCTCGAGAACACCTCGTGCTCGAGGAAGGCGCTCGTGCGCTCGAGACCCGCCGGGAGCGAGGGCGCCGTCTCGTCGCCCGGGTCGCCGGTCGCGGCGTCGAAGACGCGCAGCAGCTCGAGCAGCTCGGCGTCTCCGGTGGTCTCGTCGACCGACACGGCGACGGTGTCGTCGTCGACGAACCGCAGCAGGATGCCGCGGGAGTGCGCGTGCTGCACGAGCCGTGCGGCACGCTGCGGCACCGCCACCTCGACGGTGTCGAAGAACTCGGTGTGCACGAGCCGGTGCCCCGACGCCACGAGCCGCGACGCCAGGGTGCGGGCCGCGCGGTTCACCTCACGGGCGATGTCGGTGAGCCCCTCCGGCCCGTGGTACACGGCGTACATCGCCGCCATGACGGCGAGCAGCACCTGGGCGGTGCAGATGTTCGACGTCGCCTTCTCACGACGGATGTGCTGCTCCCGGGCCTGCAGGCTGAGGCGGTAGGCCGGATGCCCGTCGGCGTCGACGCTCACCCCCACCAGCCGGCCGGGGAGCTGCCGCTCGAGGCCGGAGCGCACCGCCAGGTAGCCGGCGTGCGGCCCGCCGAAGCCCATCGGCACGCCGAAGCGCTGGCTGGTGCCGACCACGACGTCGGCGCCCAGCTCGCCGGGAGGCGTGAGGAGGGTGAGGGCGAGCAGGTCGGCGGCGACGACCGCGATGCCGCCCTGCGCCTTCACCGCGGCGATGATCGCGGAGGGGTCGACGACCCGTCCCGAGGCCCCCGGGTACTGCACGAAGACGCCGAAGGCCTCGCCCAGGGTCGCCGGCGCCGCGAGCGTCTCGGCATCGAGCGGCAGCACGTCGATCTCGATCCCCACGGCCTCGGCCCGCGAGCGGAACAGCGAGATCGTCTGCGGGAAGGCGTCGGCGTCGACGACGAAGCGGTTCGACGCCGACTTGCCGGCGCGTCGGGCGAGCAGCATCGCCTCGACCGCCGCCGTCGACTCGTCGAGCATCGACGCGTTCGCCGTCGCCATGCCGGTGAGATCGCAGACCATGGTCTGGAAGGTGATGAGCGCCTCGAGCCTGCCCTGCGAGATCTCGGGCTGGTACGGCGTGTAGGCGGTGTACCAACTCGGGTTCTCGAGCACGTTGCGGGTGATGACGGCGGGCGTGACGGTGTCGTAGTACCCGAGGCCGAGGTAGGAGGTGGAGACCGTGTTGCGCGCGGCGAGGGCACGCAGCTCTGCCACGGCCTCCCGCTCGGTCGCGGCCGGGGGCACGAGCGAGTCGTGGAGGCTGCGGTCGAAGGCGATCGAACCGGGCACGGCTGCCGCCATGAGCTCGGCGAGGCTGCCGTAGCCCACGGTGGCGAGCATGTGGGACTGGGCCGCAGCATCCGTTCCGATGTGGCGGCGGGCGAAGACGTCGGTCATCGGTGGGTCACTCCCCCGTCAGCGCGGCGTACTCGGCGGCCGAGAGCAGCGCCGGGAGCTCGGTGAACTCCACCTTGAGCAGCCAGCCGGCGCCGAACGGGTCGTCGTTCACGAGCTCGGGGCTGTCTTCGACCGCGGAGTTCTTCTCCACGACGGTGCCGTCGACAGGTGCGAAGAGTTCGCCGACCGACTTGGTCGACTCGATCTCGCCCACCACCGAGCCGCCCGCCACCTCCGTACCCGCGTCGGGCAGGTCGAGGTAGACGATGTCGCCCAGCTGGGCGGCGGCATACGCGGTGATGCCGATGGTCGCGACGGAGCCGTCGACCTTCACCCACTCGTGCTCGGCGGTGTAGCGCAGTTCTTCGTGGTCGGCCATGTCAGTCCTTCTTCCGGCGGTAGAACGGGTGGGGTGCGGTGCGGTAGGCGAGGCGCTTGCCCCGGATGTCGACGCTCAGCTCCGTGCCCGGCGCGGCGAACTCGGGCGAGACGTAGGCGAGGGCGATCGGATGCCCGAGGGTCGGCGAGAGGGCACCGCTCGTCACGACACCCACCGCTTCGGCGGAGTCGTCGGAGGCGAAGACCTCGTACCCGGCGCGGGCCGCCCGCTTGCCCTCGGCCACGAGGCCGACGAGCACGGGAGCACCACCGGGAGCGTCGAGCGCATCAGGCGCATCGGGCGCATCGGCGAGCAGTGCCTCGCGACCCACGAACTCGCTCTTGCCGAGGTCGACCACCCGGCCGAGACCGGCCTGCCCGGGCCGGGTGTCGAGCGAGAGCTCGTGGCCATAGAGCGGCATGCCCGCCTCGAGCCGCAGGGTGTCGCGGCTGGCGAGCCCCGCCGGCACCAGCCCGAGCGGCTCGCCCGCGGCGAGCAGCGCGGTCCAGAGCGCGGGGGCCGCTGCACGCTCGAGGTAGAGCTCGAAGCCGTCCTCCCCCGTGTACCCGGTGCGGGCGACGAGAACGTCGACACCGTCGAACGAGCCGGGGGCGCTGCGGTAGTACCGAAGGGTGTCGAGACCCTCGACACGGAGGCCGGCGGTCTGCTCGAGCACCTGGCGCGACACCGGGCCCTGCACCGCGATCAGCGCGGTCGCCGCGCTTTCGTCGGCGACGCGGGCGTCGAAGCCGGCCGCGCGCTCGTCGAGCGTCTCCGCCACGGGGTCGTGGTTCGAGGCGTTGGCGACGACGAGGAACTCTGTCGCACCGAGACGGTAGACCACCACGTCGTCGACGATGCCGCCCGACTCCGCGAGCAGCAGCGAGTACTTGGCCTGGCCCTCCGCGATCGCCGAGAGCCTTCCCGCCAGGGCGTGGTCGAGCAGGGCGGCGGCGTCGGGGCCGCTCACCCGGAACTCCGCCATGTGCGAGAGGTCGAAGAGGCCGGCGGCGCTGCGCACCGCGTGGTGCTCGGCGAGATCGCTCGAGTAGCGCACCGGCATTTGCCAGCCGGCGAAGTCGGTGAAGGAGGCGCCGGCGGCGCGGTGCGTGTCGAGCAGCGGTGACTCGAGGGCGGATGCCTCGGGTGCCGCGGGGTCGGTGGAGCCGGTCACGAGTTCTCCGTTCCCGCCGGCGGAGCCGGCGATACGTGGGAGCGTGGATGCGCTTCGAGAACTCCCCCTCTGTCATCGGGCCTGAGAGTTTCACCCTCCCGGGTCAGCGGGGCGGGTTTTCACCGTGGGCGAGCCGCCGTCGATGCCGCGGACTGCTTTCCAGAGTGGCCAACCGAGGCGGTACGAGGACCTGAGAGATTATCGGGGAGGATTGCTCCTTCGGTGTCGCCTGAGCGACTCTCCCGCGTCGGGTTGATGGCCGGTCGATGTTCTGTTGTGGGCGGATGCGGTGCACCCGGTGGTGCGCGGATGCGAGAATCCGCAGACGACCGGATGCGAGCATCCGATGCGCCGAGTGTAGCGCGAAGTCACTGCCCGCCGAAGCCGCCGCCCCGACTGCGCCGCACCACGATGACGATGAGGACCGCCGCGGCGCCCGCTGCCGCCACCACGATCAGCACGATCGCGTACCAGGGAAGGGTCGCGGATGCTGCGGCCGGGTCGCCGGGGTCGACACCCGCATCGGTGGCCGCGTCGGTGCTGGGAACCGTCGTCGCCACGGAAGAGTCGTCGGTGGCCGTCGGGGTGGGCTCCGCCGCGGTCGGCGTGGGGGTCGGGGAGCCGTCGGGCGCGCCGGCCCACGGCTCGCCGCAGACGGGCGCCTGGGTGAGGCCGTCGGCGGCGTTCGCCAGCGACTGCGGCTCGTAGTCGAACTCGAACTGCCCCGAGGTGGGGTGCCCGTCGGAGGAGACGACCTGCCACAGCACCACGTAGCCGCCGGCGTCGCCGAGCGCCACCGGGCTGGTCACCTGCGCGCCGTCGAGCGCGAGGCATCCGGATTCGTAGTGCAGGCCTTCGGGGTCGACCACCTGCACCGCGAAGCCGTCGGTCGACTCGCCGAGGGCGAGGAGCGTCTCGGAGAACGCGAGGGTCACCACGCCCGGGTCGTCGACGATCGACGAGTCGGCTGCGGGGTTCGACGACACGAGGTCGTCGTGCGCCGAGGCGGAGACGGCCGGCAGCACGGCGAGCCCGACGGCCGCGACGGCCGTCACGGAGAGGAGGAGGGCACGGCGGGCGGCGGCGATCGGTGAGCTCACGCCTCCACGATACCCAGCGCCGACGCGGCTCACGCCCGCTTGACGCGGTACTGGTTCACCAGGGGGCAGTCGAAGGGGTCGGGTGCCGAGAGCCCCACGCGGCTCATGTAGGCGATCACCTGGCGGTGCGCCTCGAGCAGCGAGGTCTGGGTGTAGGGGATGTTGTGGCGGGCGCAGTACTCCTGCACGATCGGGCGCACCCGGGCCAGACTCGGGCGGGGCATGCTCGGGAAGAGGTGGTGCTCGACCTGCAGGTCGAGGCCGCCCATGAAGGCGGTCATGCCCCAGCCGCCGCGGATGCTGCGCGAGGACAGCACCTGCTTCGACAGGAAGTCGACGCGCGAACCCGCGGGGAACACCTTCATGCCGATGTGGTTGGGGGCGAAGGAGGCGCCCATGTAGAGCCCGAACACCGCGAGCTGCACGCCGATGAAGGCGAAGGCCATGCCGAGCGGGAGGAACCAGAACACCACGGTGAGGTAGGCCACCAGTCGCAGGCCGATCGACCAGAGCTCGATCTGCCGGCCCTCCACCTTGCCGCGGCCGAGCAGCGTCTTGAACGAGAGGTAGTGCAGGTTGATGCCCTCGAGCAGCATCAGCGGGTACAGCAGCCAGCCCTGGTGGCGGGTGAGGAGCTTCAGCGGGCCCTTCGCCCGCGCGGCGTCCTGCTCGAGGAACGAGACGGTGTCGCGCTCGAGGTCGGGGTCTTTGCCGACGGTGTTCGGATTGCCGTGGTGGCGGGTGTGCTTCGACATCCACCACGAGTAGCTCATGCCCACGAAAGCGGTGGCGAGCGTGCGGCCGGCGCGGTCGTTCGCGCGGTTCGACTCGAACACCTGGCGGTGCGAGGCCTCGTGGGCGAGGAAGGCGAACTGGGTGAGGATGACGCCGAGAGCGGCGGCGATGAGCAGCTGGTACCAGGTGTCACCGAGCAGGATGAAGCCGGTCACCGCCCCGCCGAGCGCCGCCACCAGCACGCTGAAGACGGTGATGTAGAAACCTCGGCGCTTGCGCAGCAGACCGAGGTCTTTCACGGTGGAGAGCAGTTCCGCGTAGGCGGCGGTGGGATGCGCCCGGCCTGTTGTGCGCGGAACCGTGGCACGGGGAACGGACGAAGAGGTGATGCTCAGGGGGGCCTCGCAGAGTCGGGATCGACTTCTCAGCCGCGGTGTGAGCAGGAGCGCTCGTCAGATGCTCCGACGGTACGTGCCGAACCTGCGTGTTGACCCGGTTGCCTTCCCGGGCGCCGTGTGCGGTGCCCCGGAACGGCGACGAGCCCGCACCCTGGTGGGGGTGCGGGCTCGTCGGGAAGAGCGCGAGATCAGCCGAGGGGCGTGATGTTCTCGGCCTGGAGGCCCTTGCGGCCCTGGGTCACGTCGAACTCGACGCGCTGGTTCTCTTCGAGGTTCTTGTAACCGGATCCGTTGATTCCGGAGTGGTGGGCGAACACGTCTTCGCCGCCGTCGTCGGGGGAGATGAAGCCGAAGCCCTTTTCGGAGTTGAACCACTTCACGGTGCCAGTAGGCATTGATCTTCTCTTTTCGAAATCAGCGGCCCCGCCTGCCGGGACCTACTGTCGCGGTGTACTTTCTTCCGCATTCGAAAAACAAGCCAACACAACAACTGTGTCAAGCATAGCGGCGCACCCTTTCGGAGGCTACTGGTTCGTCGCGGAGAGCCTCCACGCTTTACAATTCAGCGTGCCCTCCTTCTCGCCGCTCAGCATCCCGAGCCCGGATCCGGTGTTCCAGCAGTTCAACATCGGGCCGCTCACCATCCACACCTACGCTCTGTGCATCCTCGCCGGCATCATCGTCGCGATGTTCTGGGTGAACGCCCGGCTCACCAAGCGCGGCGGCGAACCCGGGGTGGTCGTCGACATCGTGCTGTGGGCCGTGCCGCTCGGCATCGTCGGGGCGCGGTTCTACCACGTCTTCACGCACCTCGGCGACTACTTCTACGACGGCGCGAACCTCCTCAACGTCTTCGCCATCTGGGACGGCGGCAACGCCCTCTACGGCTCGCTCATCGGCGGGGCCATCGGCGCCTACATCGGCTGCCGCTTCTCGGGCATCAGGCTCTGGTCGTTCGCCGACGCGCTCGCCCCGGCGATGCTCGCGGCGCAGGCCATCGGGCGCCTCGGCAACTACATCAACCACGAGCTGTTCGGTCTGCCGACCACGCTCCCCTGGGGCCTCGAGATCGAGTCGACGAACAGCAAGTTCCCGGCGGGGCTCGCCGACGGCACCCTGTTCCACCCGCTGTTCCTCTACGAGATCATCTGGAACGTCGTGGGCATCGCGCTGCTGCTGCTCATCGAGCGTCGCTTCCAGCTGCGCTGGGGCAAGCTGTTCGCGCTCTACCTGGTCTGGTACGGGCTCGGTCGTTCGTGGCTCGAGGCCATCCGCATCGACCCCACGAGCGACGGTTTCCTCGGCATCCCGGCCAACGTGTGGGCCTCCTTCCTCGCCATCGCGCTCGGCATCGTGCTGTTCGTGGTGCAGTCCCGCCGTCACCCCGGCGTCGAGAACTCGGTCTACCGTCCGGGCCGTGGGCCCCGCGTGGTGGAGCCGCGCAAGAAGAAAGGCGCGGCGGCCGGTGCGGTCGAAGGCTCCGACGCCGATGGCGCTGACAGCTCATCGGAGGAGTCGGGCGTGTGGACGGATGAGGAGCTCTCCCGCCCCTCGAAGTGACCTGTCAGCGGGCGCCGGCGCCCGCATCCGCTTCCTCCTCGGCCCCGACCTGCTCGCGCAGCTCGGGGCTGAGGTGTTCCAGGCGACGGCGGTCGCGGATGGCGACGAAGCCGACGCACACCACCCACACCAGCCACGGGAAGGTCGCGAGCATCGCGGTGGCGGCGCCTCCCGCCGCGAAGAACGAGTCGGGGGCCGTGCCGCCGAACATCGTCGGCACCGAGAGCAGGTTGAGGCCCGCCACGGCGTAGGCGATGTAGCCCGTCCACTTCGGCAGCGCCTCGGAGGCGATGGTGAGGTAGGCGGCGGAGGCGGCGACGAGGGCGTTCAGCGTGCATCCGATCGAACCGAACATGAGGGTGTGACCCACCGTGAGTGCTCGGAGCGACGAGGCATCCGGGTCGAGTCCCATGGTGTCGAGGGCGGTGCCGCCCTCCATGGCGTCGCCGACCAGGGTCACGGCGATGAACAGCAGGCCCGCGCCGTACATGATGTTCGCCACCCACTGCAGATCGGGCCTCGTGTGCGTGATGAGCTGGCGGAAACCCGAGATGAAGACGATCAGCGCCGCCATGAGGAAGGTGTCGATGAGGATGGTGAACAGCGTCTGGTTGGCCGTGCGGGTCATGAACTCGGTGAGCGCGCGGTCGTCGTCGAGCGCCGGGCGGGCGCCCACCAATAGGGCCTGCACCAGGAACTCGGCGAAGGTGAGCAGGCCCACCGAGATGGCGGCGATGCCCGTCCAGAGCCGCACGTCGGGGTTGAGCCTGCCGTTCTTCACGACGGTGATCATGTGTGCGTGGGTGTGCGAGTGCGTGTGCCCCGTGTGCGTGTGCCCCGTGTGCATTGTCGTGTCCCCTCATCGCCCGGCGGCCCGTCGGGCCGTGCGTCACGCTCCGACAGTAGCAATGAGCGGGCGGGTCACTCCCCCGGATACCCGTGGAACACGCCGTCGGGGTCGAACCGTCGCCGCAGCTCCTGGATGCGGGGCCAGTCCTCCTCGCGGAACGAACCGGCGACGCGCTCGGGTCGGTGACCGATGTCGGCCTCGCTGAGGAAGTGGCCGGTAGCCGTCGGCAGCAGCGCCGCCGCCACCTCGTCGAGCCAGGCGCGGTTGGCAGCGTCGTCGGCAGGGTCGTCCCAGACGGTGTAGACGATGATGCTCGTGGTGTCGTGCATGCCGTAGGCGGCCTCGCCGGGGGTGACGAGCTCGGCGCCGCGGCCGTTGGCAGGCATGCCGGCGAGCACGTAGCTCTTGCCGGAGGGAGCCTTGGCCATGAGCTCAGGGAGGAGCGCCGTGGCGGCCGTCAGGTCGCCGGAGAACCAGAAGGTGTCGGCGAGGTAGCGCGCGCCCTCGGGGTAGGTGGCGTCGACGGGCACGTGCAGCTGGTCGAGGGGCACGTCGAGGAAGGCGGCGTGGTCGAGCACCTCGACGCCGGCGGCGGGTCCGTCGCCCAGAGGCGCGAGCGCCCTTTTCGCCTCGCCGTCGTCAGCGGCGAAGACGGTGGCCGCGACGCCCACGACGAGCGGATGCGGGTCGTCGGCACCGAGACCACCCGGCCGTTCGGCGCCTGCCGTGACCAGGGAGACTTCGACGTTCGTCGGGAGGGCGGGTGACGCATCCGTGATCCAGGCGGTGACGGCTTCGAGGTCGGAAAGGGGGAATGACCAGGTCGAGACGCGGATGGCGCCCGGCAGCGGCTGCAGCTCGAGTTCGAACGCGGTGACGACGCCGGGGAAGCCCGGGCCGCTGCCCCGGGCCAGCCAGAACAGCTCCTCGTTCTCGGTGGCCGACGCGGTCACGGCCTCGCCGTCGGCGGTGACGACGCGGAGGCTGCGGATGGAGAAGCAGGCGGGCTTCCAGTGCCCCCAGTTCACGCCGAGGCCGCCGCCGAGCAGGAATCCGCCGACCGCGGGCCGGCCGCAGTGCCCGACGGGGAACGCGACGCCGGCCTGCACCAGCCGGGGCGACAGGTCGCCGCCGCGCACCCCTGCACCGACCGTCGCCCTCCGGGCTGGTGCGTCGAGCTCGACGCCGTCGAAGGCCTCGAGGTCGACGAGCACGCCGTCACCCCGCACTGTGGATGCCACCCAACTGTGGCCGCCCGAGCGCACCGCGATGCGCTGCCCGGTCTCCCGCGCCGCCCGCACGATCTCGACCACGTCGGCCTCCGTCTGCGGAAACACGATTGCCTCCGGCAGTCGCAACGGCTCCCCCGTCGCGGCGGCAACGACGTTGAACACCCCCTCGACGACCGCCGCCTCAAACCCCTCGTCGCCCCTGAGCAGCCCTGCGGGGCGGGTCACCCTCTGCCGCTGGCGGGGTCGCGGCGCACTCGTCGTCGTGGCTGTGACCGCGCCCGAGGCCACGCTCGTGTTCGTGGCCGCGCCGTGCTCGCGCGCTGGCGGCGGCGCCTCCTGGCCTTGATGCTCACCGCTTCGCGCGTCATCGGCGCCCTGCTCGCCACCGTGCTGCCCCATGCCGCGCCTCCTCCACCGGCCGGCTCACGCGCCCGCCGCCCCGAGCGTATGCCGTCGCGCGCCACCCGCGCCTCCCCCAGAACGGGCACGGCACGGCACGTGCGGCCACGTGCCCGATCGGGGCCGGAGTGCCGAGCAGTGTCAGGCTACCTTGAGCGGCGTGATGGCGGCGATCTGCTCCGAGACGCGGTCTTCGGCCAGGTCGAGGTCGTACTTCGTCTGCAGGTTCAGCCAGAACTGCGCCGACGTGCCGAAGTACCTGCCGAGCCGCAGAGCGGTGTCGGCGGTGACGGCGCGCTTGCCGTGAACAATCTCATTGATCCGCCTCGGCGGCACTCCGATCGACACGGCAAGCTTGTTCTGAGTGATGCCGAACCCCTCGATGAAGTCCTCCCTGAGCACCTCGCCCGGATGAATCGGCGCCATCTTCTCAGTGATAGTCAACGATCTCCACCTCCTCCGCTCCTGCGTCGGTCCACACGAAGCAGATCCGCCACTGGTCGTTGATTCTGATGCTGTACTGACCGGCACGATCGCCTCGCAGCGCCTCGAGCCTGTTTCCTGGGGGGGCGCGGAGATCGTCGAGCACGACGGCCGACCCCAGCTGGCGCAGTTTGCGCAGTGCCACGCGATGGATCCGAGGATCGATCGAGCGCACGCGTTCACGGCGCCACAGACGTTCGGTGTTCTTGTCGCCGAACGATCTGATCATCAGTATAACGATACGCGTCAATAACGCCACGCGTTATATGGAGGCCTTGGAGCGCATCGGTGGTCAGGCCTTTGAGGAGGTGAAGGCGAGGGCGCCGCCGAGGCCGATCATCATGGCGCCGCCGGCGGCGCTGAGGCGTGGGAGGCTGCGGGGGTGGCGGGAGAGCCAGGTGCGGGCGGAGCCCGCGGCCAGGGCCCAGACGCTGTCGCAGACGAGCGAGATGACGAAGAAGATGAGGCCGAGCTCGGTCAGCTGGAGCGGGATGCTCCCCGCCGCGTAGTCGACGAACTGCGGCAGCACCGCCACAAAGAACACGATCGTCTTGGGGTTCGTCGCCCCGACGACGAAGCCCTCGCCCACGAGGCGCAACGGTGACGGGCGGCGGCGCGGAGCATCCGTCTCGCTCGCCGTATGGTCGTTGCGGTGACGGATGGCCTGCACCCCGAGGTAGACGAGATACGCGGCTCCCGCGATCTTCATGATCGTGAAGACGACCACCGACTGGGCGACGAGTGTTCCCACGCCGAGGGCGACGAGGGTGATGGCAGGGAGCATGCCGAGGGCGTTGCCCAGCACGCTCAGCAGGCCGCCGAGGCGGCCCAGGGCGAGCGAGCGGCCGACGACGAACAAGACGCTCGGGCCGGGGAGCAGGATGAGGGCGAGGGCCGCCAGTGCGAAGGCTCCGGCGAGGCCTGCGGGCACCATGAGGGTGACCCGGGTCGTCAGCGACCGGCTCGGCGCAGCACCGAGCCCGTCACCACGAAGAAGGCGCCGAGGCCCGCAACGAGCGCGCTCACGCCGTAGGCGAGCACGGAGGTCATGAGGGCGGTGCGCAACGATGCCGCGGTCGAGAGCGACATGCTCTGCTTGCGCAGCTCGGCCGCCTCGTCGCTGCCCGGATCGACTTCACGCAGCGCAGCGCTGATGTCGGCGAAGGTGCGGCCGCCGGCCCCGCGCTCGGCGTTGCCCTTGATGACGAGAGCTTCGACGTAGGCCGTGGCCGGCCCCTGCACGGGCTTGCCGGCGAAGGCGGGGGCGTTGCCCGGAACCTCGATGTTCTCGTCGCGCAGTTGCTTCGAGACGGTCGTCCAGGCGGCGGCCCCGGCGGCGAGGAACAGGGCGCCGGCGGCGACGGTGAGTGAACCCACCCGTGCGAGGGCGTGGGCGGGCTTCGATGACGACATGGCGCATCCTCTCGTGACTGCGTGGCAGAGCGTGCTTGCGTCTCGGATGCTACCCGACGACACCGACCCAGGGCGGCCCGGAGTCCAGACCTGTGGACGAAATCAGTTCTCCACACCTCGGAGCGGCACCAGGCCACGATTGCGGCGGATGTCGCGGTAGTTCCACTGCAGCTCCTGCGCCTTGCCCAGCCACCGCCTCAGCGCCTCGACGTCGATCTGGTCGGGGTGGGTGTAGCGCGCCTCCGCGGCCTTGAAGCTGCCCTCCGGGGTGAGCGCGGGCTCGTCGAACGCCTGCCCGCTCCAGAACAGCAGCCGCACCGACGCCTTCAACCGGTCGTACCCCACCACCGGGTTGCCGTCGAAGAACCACACCGGATGCGCGTGCCACACCTTGCGCTCGGCGTCGGGCAATTCGGCCTCGATCACCCCGAGCAGCACGTCGCACACCGCGCGCGACTCGTCATCGAGCCGTGCCTGGTACGCGACGATGTCGACGGGGATCTCGCGCACGGGTCAGGCCCAGATGGAGGAGAGGGGAACGGCGTTGCTCACCGTCCACCCGTAGCCCTCCACGAATGCGGCAGCACGGATCTCGTCGTAGTTGCCGATGACTACTCGGGGCAAGGTGCTCGCGTAGTAGCCCGAGGAGTTCGTCGACTGCCCCGTGTAGATGTTCTCCCACGACACCGGCGGCGACCCCTGGAAGTCGAAGGTCTGGCTGAGACCGGTGACCCCGCTCCGCTCGAACGTCACCGTGCCCCAGGCATAGTCATCGTCGAGCGCGAACGCGCTAAACGTCAGCTCCGGGGTCCCGACCGATGCAGCCGCCCCCGGTGCCGCGACCGCGACGGCGACGACCGGCGCCGCCCACGCCGCCTGCACGAGAGTCCGACGCGACACACCACGGCGCTCCCGCGCCCCCTCATCAACCATGCCCCACACTCTAGGGCCCACACTGCCCCGCGCGAAAGGCGGCGCCGCGCTGTCACGAGGTTGGCACCACCCGAGCGCCGAAACCGTCGTAGTCGCCACGACACCTCTGCGCGATGATCAGCATGTAGGTGAGCGAGTGTCGCACCGATTCGTCGAGAGAGTCGAACCGCACGGGTTCGTCGATGGTGATTCTCGCCCGACTCGGCGCGGGCCTCGACGTCGGCTGGACCATCCATGCGTGGAACGCTAGCGGACCTGTCGACTCCGGCGCACCACATTCCCGTGACACTTGGTCGTCATGGGAACTTGTCGACCTCTTCGATGAGTCCGACGATGTTGTCGTTCAGACGCTCGAGGTCTTCCGCGGGAATCCAGTACTCGAGAATCGTCTGGCCGCCGACCTGGTGCACGTCGTAGTCGTCGAGAAACGCCCTGCGGACCGCGAATCGAGTCACGTATCCGACGCCGGAGGCAGGCACGTTCCATTCCCGCGCGATCCGTTCCGCATAGTCCTGATTGAGCACCGGATAGAAGATCGGCTGATCGGGGAGCCTAGGCGGCCACCGCTTCCATCCCGTCGCCCGGACGAGCTCGAGTTCTTCTGGGCCGGTCGGACGCCAGAGCCAGACCACGTCCACTTCCTCTGACATCGCCGCTGTCCTTTCGATGGTCCATTTCCGAGACCTCCGCGCGCATCCGGACTCGCCGTAGAACTCAGTTGTTGAAGCGGAACTCGACGACGTCGCCGTCGTGCATGACGTAGTCCTTGCCCTCGATGCGGGCCTTGCCCTTGGCGCGGGCCTCGGCGACGGAGCCGGTCTCGACGAGGTCGTCGAAGGAGATGATCTCGGCCTTGATGAAGCCCTTCTGGAAGTCGGTGTGAATGACACCGGCCGCCTGCGGAGCCGTCCAGCCCTTGCCGATCGTCCAGGCACGCGACTCCTTCGGCCCGGCCGTGAGGTACGTCTGGAGGCCGAGCGTGTCGAAGCCGATGCGGGCGAGCTGGTCGAGCCCGCTCTCCTCCTGCCCGGTGGAGGCGAGGAGTTCGGCGGCGTCTTCGGGGTCGAGGTCGATGAGCTCCGACTCGAGTTTCGCGTCGAGGAAGATCGCCTTCGCGGGGGCGACGAGGGCCGCCAGCGCATCTTTGCGCGCCTGATCGGTGAGGATCTCCTCGTCGACGTTGAACACGTAGATGAAGGGCTTCGCGGTGAGCAGCCCGAGCTCTTTGATGGGCTCGAGGTCGATCGACGACGTCGACAGCGGCTTGCCGGTGTCGAGGTACGCGCGCGCCTCCTGCGCGGCGGCGAGCACGGCCGGCTCGAGCTTCTTGCCCCGCACCTCCTTCTCGTAGCG
The DNA here is from genome assembly GCF_013113715.1 of Herbiconiux sp. SALV-R1. Lineage (GTDB taxonomy): Bacteria > Actinomycetota > Actinomycetes > Actinomycetales > Microbacteriaceae > Herbiconiux. The sequence goes on from NZ_CP053344.1 coordinate 2,126,728, forward strand.
CGCCTCGGCCCTCTCGAGCGTCTGCAGATCGGCGAGGATGAGCTCGGTGTTGATCGTCTCCATGTCACTCGCCGCATCGACCTTGCCGTCGACGTGCACGACATCCGAGTCGGTGAAGCCGCGGATGACCTGCGCGATCGCATCCGCCTCACGGATGTTCGCGAGGAACTTGTTGCCGAGCCCCTCCCCCTCGCTCGCACCCTTCACGATGCCCGCGATGTCGACGAACGACACCGGCGCCGGCAGGATGCGCTCACTGCCGAAGATCTCGGCGAGCTTGTCGAGACGCGGGTCGGGCAGGTTCACCACGCCGACGTTCGGCTCGATGGTCGCGAACGGGTAGTTCGCCGCCAGAACCTGGTTCTTGGTGAGGGCGTTGAACAGGGTCGACTTGCCCACGTTGGGGAGTCCGACGATCGCGATAGTAAGAGCCACGAGGGTCAATCCTAGCTTCCGGATGCGCGCCCACCGGTTCGACGGTGCGCCACCGGATGCGCGGGCCGGTCTGAGTGGGCCGGCCCGCGCATCCGCCGGTCAGTTCTGCGGGAAGCCGAGGTTGATGCCGCCGTGCGAGGGGTCGAGCCAGCGCGAGGTGACCGCCTTCTCCTGCGTGAAGAAGCGGAAGCCTGCCAGACCGTAGGCCTTCGAGTCGCCAAAGATGGAGTCTTTGACGCCGCCGAAGGAGTGATAGGCGACCGGCACCGGGATCGGCACGTTGATGCCGATCATGCCCACCTCCACCTCGTTCTGGAAGCGGCGGGCCGCTCCCCCATCGTTGGTGAAGATGGCGGTGCCGTTGCCGTAGGCACCGTTGTTGATGAGGTCGACGCCCTCCTCATAGGAGTGCACGCGCACGACCGACAGCACCGGGCCGAAGATCTCATCGAGGTACACCGCGGAGCTCGTGGGCACGTTGTCGATGAGGGTGGGGCCGAGCCAGAAGCCGTCGGCCTCGCCGTCGACCTCGACCCCGCGACCGTCGACCACGACGGTGGCGCCGTCGGCGTTCGCGACGTCGATGTAGCCGGCCACCTTGTCGCGGTGCACCTTCGTGATGAGCGGGCCCATGTCACAGGAGCGGCGGCCGTCACCGGTCTTCAGTCCCGCCATGCGCTGCTGGATCTTCGCGACCAGCTCGTCGGCGATGGTGTCGACGGCGACCAGCACGCTGATGGCCATGCAGCGCTCACCCGCCGAGCCGAAACCCGCGTTGATGGCGGCGTCGGCGGCGAGGTCGAGGTCGGCGTCGGGCAGCACCAGCATGTGGTTCTTCGCGCCGCCGAGCGCCTGCACCCGCTTGCCGTTGCGGGCAGCGGTCTCGTAGATGTAGTGGGCGATGGGGGTGGAACCGACGAACGAGATGCTCTTGACGTCGCGGTGCTCGAGCAGCCCGTCGACCGCCTCCTTGTCGCCGTGGAGCACGTTGAAGACGCCGTCGGGGAGGCCGGCCTCCTTGAACAGGGCGGCGAGCCAATTGGCGGCGCTCGGGTCTTTCTCGCTCGGCTTCAGCACGACCGTGTTGCCCGCGGCGATGGCGATCGGGAAGAACCACATCGGCACCATCGCCGGGAAGTTGAACGGGCTGATGATGCCGACGACGCCGAGAGGCTGCTTCAGCGAGTAGACATCGACCCCGGTCGACACGTTCTCGGAGTATTCGCCCTTCAGCAGGTGCGGGAACCCGGTGGCGAGCTCGACGACCTCGAGGCCGCGTGCGATCTCGCCCGCCGCGTCGGAGAGCACTTTGCCGTGCTCGCTCGTGAGGATCTCGGCGAGCTCTCCTCGGCGGCTGTTGAGCAGCTCACGGAAGGCGAACAGCACCTGCTGCCGCTTCGCGATGCTGGTGTCGCGCCAGCCAGGGAAGGCTGCTTTCGCCGCTGCCACGGCCGCGTCGATCTCGGGGCCGTTCGCGAGGGCGACCTCTTTGGTCTGCACACCAAGGGCGGGGTCGTAGACCGGGGCGGTGCGGCCGCTCGTGCTCACGAGTTCGGCGCCGGAGACCCAGTGGTTGACCACGGGGAGCGTGTCTGGCATGGTTCCTGCTTCCGTAACAAGGCGTGGCCGGCACTCGACGGCCCGTTCATTGGAGGCAAGCCTAGGTGCTGCCACCGACATCGGACAGGGCGTTTTCGACGGCCCCGCGACGAGCCGCCGACCCGATGTCGGTGGCTGCTGCCACACTTGCTGCATGGAAGCCCTCCTCCCCCTCCTCCTCGGTCTGGTCATCGGCCTCGCGCTCGGCGTGGTCGGCGGCGTTCTGGTCGCTCGTACTCGCCGAACGGATGCGCGGGGCGGGTCAGACCCCGCTCTCGAGAGCGCCCTCGCCGAGCGAACGGCCGACCTCGCGGGGGTCCGCGCCAAGGTCGAGCAGCTGGTCGAGGAGCGCTCCACGCTGCAGGCGCGTCTCGCCGCGGTCGACGCGACGGCCCTCGCCCTGCGCGAGCAGGCCGAGTCGACGGCGCTCGCGCACCGCGAGCAGCTCGCGCAGAGCCGTGAGCAGGCCGAGGCCGTCTCCGCGGCCCATCGCGAGCAGACCGCCGCCGCGCGGCAGCAGTTCGAGCAGCAGCTCGCCTTCGCGCAGGAGCAGGCGCGGCAGCGTCTCGCCCAGCAAGACGAGCAGTACCGCGCGCAGATCGCGGCGCAGGAGGAGCGGCTCACCGACTTCCAGGAGCGCTTGCGCGCCCTGAAGGAGGCCGAGGCGGCCCGCATCGAAGAAGACGGCAAAGTGCTCGTCGCGCTGAGCCCCGTGCAGGAGAGTCTCAAGGCCGTGCAGGCGAAGGTCGTCGAGCTCGAGGCCCAGCGCCAGCAGCAGTACGGCGAGCTGTCGCAGCAGCTGAAGTCGGCGACGGAGTCGGAGGAGCGCCTGCGTTCGACCGCCGAGTCGCTCGCCTCCGCGTTGCGCTCGAACAGCACCCGCGGGGTGTGGGGAGAGACGCAGCTGCGGAGCGTGGTGGAGGCCGCCGGTCTCATCGAGCGGGTCGACTTCGACGTGCAGACGTCGATCGTGAGCGACGCCGGGGCGGGGCGGCCCGACATGGTGGTGCACCTGCCGGGCGGCAAGAACATCGCCGTCGACGCCAAGGTGCCGTTCGACGCCTACCTTGAAGCCTCGGCCATCCCCGCTTCGGCCACCGGAGCCGAGGGCGATCGGCGCGCCCAGCTCATGAAGAAACACGTGAAGGCCCTGCGCGACCACATCACGGCCCTCGGCAGCAAGGGCTACTGGAACGGCCTGGAGGCCTCGCCCGAACTCGTCATCGCCTTCATCCCCAGCGAGTCGTTGGTGTCGAGCGCCCTCGAGGCCGACCCCGGCATCATGGAGTTCGCCTTCGGCAAGCGCGTCGCGCTCGCCTCACCCGTCACCCTCTGGTCGGTGCTCAAGACCGTCGCGTTCTCGTGGCAGCAAGACGTGCTCACGCAGGAGGCGCGTCAGCTGTTCGACCTCAGCCAGCAGCTCTACACGCGCCTCGGCAAGACGGCCACGCACATCGACAAGCTGGGCCGCACCATCGACCGCACCGTGAAGGACTACAACGCCTTCATCGGCTCCTTCGAGCGCCAGGTGTTCCCCACCGCCCGCAAGCTCGGGGCACTCTCGAGCGAGAGCCTGTTCCCCGAGCTCACCACCCTCGAGGAGTCGCCGCGCGAGATCGCGGGTCACGAGCTCCTCGCCGAGCTCGAGGCCGCCACCCCCGCAGCCCTCGACGCTGTCGCCCACGCCCACGACGCCGCTGGCGACGAGAGCACTCCTAAGCGCTCGCGCAGCTCCTACCGCACCCCGCGCGCAGGCGCGAAGCAGCCCGCCGGTGATGCTGCCGGTGAGGATGCTGACGTCGAGGCGAGCACCAGCGCTTCAGCCTCCGACTCCGACACGGCCGGGCCGCTCGAGCAGAGCGACGACGAGCGCACGGCCGAGGTCGAGCGCACGGTCGCCGAACTCGACGCCCTCGGGGGTGGTGCTCCGCGGCGCGACGCCGACTACCTCGCCCACGAACACGACGCCCTCGTCGTCGAACTCGAGATCAACCTCGACGACGACCGCCCCACCGGCACCACCGGCCCCCGCCTCATCTAACCCCGGCCCGACCCGACCGCCGGCCGCGTCACCAGACCGCCGCACCGACCAAGCCGCCCAGGTTCGCAAGGTAAACGGGCGGCTTTGTCGTGTCGGCACTTGTCGGGCCCGGCCCCAGCACCCATGGCCACGTGCGCAGGCACAAGCCACCGCCGGCGGGCGCGCTACTTCAGCCGCGCTCAGTGGTCGGCAGCCGGCGGTCGGTAGTCGGCAGCCGGCGGTAGTCGGCAGCCGACGGTCGGTAGTCGGCAGCCGGCGGTAGTCGGCAGCCGGCGATCGGCGGTCGGCTGCGAGGTTTTCGGCGGTGCGGCCGGTGTTATGGGGCCGGGGCGGGGGCTAGAGCCACTTCTCCAAAAGGTGGTCGGCCTCGATGCGGCGGATGGTGCCGGAGTGGGAGCGGAGCACGATCGACTCGGTGCGGATGATGGGGCCGAGGCGCTTGACGCCGGCGACGAGTCCGCCGTCGGTGACGCCGGTGGCGACGAAGAAGGTGTTGTCGCCCTTCACGAGGTCGTCGGCGGTGTAGAGCTTGTCGACGTCGAGGCCGGCGTCGATGCCCTTCTGGCGCTCCTCGTCGTTTTTGGGCGCGAGCCGCGTCTGGATGAACCCGCCGAGCGCCTTGATGGCGCACGCCGTGGCGACACCCTCGGGGCTGCCGCCGATGCCCACGCACATGTCGATGCGCGTGCCGTACCGCGCGGCGTTGATGCCGCCCGCGACGTCGCCGTCGAGCATGAGCCGCGTGCCGGCGCCGGCGGCGCGGATCTCGTCGATGAGCGGCGCGTGTCGCGGCCGGTCGAGCACGGCGACGCGGATGTCGCCGACGTCTTTGCCCTTCGCCTTCGCCAGCGCCCTGATGTTGTCGCCGATCGGGCGGTCGATGTCGATCACGCCGATGCCGTCGGCGTCGGTGACGATCTTGTTCATGTAGAACACCGACGACGCGTCGAGCATGGTGCCGCGGTCGGAGACCGCGAGCATCGAGATCGCGTTCTGGCGCCCGGCGGCGGTGAGCGAGGTGCCGTCGATCGGGTCGACGGCGATGTCGCACGATGGGCCGCGGCCCGTGCCGACGTGCTCGCCGTTGAAGAGCATCGGCGCCTCGTCTTTCTCCCCCTCGCCGATGACGATCACGCCGTCGAAGTCGACCGTGCCGAGGAACGCGCGCATCGCGTCGACGGCAGCCCCATCGGCGGCGTTCTTGTCGCCCTTGCCGATGAACGGCTGCGCCCGGATGGCGGCGGCTTCGGTCGCGCGCACCAGCTCCATCGCCAGGTTGCGGTCGGGGTGGGCGTAGAGGGGTGCGGAGTCCGCGGTCATCGTGGTCCTTCCAGAACAAGATCAGATCAGCGCGTGATCACGCCATGACGCACGTGGAAAGGCGGCAAGCCGCCGTGCCGTGCCGATTCCACACTACCGGGAAGGCTTCACCCCGACCGCGTCGAGCACCCGCACGAGGGTGAGCTCGTCGCCCACGTTCCCCGGCACCACCACGTACAGCAGCGACCGCCCGTCGACCGCGGTGAGCCGCCACACCGACACCCCGGGCAGCACCTGCCCGAGCACCGTCGCCGACCGCGCCCCCAGCCCCACGCGCGCCACCTCGGCCGAGGTGATGCCCCCCTTCGACACCACGACACCCACGTCGGGCAGCAGCGACCTCACCGCCGCGGTGAGCGCCTCCATCACCCGTTCCCCGTGATCGAGCGTGTTGTGCTGCGCCGACCTCACGCGCTCGGTCGTCACCACGGCCAAACTCCAACTGGCGAGCTGTGAGCGAGCAGCGCCCGCGGCGCGCAGCCCCTCCTCAGCGGGAGCCGCGAGTGCCCTGTCGGTGTCGATCACCGCGAACGAGCCCCACGACCGCTCCACCTCGGCGAGCTGCGCCGTCGCCCCCGCCGTGTGCGACCCGCACACGAGCAGCGCGGCGAGCGGCTGCGCACCGGCGCCCAGCCCCGAACCGGCGACCGGAAGGGCACCGGCGCCCGGCACCAACGGCTCCAAGGGCACCGACAGCAACCCCGTGCTCTCCACCCCCGCCAGCACCGCCGCGAGCGGCGACGCGCTCCGCACCACCACCGCACGCCCGCCCTCACGGGCCTCGCGGATGGCCCGGGCGATCAGCCGGATGTCATCGTTCGTCTCCGCATCCGGAACCACCACCGACCCCGCGGCGACCGACAGCAGAAGGGACGCGAGCGCCCCCGGCTCCGTCCGCAAACGCCCGAGGGGGAACGGCACCCCGACCCGCGACGACTTCGACGCCACGTAATCGACCAGTCGCGCCGTCGCGAACGGGAACACCGGGTCGGCGGCGAACTCCGTCTCGTGCGCCGGCAGCGTCTCCCCGTTCACCGTGACATAGTGCACCCCGTCGACCGTGGTGCGCCCACCATCGGGAAAGGCGGGAACGAAGACGAGCACCGCATCCGCATCCGTTCGCAGGAAGACCTCGCACTCGGCGAAGACGTGCCCCCGCAGCGTCGAGTCGCCCCGCAGCACGAACTGCATCTCCTCGCCGAGGGCCTCCCCCGCGCGAAGACTCAGATCCCGGATGCGCGTCACCAGCTCGACCGCAGCATCCTCGTCGATCGCCCGCGAGTTGGTGAGCAGGTAGACGCTGTCGTGCTGCGAGAGCGTCTCGGCGAGGAGCGCTGCGTCGAGCGGGTCTGCGGAGGTCGCGAACAGCACGGGCACGTTCGTCGCCGACTGCGTTCCGGTGGGGTCGTCGTCGAGGATGACGGTCTTCATGGCGCGGCCTCCTGGCAGAAGGGTCGGAGCTTCCAGGCTAGAGCCCTGGCGGCGCCTCGGCGGCCTGGCGCGCATCGCTAGACTCGGAACCGAACGGCACCGGCCGGCGCGACGCTTCCGCGCCCACCAAAGGAGATGACATGCCCATTGCAACCCCCGATGAGTACGCAGAGATGCTCGACAAGGCGAAGGCCGGCGGCTTCGCCTACCCCGCCGTCAACGTCTCCTCGTCGCAGACCCTGAACGCGGTGCTGCAGGGCCTGGCCGAGGCCGGTTCCGACGGCATCATCCAGGTCACCACCGGAGGTGCCGACTACTTCGCAGGGCACACCGTGAAGGCCCGCGCCACCGGCGCCCTCGCTTTCGCCGCCTTCGCCCACGAGGTGGCGAAGAACTACTCCGTCAAGGTCGCACTGCACACCGACCACTGCCCCGAGCCCGCCCTCGCCGACTTCGTGATGCCTCTCATCGCGGCCTCGGAAGAGGAGGTCAAGGCCGGCCGCAACCCCATCTTCCAGTCGCACATGTGGGACGGATCGGCCATCCCGCTCGACGACAACCTCCGCATCGCCGAAGACATGCTGAAGCGCACCAAGGCCATCAACGCCATCCTCGAGGTCGAGATCGGCGTCGTCGGCGGCGAAGAAGACGGCGTGAGCCACGACATCAACGAGCACCTCTACACCACGCTCGACGACGCCATCAAGACCGTCGAGGCCCTCGGCCTCGGCGAGAACGGCCGCTACATGGCAGCCCTCACCTTCGGCAACGTGCACGGCGTCTACAAGCCCGGCAACGTGAAGTTGAAGCCCGAGCTCCTCAAGGAGATCCAGGACGGCCTCGCCGAAAAGTACGGCCACGGCCCGAAGCCGCTCGACCTCGTCTTCCACGGCGGCTCGGGCTCGACCGACGCCGAGATCGCCGAGGCCGTCGCGAACGGCGTCGTGAAGATGAACATCGACACCGACACCCAGTACGCCTTCACCCGCTCCATCGCCGGCAGCATGTTCACCGGCTACGAGGGTGTGCTGAAGGTCGACGGCGAGGTCGGCAACAAGAAGCTCTACGACCCCCGCGCCTGGGGCAAGGTCGCCGAGACCGCCATGGCCGCCCGCGTGGTCGAGGCCACGCAGCAGCTCGGCTCGGCCGGCCACTCCTCCAAGTGACCGAGCGGATGCTGCGCCTGGTCTCGCCGGCGCAGCATCCGTCTCCCCGGTCAGAACAGCGATCGATCAGAAGGATGCGACACCCCGCGTGAGCGACGAACGACCGAAGCCGAAGTACGGAGAGCTCGCCCCCGAAGGCTGGGTGTGGCAGCCGCCCCAGGAGCGGCAGCCCGAGAGCGCTCCGACGGCTCCCCCGGCCCCCTCACCCACGGGCCCGGCTTCCGCGGGGCCGACGTCGCTCGCGCAGCAGCCCTCCCGGCAGCCCGCGTCGCAGCACTGGGCGGCGCCCACTCCCGGAACCGAGGTGCCCGGTGCAGCCCCCGCACCCCGCCGCGGCGACCGCATCGCGACGATGGTGCTGCTCGTCATCGGCGCCTTCTGGAGCGTCAACACAGCGTTCGGCATGTTCAGCCTGCCCGCCGCGCTGCAGCAGGCCATGGACATCCTCGGCATCAGCGGCACCTACACGGCCTACGACACCGCCAACTCGGCGGGAGTCACCGGCGGGGTGCTCACGCTGCTCACCTTCGCTCTCACCGTGCTCTACTCACTGCGGCGGTTGCGCGCGAACAAGCTCGCGTTCTTCATCCCGATCATCGGGGCCGTCGTGGCGTTCGTCATCAGCATCGTCGTCTACACGATCGCGATGACCGCCGACCCGGCGCTCATGGACGGGTTGCTGCGCACGGCGCCCTAGCGGCGGCTCAGGCGCGGTGGCGCCCGCCGAGGGCGCGCGAGTCGCGCTTGCCCGAGGTGTCGCGGCGCAGCTCCTTGGGGAGCGAGAACACGAGGTCTTCCTCAGCCGTCTGCACGGTCTCGATCTCGCCGTAGCCCGCGCCGGCGAGGTCGTCGAGCAGCTCCTGCACGAGCACCTCGGGAACCGATGCGCCCGAGGTGACGCCGACGGTCTCGACGCCGTCGAGCCACTCCTGCTTGACCTCGTGGGCGTAGTCGACGCGGTAGGCGGCCTTCGCACCGTACTCGAGGGCGACCTCGACGAGCCGCACCGAGTTCGACGAGTTCGCCGACCCCACCACGATGACGAGGTCGGCGCCCTGCGCCACCTTCTTGATCGCGACCTGTCGGTTCTGCGTGGCGTAGCAGATGTCGTCGGAGGGCGGGTCTTGCAGGTTGGGGAACTTCTCGCGCAGGCGCCGCACCGTCTCCATGGTCTCGTCGACCGAGAGCGTGGTCTGCGACAGCCACACCACCTTGTCGGGGTCTTTCACCTCGATGTCGTCCACAGCATCCGGACTGTTGACCAGCGTGATGTGCTCGGGCGCCTCACCTGCGGTGCCCTCGACCTCTTCGTGGCCCTCGTGGCCGATGAGCAGGATCTCGAAGTCGTCGCGGGCGAAGCGCACGGCCTCGCGGTGCACCTTGGTGACGAGCGGGCAGGTCGCGTCGATGGCCTGGAGGCCGCGGTCGGCGGCGCCCTGCACCACCGCCGGCGAGACGCCGTGGGCCGAGAAGACGACATGGGCGCCCTCGGGCACCTCGTCGACCTCGTCGACGAAGACGGCCCCGCGCTTCTCGAGCGTGGAGACGACGTGCACGTTGTGAACGATCTGCTTGCGCACGTAGACCGGAGCGCCGTAGTTCTCGAGTGCCTTCTCCACAGCCACCACTGCGCGGTCGACTCCTGCACAGTACCCCCGAGGGGCCGCCAGGAGCACACGCTTCTGACCGGCCACAGGGTTATCCTTGAGCCGGTTGCGCGCGCCGGGGATTCTCGGCATGGGCAGGCTGATGGTCGTCGCAGTGCTCACCCTAGAAGTCTACGTCGGCCTGACTGTGCGCCGGCCGATCATGCCGCGCCGGTTCCGGCGCCGCCGACCATCCCTCTGAAGGAGATCCATCGTGAGCGAGACGCCCGCCTTCGTCTCGGGCCCGCCCACGCTCGAGAACCCATGGCCCGTGGGCGAGCTCGCGCAGAAGGTGCGCGCCTACATCGACCGGCTCGGCACCGCGTGGGTGGAGGGCGAGATCACCCAGTGGGGAGTGTCGGGCGGCAACGTCTACGGCAAGCTCAAAGACCTCACGGGTGACGCCACCATCGGGTTCACCGTGTGGTCGTCGGTGCGGGCGAAGATCCCGGCCGACCTCAAGCAGGGCGACCACGTCATCGCCCTCATCAAGCCGAACTACTGGGTGCGCGGCGGCACGCTCACCATGCAGGTCTTCGACATGCGCCACGTGGGCCTCGGCGACCTGCTCGAGAAGCTCGAAAGACTGAAGGCGCAGCTCGCCGCCGAGGGCTTGTTCTCGCCCGAGCGCAAGCGCCCCCTTCCGTTTCTCCCGAGCGGTGTGGGCCTCATCACCGGCAAAGACAGCGACGCCGAGAAAGACGTGCTGCGCAACGCCCAGCTGCGCTGGCCCTCGGTGCGGTTCGAGGTGGTGCACGCCGCGGTGCAGGGCGACCGCACGGCCCGCGAGGTGGCGCGGGCGATCGCCCGGCTCGACGCCGACCCCGCCGTCGACGTCATCATCGTCGCCCGGGGCGGCGGCGACTTCCAGAACCTGCTCGGCTTCAGCGACGAAGCGGTGGTGCGCGCCGCGGCGGCGGCCACCACGCCCATCGTCAGCGCCATCGGCCACGAGGCCGACACCCCGCTGCTCGACCTCGTCGCCGATCTGCGCGCGTCGACCCCCACCGATGCCGCCAAACGGGTAGTCCCCGACGTCGGCGAGGAGCTGAGCCGGGTGGACCAGGCCAGGTCGCGCATCCGGAGCCGCATCTCCCACCTGGTGTCGGTGCAGGTCGACCGGGTGGAGCAGATCCGCTCGCGGCCGGTGCTCGCGAACCCGCGGTGGATCGTCGACTTCCGCTCCGAAGACCTCACGCGCTTCGTCGCCCGCGGCGACGAACTCGTCACGCGCGCCATCGAGCGGGAGGGCGACCGCGTGCGCGAGCTCGCCGGGCACCTGCGGGCCCTCTCGCCCCAGCGCACGCTCGACCGCGGGTACGCCATCGTGCAAGACCGCGGCGGCCACATCGTCAGAACAGCGGATGCGGCGCCCGAGGGCGCCTCGCTCACCGTCACCGTCGCCGAGGGAGCCTTCGACGCCGTGTCGTCGGGCGCTCGCAGCGACCGGTGACCTCGAAACGTTAGGATTGTATACATGCCCACCACGCCCGCGTCCGACGTGCAGACGCTGAGCTATGAAGAGGCTCGCGACGAGCTCATCCGGGTGGTCGGAGAGCTCGAGCAGGGCTCCTCCACCCTCGAGCAGTCGCTCGCGCTCTGGGAGCGCGGCGAGGCGCTCGCCTCCCGCTGCGAGGAGTGGTTGCTCGGCGCCCGGGAGCGGCTCGACGCCGCCCGCAAGTCGGCCGGCGAGTAGGAGGCGAGATGGCGAAGAACACCGAGCGACGCGTCGTCGCCGAACTGGGCCGGCCGGAGACTCCCGAGGAGGAGGCGGCCCGCAAGGCCGAGCAGTCGCGGCTGTACCGCGACCGCAAGACGCTGCGCAACCTCCTCTACGCCCTCCTGGTCTCGGTGGGGCTCGTGGCGGCCATCGTCATCCTGGTGCCGCGCTCCGAGGAGTCGCTGCTGCAGCCCGTCGACTACGCCCAGGTCGCCGCCAGCGCCCAGAACGCGGTGCCGGTCCCCCTCGCCGTGCCCGAGCTGCCCGAGGGCTGGTCGGCGAACGCCGCCGAACTGCGCACCGCCACCGCCGACCAGGTGGTGTCGTGGTACATCGGTCTCATCTCCCCCGACAACCAGTACGTCGGGCTCACCCAGGCGCTGAACGCCAACCCGAGCTGGGTGTCGGAGCAGGTGAACCGGGGAATCCCGTCGGGCACCGTCGACATCGACGGCGTCAGCTGGACGGTGTACGACAACCGCGCCACGGCCGCCGGCGGCACCGACCTCGGCAACGTCGAGTACGCGCTCACCGCCGAGGCGGGCCCCACCACCTACATCGTCTTCGGCACCGCCTCTGACTCCGAGATCGCCGAGGTCGCGGCGTCGATCACCGGCAACCTTCGCGACCAGCCCGCCACGGCACCCGCCGAAGACACCACGGAGGACAACGGATGACCCCGCCCGACAGCGACTTCGCGACCGACCCGCAGCCCACCACCCCGGCGCGCGTCTGGGCGACGATGCAGCGCGGCAACGCCCGTTTCGTCGGGGGCACGCCGAAGCATCCGCGGCAAGACGTCGAGACGCGTGCGACGCTCGCGAACCTGCAGACGCCGCGCGCCGCCCTGTTCGGCTGCAGCGACTCCCGTCTCGCCGCCGAGATCATCTTCGACCTCGGCCTCGGCGACCTGTTCGTGGTGCGGAACGCCGGTCAGGTCGTCTCCGACTCGGCGCTCGGCAGCCTCGAGTACGCCGTCGAGGTGCTCGGCGTCTCGCTCATCGTCGTGCTCGGCCACGACTCCTGCGGCGCCGTGCGCGCTGCCATCGACTCCCAGCTGCCCGGCGCCGCTCCCCTGCCGGGGCACATCCGCGGGCTGGTCGACCAGATCGTGCCCGCCATCTCGCAGCTCTCGCCCGAGCGCGACGCCGAGGGTGCCCTCGTCGCCGAACCGGATGCGGGGGCCGTCGGCAAGGCCCACCTGCGGGCGACCGTGGGCAAGCTGCTCGAATCGTCGGAGATCATCAGCGCCGCCGTCGCCGACGGCCGCTTGGGCATCGTCGGCGCCAACTACCGCCTGGCGGAGGGGCGCGCCGTCGCGCACGTCTCCATCGGCGACCTCTGAGCCCGCCTGCCCCCACCGACCGAAGACTTCGACAAGCCACAACACCAGAGCTGCCGCGCGCGACAGCCACGAGGAAAGGACGACCACACAGTGGTGGACAACGCTCCCAGCACCGAATTCCGCATCGAGCACGACACGATGGGCGAGGTGAGGGTTCCGGCCTCGGCGCTCTACGGTGCGCAGACGCAGCGGGCCGTCGAGAACTTCCCGGTCTCGGGTGACGGGCTCGAGCCCGCGCAGATCGCGGCTCTCGCTCGCATCAAGAAGGCCGCGGCGATCGCCAACGCCCGCCTCGGCGTGCTCGACCAGGCCATCGCCGACGCCATCGCGGCCGCCGCCGACCGCGTGGTCACCGGTGAGTTCGACGACACCGACTTCCCGATCGACGTGTACCAGACCGGGTCGGGCACCTCGTCGAACATGAACATGAACGAGGTGCTGTCCTCCCTCGCCTCGGCGTCGCTGGGCTCGAAGGTGCACCCGAACGACCACGTGAACGCGTCGCAGTCGTCGAACGACGTCTTCCCCACCTCGGTGCACGTCGCCGTGACGGGTGCGCTCATCCACGACCTCATCCCGTCGCTCGAGCACCTCGCCGAGGCGCTCGAGGCCAAGTCGACGCTCTGGGCCACCGTCGTGAAGTCGGGCCGCACCCACCTCATGGACGCCACACCTGTCACCCTGGGCCAGGAGTTCGGCGGCTACGCCGCGCAGATCCGTCTCGGCATCGAGCGCGTGAAGTCGGCGCTCCCCCGCGTCGCCGAGGTGCCGCTCGGCGGCACTGCTGTCGGCACGGGTATCAACACGCCCGCCGGCTTCCCGCAGCTGGTCATCTCGCTGCTCGCCGAGGAGACGGGCCTGCCCATCACGGAGGCCCGCGACCACTTCGAGGCGCAGGGCGCGCGCGACTCGCTGGTCGAGGCATCCGGTGCCCTGCGGGTGCTCGCGGTGTCGCTCACCAAGATCTGCAACGACCTGCGCTGGATGGGCTCGGGGCCGAACACGGGCATCGGTGAGCTGCACATCCCCGACCTCCAGCCCGGCTCGTCGATCATGCCCGGCAAGGTCAACCCGGTCATTCCCGAGGCGGTGCTCATGGTCGCGTCGCGGGTGATCGGCAACGACGCGTCGATCGCGTGGTCGGGTGCCTCGGGCGCGTTCGAGCTGAACGTCGCGATACCCGTGATGGGCACGGCGCTGCTGGAGTCGATCCGCCTGCTGGCGAACTCGGCGGTGCTGCTCGCCGACAAGACCGTCGAGGGGCTCGAGGTGAACGTGGAGCGCGCTCGCGCCCTCGCGGAGTCGTCGCCGTCGATCGTCACGCCGCTCAACCGCATCATCGGCTACGAGGCGGCGGCGAAGATCGCCAAGCACTCCGTGGCTCGCGGCATCACCGTGCGCGAGGCGGTCATCGACCTCGGCTTCGTCGAGCGCGGCGAGGTCACCCTCGAGCAGCTCGACACCGCCCTCGACGTGCTCTCCATGACCCGCCCGCCGGTCGCGAAGTAGCCGCGCGCCTGGCGCGCGAGCGCCGCACCCGCACCTCCTTTCCGAACGACGGAGTCTCGGCCCCCCACCGGGTCGAGACTCCGTCGTTCGGTGTTTTCGGCCCGAAACTCCGTCGTTTCGGGGGCCGCCGGCGGCCCCGCCCCCGAACTCGATGGAGCCCGCGGCCGACACGCCGCCCGAACTCCATCCGGTTCCGGATGCGCGGCACAACTCCATCGAGTTCGGCAGTGACATCGGGCACCCGGGGGCGGCGGATGCGGCGTCACGCGGCAGGCGGGAGGAGGACTCCGAACCAGAACCCGATGAGGAGCGCGGGCCCGAGCGGCACGCGGACGCGGGACCACCCGCCGACGCCGACGCGGGCGCCGGAGGCGGCACCCAGGAGGGCGGCAGCGACCACGGCGGAGGCCGCCCCCGCCGCCGCGAGCACGCGCAACGGCCCCAAGGCGTCGGTGAGGGCTGACGCGCCGGCGAGCCAGGCGAGCAGCTTCACGTCGCCGAGTCCCAGGCAGCCCGCCTGCCAGACCACCGCGCCGACGAGTGACGCGGCCACGAGCATCCCCACCGCCGCGGCGTCGCCCGTCGCGAACGCCACGGCCGCCGTGACCGCCAGCCCCGGAACGGTCAGCGCGTTCGGCAGCCGCAGTGTTCGCGCGTCGGCTCGAACGAGGGGGATGGTGGCCGCGGCGAGGTGGAGCAGCGGGAGCCAGTCGAGGGTGGGCGAGGAGAGGTCGAGCATCCGGGAACGGTAGGCCGCGCCCCGCGCGAGCGGGCATCCGTCGGCGAACCTGTGCAGAAAGGCGCCGCGACACGGGGCTGTGCAGGAGGCTCAGCCCATGTCGCCCGTCGTCACCGCAGGCCCGGGCCCGTACCGGAGCAGCAGCGCGCCGCTCTCCCCCGCGACGGGCGGTTCGAGCAGCGTCAGCCCGAGCGCGGGCCCGTCATCAGGGAACAGCCGCTTGCCGCTGCCCAGCACGATCGGGTAGACCCACAGGTTGAGCACGTCGAATAGCCCTGAAGCCACCAGCGAGCGGGAGAAGTCAACGCTGCCGATGACGTGCACCTCCTGGTGCCGCTCCCGCAGCGCGGCGATCTCGTCGCTCAGCGACGGCCCGAGCAGGTGCGAGTCGCGCCACGGCAGCACGGGTGCGCCGCGCGACGCGACGTACTTCGGAATCGAGTCGAACCGGCGCCCGATCTCCCCGTCGGGCCCGTCGACGTGCTGCGGCCAGTACGCCGCGAAGATGTCGTAGGTCGTGCCCCCGAGCAGCAGCGCATCCATCGAGCGGATGCCCTCCATCACCTGCTCGCCCATGCTCTCGTCGACCAGCGGCGCCTGCCACCCGCCGTACTCGAACCCGCCGCTCGGGTCTTCGTCGGGGCTCCCCGGCGCCTGCGCCACCCCGTCGAGCGTCGTGAACAGGTCGATCACGATCCTGCCCGCCATCTGCGCTCTCCTCCCCTTCGAGGCCACCAACGAACGGATGCGGCGCCGCCTCCCGCAGACACGGCAGGCAGCGCCGCACCAGGGTCACGCCAGCTCGTTCGACTCCAGCATCTCGGTGACGAGCGCGGCGATCGCCGAGCGCTCCGAGCGCGTCAGCGTGATGTGACCGAACAGCGAGTGGCCCTTCAGCGTCTCGATCACCGACGCGACACCGTCGTGCCGGCCCACCCGCAGGTTGTCGCGCTGCGCCACGTCGTGCGTCAGCACCACCCGCGAGTTCTGGCCGATGCGCGAGAGCACCGTGAGCAGCACGTTGCGCTCGAGCGACTGCGCCTCGTCGACGATCACGAACGCGTCGTGAAGCGACCGGCCACGGATGTGCGTGAGCGGCAGCACCTCGAGCATCCCGCGGTCGATCACCTCGTCGAGCACGTTCTGCGACACCAGCGAGCCGAGCGTGTCGAACACGGCCTGCGCCCACGGGTTCATCTTCTCGGCGGCGTCGCCCGGCAGGAAACCGAGCTCCTGCCCGCCCACCGCGTACAGGGGGCGGAACACCATGATCTTCTTGTGCTGCTGCTTCTCGAGCACCGCTTCGAGGCCCGCGCAGAGGGCGAGCGCCGACTTCCCCGTCCCGGCTCGACCTCCCAGCGAGACGATGCCGACCTCGGGGTCGAGCAGCATGTCGATCGCCACGCGCTGTTCGGCCGACCGGCCGTGCAGTCCGAACACGTCGCGGTCTCCGCGCACCAACTGGAACGAGCCGCGCCCGGTGACCCGCCCGAGCGCCGAACCGCGGTCGGAATGGATGACGAGCCCCGTGTTGATGGGCAGCTCGGCCACGACGGGCGACTCGAGCGACTCGTCTTCCCACAGCTTCGCCATCTGGTCGGCGCCGAGCGTGATGTCGGCCAGCCCCGTCCATCCGGAGTCGGGGGCGAGCTCGGCGCGGTACTCCTCGGCGGCCAGGCCGATCGAGGCCGCCTTCACGCGTAGCGGCAGGTCTTTCGACACGACGGTGACGTTGAGACCGTCGTTCGAGAGGTTCTGCGCCACGGCGAGGATGCGCGTGTCGTTGTCGTTCAACTGGAGCCCTGACGGCAGCACCGACATGTTCGAGTGGTTCAGCTCGACGCGGAGGCTTCCCCCCTCCGTGCCCACCGAGATCGGGAAGTCGAGACGCTCGTGCTGGATGCGCAGCTCGTCGAGGTTGCGCAGCGCCTGGCGGGCGAAGTACCCGATCTCCGGGTCGTTGCGCTTGGACTCGAGCTCGCTGATGACGACGACCGGGAGCACGACCGCGTGCTCGGCGAAGCGGAAGATCGCTTTCGGGTCAGACAGAAGAACCGAGGTGTCCAGTACGTAGGTCACCTCGGTCGTGTGCGTCGTGCTCGTCGTGCGGGTGGTGGGTGTCGCATCCTTTCCGGTGTTCGTCCTGCTGGGCTTCTGAGTCATGGGCTCGGCCACATCCACTCCAACCCCGGGCGCCAGGCGCTCGGTTCAGTAGGCGAGAGGGCCACGATCAGGTCGGTCGAAACGTACTTATGTGGCCGTCTCGATCAGGCGCCATGCCTGATGAGACGACGCTACGCCCGATCCCGGATGCGCGGGTTACGACACGCATCACAGTTGATTAACGCTGTGTTACACGGGTGTAATTCCGCCAGAACCGCACCACGAGATCGAAACGCAACAGGCCCTTCTCGACGACCCAGGGTGAGCGCGTCGCCGCGGAGTCCGACCGCAGGCCGGGCTCCGCGACGACACGCGAACATGTCGCCCGCGCCGCAGTAGCGGCGGCGCGGAAAAAAATACAGTCGCGCTGGAAGGTCAGCTACCGAACCTGCGCTGCCGCCGCGAGTAGTCGCGCAACGCACGGAGGAAGTCGACCTCGCGGATGTCGGGGCCGAGGGCCTCCATGAAGTAGAACTCGCTGTGGGCGCTCTGCCAGAGCATGAAGTCGCTGAGGCGCTGCTCCCCCGAGGTGCGGATGACCAGGTCGGGGTCGGGCTGACCGCCCGTGTAGAGGTGCTCGGCGATGAGCTCCTGGTCGATCGCCGCCTCCAGCTCGTCGAAGCCGTGGCCGAGTTCGCGGTGCTTCTGGATGATGCTGCGCACCGCATCAGCGATCTCCGAGCGCCCGCCGTAGCCGACGGCGAGATTGACGTGCAGGCCCGTGCGCCCCGCCGTGCGCGCCTCCGCACCGTCGAGCGCGGCGATGAGGGGCTCGGGCAGCCCGGCGTTCGAACCGACGTGCTTCACCCGCCAGTCGCGGTAGCGCGAGATGTCGTCGGCGAGGTCGGCGATGATCTCGATGAGCTCGGTGAGCTCCTCGCCGTCGCGGTTGGAGAGGTTGTCGGTGGAGAGCAGGTAGAGCGTCACGACGTCGATGCCGAGGTCGTCGCACCACACCAGGAACTCGCGGATCTTCGCCGCCCCCGCCCGGTGCCCGTGCGCCGCGGTGCCGAGGAGGCGCTGCTTCGCCCAGCGCCGGTTGCCGTCGAGGATCATGGCCACGTGCTTCGGCAGCACCTGTGCGTCGAGGTGCTGACGGATGCGCCTCTGGTAGAGACGGTAGAGGAGGCCTTTCCCGGCAGGCTGGCGTTTCGGCACACGCATACGTTACCCGCTTTCAGCGGGCGTGCATGGGAGCGGGGTTAGTGTGGGCACATGGCAGCACCCCACCGCCCCGACACCCACGAGAGCGCACTCGCGCCCTCGTCCGGCGCGACCGACCGCACGGCGCGCGACGGAGGGCCCGAGCTGCCGAAGATCCCGTTGCTGGAGGATGCGCTCGACCACCCTCCGGTCGAGACGAAGCCCACCTGGCGCGGCTGGATCCACGCCGGCATGTTCCCCTTCACCATCGCCGCGGGCATCGTGCTCATCTGCCTCGCCGACGGAGCGACGGCGAAATGGGCGAGTGCCGTGTTCATGCTCACCTCGATGATGCTGTTCGGCAACTCGGCGCTCTACCACCGCTTCGACTGGAAGCCGAAGACGAAGCTGCTGCTGAAGCGCATCGACCACTCGAACATTTTCCTGCTCATCGCGGGCACCTACACGCCGATCGCCCTCCTCGCTCTGCCGCCCGAGAAGGGCATCCTGTTGCTCAGCATCGTCTGGGCGGGGGCCCTGCTCGGCATCGGCTTCCGGGTGTTCTGGATCGGCGCGCCGCGCTGGCTGTACGTTATCCTCTATCTCGCGCTCGGCTGGGCGGCGGTGATGTACATCGTCGACATCCTGAACGCCAACGCGGCGTCGATGATCCTCGTCGTCACGGGCGGTGTCGCCTACACGATCGGCGCGCTCGCCTACGCGCTGAAGAAGCCGAACTTCTTCCCGGGGCGCTTTGGGTTCCACGAGGTGTTCCACACCTTCACGGTGATCGCTTTCCTCTGCCACTGGACGGCGATCCTGCTGCTGGCGATCAACCCGCCGTTCAACGGCTGAGGGTCACCGGCTGACGGCTGAGGGTCACCGGCTGACGCCCGGGGTGTCTCCTTCGGCGGCACCTGAACCGGGCCCCGCATCCGGCGTGCTCGGCGCGTTCTCCGCATCCGCCGCACTCTTCGCGGCAAGCTCCGCCTCGAGCTCCTCGCGCACCTGGGCCCGGTAGTTCACGCGGCGCACCCGGCGCACCATGTCGACGACGAGCAGGAGGGTCACCACCGCGACGCCGAAGGTGGCGATGAAGCCGATGACGCCGGGCGTGACCGAGTCGGGGTCGGGCGTCTCCGTGTCGGCGACGAAGGCAGCGACCGCCTGGAAGCCCGAGGTGAGCGTGGCAGCAACCGCGGTGAGAGCGATCGTGCTCATGCGCGCACCTCCTCGCTGCCGGGCTGTTCGTCGATGGGGGTGCCCACCGCATCCGTGTCGACGACGCCGTCGAACAGGTCGTTCTCGTCGTCGGTGGCGGGGATGCGCGACTTGGCGAGCTGGAAGTCCTCGAACGGCCAGGCACGCTTCTGCAGGTCGTCGGGCCAGAAGAAGAAGGGGTGGTCGGGCGCCACCTGGCTGGCGTGGGCGCGCAGGGCGGCGTCGCGGGTCTCGAAGAACTCGCCCGAGGGGATGCGCACGGTCGCCACGTACGGCCACTCCTCGGTGCGCCGCTCCCGCATCTCGGTGAGCTGCGCGAGGAACGGATGCTCGGGCGCCTCGACGCTCAACAGCTCGAACACGGCCTGGAAGCGCTTGGGGTTCATGATCTGGTCGTAGTAGAGCTTCGACACCGCCCACGGCTCGCCCAGCTCGGGGTAGGCGTCGGGGTCGGCGGCGGCCTCGTAGGCGCGGGCGGAGACCTCGTGGCAGCGGATGTGGTCGGCGTGCGGGTAACCGCCGTTCTCGTCGTAGGTCACGAGCACCTGCGGCTTGAACTCGCGGATGAGCTTCACCAGCGGCCCCGCCGAGATCTCGACCGGGATGACGCCGAACGCGTTCGTGGGGATGACGTCGTCGGAACCGGGCTCCTGGTAGCCCGAGTCGGCGTAGCCGAGCCAGCGGTGCTGGAACCCGACCACGGCCTGCGCGGCGGCCATCTCGACCCGTCGCAGGCCCGCCATGTCGCGCTCGGCCCAGGCCCGCGGCTCGAGCTTCTCGTTGAGCACGGAGCCGCGTTCGCCCCCGGTGCAGCTCACGACCATCACCTCGACGCCGCGGTCGAGATAGTAGGCATAGGTGGCCGCGCCCTTCGACGACTCGTCGTCGGGGTGGGCGTGAACGGCCATGAGGCGCAGCGTCAGCGGTCTCAACTCCTCGTTGTTGCGATTAGCCTTGATGTAGGCGCCTCCAGCTTAATCGCCCGCGCCTGACGTTCCGCCCCATCCGACCGTGCATCCCGACAGAGCATCCGACCGGGCGACCGACCACGAGAGGGTTCCGAGTGAGCACAGACCACGATCTGCTCGCCTCCCGCTACGGCCGCACCCCCGGTCGACGGATGCGCGGCCGCCTCATCGCCGGCATCGCCGGAGCGGGGGTGGCCGTGGTCATCGCGGCCTGGGTGGTGTGGGCGGGGCTCGACGGCACCAACGCCACGGTGGCGACGCAGGACACCGCGCACCGGGTGATCGACGACCGCAGCGTCGAGGTGTCGTTCGACGTCACCATCCCGGTCGGCGACACGGCGAGCTGCGTGGTGCAGGCACTCAGCGAGAAGTTCGCGGTGGTGGGCTGGAAGGTCATCGACGTTCCCGCCTCCGAGCGGGCGACGCAGTCGTTCAGCGAGCTGGTGCGCACCAGCGAACTGGCCACGACGGGTTTGATTTACGACTGCTGGCTCACATAGGCTTTCCTGATCGTCCGGGCCGGTTCGGCCTGGGCGCACGTGTGTTCGAGGGAGAAGTCCGATGTCCGATGGCACCGTCACCTGGCTCACCCAGGAGGCCTACGACCGCCTCGCGAACGAGCTCGAAGAGCTGAGCGGCCCGGCCCGCATCGAGATCGCCAAGCGCATCGAGCAGGCGCGCGAAGAAGGCGACCTCAAGGAGAACGGCGGCTACCACGCCGCGAAGGACGAGCAGGGCAAGATCGAGGCGCGCATCCGTCAGCTCACGCAGCTGCTGCGCACCGCCGAGGTGGGCGAGACTCCTGAGAGCCACGGCGTGGTCGAGCCCGGAGTCGTCGTGACCGCGCTGGTGGCGGGCGGCGAGGAGAAGTTCCTCCTCGGCAGCCGCGAGATCGCCGGCAACACCGACCTCGATGTCTACAGCGAGCAGAGCCCGCTCGGCGCCGCCATCCTCGGCCTCAAGATCGGCGAGAAGACCACCTACCAGGCCCCCAACGGCCGCGACATCACCGTCGAGATCACCGACGTCGCCACCTTCACCGGCTGACCCGCCGGCCCGCCGGGCGGGTCAATTGGCGCATCCACAGCCTCTCACTCAGCGGCAGAGGATCTCCCCGTCCGGCCCTGGCCAAGCCGAGCACCAGTCGAAGTTGTAGTAGTACTTCAAGAAGAACGCGTCTGAATCCGTCACTTGAGATCCGTCGCGCTTGGAGAACGCCCAGTATTCGGAACCCGTAACTTGGTAACCCGCGTAATAGTCCAATGGTCCGCCCGGGCCCCACGGGCCCCAACCACCTCCGCCGGTTCCGTTGCCCAAGGGACCCGTCTGGCACCCCCCGTAGGGCGACTCGACGCAGGCAGGAGGGTCGGTCGTCTCGGCGTGGGCGGCTGCGGGCGCCAGGACGAGGGCGAAGGCGGATAGGGCGGCCGCGGTCACAGCGGCCATTCTGATTCGGATCATGCAGTGACGATAAGAACGTCGAGAGCGGGTATGACCCGAGTATTTTCTGCTCACGCGGAGAGGCACGGTGCGCGGGCACCGGCTGACCCGCCGGGGCCCCGCGCGCTAGGTGCGGGGCGACGCAACGGGGCGCGCGGCCCGGCTGCGACCCTCGCGCGCTAGGCGCGAGGCGCGGGCACCGCCGCTACTGCTCGATGCGGAGTTCGAAGCCGGCGTCGCGGAGTTTGGCGATGACCTGGTCGCGGTGTTCGGGGCCGCGGGTCTCGATGTGCAGCTCGAGCTCGACCTGGCTGATCTGCAGGCCCTTGCCGTGGCGGGTGTGCAGCACCTCCACGACGTTGGCGTTCGCCTCGGCGACGAGCTCGGCCGTGCGCGCCAGCTGGCCGGGGCGGTCGGGCAGCATGATGCGCAGCTTCAGGTAGCGGTCTGACGCCGCGAGGCCGTGGCTGATGACGCGCTGCATGAGCAGCGGATCGATGTTGCCGCCCGAGAGCACCACGACAGCGGTGCCGGCGTCGACGATCTTGCCCGAGAGCATCGCCGCGACGCCCACCGCACCGGCGGGCTCGACGACCTGTTTGGCGCGCTCGAGCAGCAGCAGCAGCGCCCGGGCGGTGTCGGCCTCCGACACCGTGACGACCTCGTCGACGAGCTCGGTGATGATGTCGAAGTTGAGCAGGCCCGGCTTCGACACGTGGATGCCGTCGGCGATGGTGGGGCTCGTCGTGATCTCGACAGGCTCCCCCGCCGCGAGCGAGGGCGGGTAGGCGGCGGCGTTCGCCGCCTGCACCCCGATGACCCGCACGGTGCGCCCGGTCTGCGCCGCGCGCTGCTTCACCGCACTCGCGATACCGGAGATGAGACCGCCGCCTCCGATGGGGACCACGATGGTGTCGGCATCCGGAACCTGGTCGAGGATCTCGAGCCCGAGCGTCGCCTGCCCCGTCACGACGTCGATGTGGTCGAACGGAGGGATGACCACGGCGCCGGTCGCCGCGGCGAACTCCGCTGCCGCCCGCAGCGCCTCCTCGACCGAGTGGCCGCGCAGGATGACGTCGGCGCCGTAGTTGCGCGTCGCCTGCAGCTTCGGCAGCGGTACGCCGATGGGCATGAAGATGGTCGCCTTGATGCCGAGCTCGCGCGCCGCGAACGCCACACCCTGCGCGTGGTTGCCCGCCGACGCGGCCACGACTCCGCGCGCCTTCTCGTCGTCGCTGAGGCTCGAGATGCGGTTGTAGGCGCCGCGGATCTTGTACGACCCCGTGCGCTGCAGGTTCTCGCACTTCATGTACACCGGCGAGCCGATGATCTCGGCGAGAAAACGCGAGCTCTCCATGGGCGTGACCTGCGCCACGCGCCCCACGCGCTCGCGCGCCGACTCGATGTCGGCGAGCAGCGGAGCCGCGGAGACGGCGGTGGTGACGCGGCGCGAGAAGTCGGTGTCAGTCATGCGGGGAGGGTTCTTTCTGCGGGGGTGTCGACAGAGCGGGACGATCGGATGCGCGCCACGCTCCCCCGGCGACGTAGGCGATCATGACGTTGAGGGTGGCGACCAGCGGCACCGCGAAGAAGGCCCCGGCGATGCCGGCCACCATCGAGCCGCCGGCGACGGCGAGCACGACGGCGAGAGGGTGCACCTTCACGGCCGTGCCCATGACGAAGGGCTGCAGCACGTGGCCCTCGAGCTGCTGCACGAGCAGCACGACGCCGAGCATGATGAGCGCGATGACCCAGCCGTTGTAGACCAGCGCGATGAACACCGCGACGGCACCGGTGACCACGGCTCCGATGATGGGGATGAACGAGCCGAGGAACACGAGCACGCCGATGGGGATCGCGAGCGGCACACCCAGGATGGCGGCGCCCACGGCGATGCCCACCGCGTCGACCGACGCGACGAGGATCTGCACCTTCACGAAGTTCTGCAGCGTGCGCCAGCCGGCCCGGCCCGCCCCGTCGGTGGCCGCGCGGGCCTTGCGCGGGAAGAGCTTGACGAGCCACGACCAGATGCGCTCACCGTCGATGAGGATGAAGAGGGTCGAGAACAGCACCAGCAGCACGCCGGCCAGCACGTGGCCGATGCTCGAGCCGACCGCTGCGGCGCCGGAGAGGAGGCTTTGGCTGTCTTGCTGGATGGTCTGCCAGATCTGCGCCACGTAGGAGTTGAAGTCGTCTTCGGAGACCTGCAGCGGCGACTGGGCCAGGAAGGCCTTGAGGTCGTTGTAGGAGGCGACCGTCTGGTTCTTCAGGTCGTCGAAGCCCGACGACACCTGGGTGGCGACGAGGAAGACTAGACCGGCGACCACCACGAGCGTGCTCAGCTCGGCCACCGTGACCGCGAGCCACTTCGGCCAGTGGTGCCGCACCAGGAAGTTCTTGAACGGCACCAGGAGCGCCGAGAGCACCACGGCCAGCATGAGCGGGATGACCAGGAACCGCAGTTGCACGATGAGGAAGCCGAACACCGCGAGGGCTCCGACGAGCACCAGGATGCGCCACGACCAGGCCCCGGCGATCTGCATGCCCATCGGCACCGAGTCGAGCGCCGTGCGCGAGGCGAGCTCGACGGGCGGCGCGGGCCGCGCGACGCGCGGGGCGGGCTCGGCACGCGGGGCCGATGCGGGGCGCGGAGACGTCGGCGGCGGGGTGGGAGCGCCCTGCTCGGCGGCGCTCTCGGCGCGCGCCGAGAACAGGCGCTTCAGCAGGCCACGGCGCGGTCGACCGGTCTCGGACATGAGCCAATTGTAAGAGCGTGCGTATGCGCCCGCCCGCATGTGCGCCGAGAACGTCAGCCGGCGCGACGTTCGACGGCGACCGGCGCTCCCGCGAAGGTGAGCACGAGCCGGTCGTCGACCGCCGGGGCGAAGCCGGCGGCGTGCTGCACTGAGACCACCGTCCCGTCTTCCAGCGCCACGGAGGTGCGGCGGTAAGAGCCGAGGAAGCTCGTCGCCACGACCTCCACCGGCAGCCCGTCGCCCGAGTGCGAGCCCGCCCCGGAGGCCGCGACCGCCCCGTCCCCCGCGACCGCCCCGGCCTCCGCGACCGCCAGCCCAAGGTCTTCGGGCCGCACGAACGCGACGACCTCGCCGTCGGGCGTCGACGCGTCGATGAGCGGCAGCCGCACGCCGTCGAGCTCGACCGCACCGCCCGAGACGACACCGGGGAGCCGGTTGGTCTGCCCCACGAACTCGGCGACGAACGGCGTGGCCGCCCGCCCGTACAGCACCTCGGGAGCCCCGATCTGCTCGATGCGCCCGGCCCGCATCACGGCGACCCGGTCGGCGACCGCGAGGGCCTCTTCCTGGTCGTGCGTGACGAACACCGTCGTGATGCCGAACTCGCGCTGGATGCGCCGGATCTCGTCGCGCAACTGCACCCGCACCCGCGCGTCGAGCGCCGAGAGCGGCTCGTCGAGCAGCAGCACCCGGGGCTCGGTGACGAGCGCGCGGGCGAGCGCGACGCGCTGCTGCTGCCCGCCGGAGAGCTCGTGGGCGTAGCGGGTGCCCATGCCGCCGAGGCCCACCATCTCCAACGCGGCAGCCGCGCGGTCGCGACGTTCCTTCGGGGCGACCTTGCGCATCCGGAGCCCGAACTCCACGTTCGACTGCGCCGTCATGTGAGGGAACAGCGAGTACGACTGGAACACCATGCCGATGTCGCGGCGCCGAGCGGGCACGCCCGAGACATCGCGCCCGTCGACGAGCACCTCGCCCGCCGTCGCCGTCTCCAGGCCCGCGAGCACACGGAGCGCGGTGGTCTTGCCGCAGCCGCTCGGGCCGAGCAGGGCCACGAACTCGCCGGGTTCGATGACGAGGTCGATGCCGTCGAGGCCGCGGTGTCCGCCCGGGAACTCCTTCTCGATGCCGCGCAGCTCTACCCGCGAGCCGGTGGCGGCGGGGGTGGTGGAGGCGGGGGCCGAGGTGTCGGGGCGGTCGATCGAGATCGTCATGCTCTCGCTTTCTGTGAGGAGGTGGGGATGCGGCCGCGGCGACTCGCCGACGCGTCACGGCGCCTGGCCGACGGGCCACGCCTCGATGAGGGGCCGGGACCGCGGGCACCGATGAAGCCGATGGCGAGCAGCAGCACGAACGCGAACACGAGCGCCAGCACCGCGAAGATGATCGACACGAACGGATCGGCCTTGCTCACGATGACGAGCGCCGTCTGCAGGTTCACCCGGTTGAGCAGCGCGGCGATGGTGTACTCGCCGAGCACCACGGCCACCGAGATGAACGACGCGGCGAGAAGTCCGCGCCGGATGTTGGGCACCACGACCCGCAGCAGGATGGTGGGCCAGCCCGCACCGAGCGTGCGCGCCGCCTCGCTGAGCGTGACCACGTCGACGGCCTGCAGGTTGGTCTGGATGGCGCGGTAGGCGTAGGGCAGCACGATGACGCCGTAGGCGAAGGCGAGCGGCCACACCCCCGAGCCGAACAGGCGCGCCACCACCGAGTAGACCGGCGCGAGCCCCACCACGAGCACGATGGCCGGGATCGTGATGGGCAGCAGGCAGACGAACTCGAGCATGCGCTGCAGCTGGGGGAAACGGATGCGCACCAGCACCATCGTGGGCACCAGCAGCACCAGCATGATCGCCACCGTGACCACGGCGAGCAGCAGCGAGTTGGTGAGCCCGGTGAGGATCGGCTTGTACTCCCCCGTCAGCCCCGTGCTGAACACCGCGGCCCATCGGCTGAGGTCGTAACCGCCCTCGAGGCCCCGCCGCATGGTGAACTCGAGCATCGCGACGATCGGCACCAGGAAGAGCCCGCCGATGACGGCGACGATCAGCCAGCGGGTGACGCGGCTCGGCCCCGGGTGCACCGACCCGGCGCTCACCGCTGCCACCTCGCGGCACGTCGCATGAGCAGGGAGTAGAGGGCCATCACGACCACCATCACGACGATCATGCCGAGGGCGAGCGCCCCGGCGAGGTTCTCGCGCCCGAGCACGGTCTCACTGGTGAGCGCGCCGCGGATCTGCAGCGGCACGATCTGCGATCCCTGGCTGGTGAGCGCCGCCGCCGTCGCGAACGACGAGAACGCGTTGGCGAACAGCAGCAGCAGGCAGCCCACGAAGGAGGGCAGCAGCACCGGGGCGCCGATGTAGCGCCAGTAGCCCGCGCCGCTGCCGCCGAGCATCGCGTTGGCCTCGGCCCACTGCGGTTTCAGCCCCTCGAGGGCGGGCAGGAAGGTGATGATCATGAGCGGAACCTGGAAGTAGATGTAGGGCAGGATGAGCCCGGGCGCCTCGTAGAGCCAGACGCCATTCGCGAAGATGTCGATGCCCACCGTGTCGCGCAGGAAGATCGTGATCATGCCCTGGATGCCGATGGTCGCCACGAAGGCGAAGGCGAGCATCACGCCGCCGAACTGGGCGAGCACGCCGCTCGCCGCATCCACCACCGAGCGCAGGATGCCGGTGGGCTTGGCGCCGATGAGCGCGTAGCAGAATAGGGCGCCCAGCACGGCACCGACCGCCGCGGTGAGGGCGGAGAGCCAGAGCGAGTTGCCGAAGGTGCTGAGGATGACCGGGTCGCCGAGGGCGGCGATGTTGTCGAGGGTGAACGCGCCGTCTCCGTCGACGAACCCGGTGACCAGGGCGATCACCGTGGGCAGCGCGAGGAACAGCACGATGTAGGCGGTGAAGGGCACGAGCCCCAGCATGCTGCCGTTCAGGAGCGTGCGGGCCCGCGCCCGGGAGCCCCGGGCAGGCGCGGTGGCCTGCCCGGGGCTCAGGGCGACGGTGTCGGTCACTGGACGGCGGCCGCCCACGTCGTGCCGAGCAGCTCGGCCGCGGCGGCGGCCTGGTCGGCGTCGGGCACGACGGTCTCGCCGTCGATCACGGGAAGCGCGTTGTAGAGCTCCTCGTCAATGGTGCCGGCCTCGGCCATGGCCTCGGCGCGCACCGGGCGGGCGCCGCCCGCGAGCCAGAGGTTCTGCGCCTCGTCGCTGTAGAGGAACTCCTGCCAGAGGCGCGCGGCGGCGGGGTGCGGCGCGTCGACGTTCACGGCCTGGTTGTAGTAGCCGGCGTAGCCGGTGCCGGGGAGCACCGTCACCTCCCAGTTGCGCTGACCCTCGAGGTCGGTGCCGTAGCCCACGTTGAGGTAGTCCCAGTCGAGCACGACGGGGGTCTCGCCCGAGGCGATGGTGGCGGGGGTCGGGTCGATCTTCAGGAAGTTGCCCGCCTTGTTGAGCTCGGAGAAGAAGTCGATGCCGGGCTGGAAGTCGTCGACCGACCCGCCGTTCTGCACGGCCGCCATGCCGACCGCGGCGAACGCGGCGCCGGCCTGGGTCGGGTCGCCGTTGATGGCGACCTTGCCCTTGTAGGCGTCGCCCAGCAGGTCTTTCAGGCTCGTGGGCTCGGGAACGGCGTCGGGGTCGTAGCCGATGGCCATGTAGCCGCCGTAGTCGCCCACCCAGAGGCCCGACTGCTCCTTGAGCGCATCCGGGATGTCGTCCCAGGTCGCCACCTGGTAGGGCGCGAACTGGTCGGTGTTGGCGAGCGCCACGGCGGCGCCCACGTCGAAGACGTCGGGGGCGGTGTCCTGGCCGGCGAGGCTCTGCGCGGCCTGGATCTCCTCGGCGCTCGACGCGTCGGGGGTGGCCTCGTTGATGGTGATCTCGGGGTACTTCTCGGCGAAGGCGTCGAGCACGGCGCCGTAGTTCGCCCAGTCGCGCGGCAGCGCGATGACGTTGAGGGCGCCCTCGGCCTTGGCGGCCTCCTCGAGCCCGGCGAGGCCGCCGAAGGCCTCGAGGTTCGTGGCGGTGGCGGCGTCGACGCCGGAGGCGCCGGTCGAGGATGCGGTGGCGTCTGACGAGCATCCGCCGAGTGCGAGGGCAAGGGCTGCGGCGACGGCGGTACCGGCGATCGCGAGGCGCTTGGTGTGCAAGGGAGTTCCTCCATCGTGCGGCCCGTGGCCGCCCGCGCTGTGTGCGGGCTGTTCTGTGCCGTCGGGCCGACTCCTGCACGGTAGGGGCGGCGGGAGACGCGTCGCCGACGGGGCTGTGAACCGCGGATGAACGACCGGTGTCTGCGGTGGCCGGCCCGCGCATCCGTTCGCTGCCGGTGCCGATGTCGCTGCCGGTGTCGGTGGCGCTCGGTAGGCTCGCCTCGATGGTCGAGACGATTTCTCCCGCGCTGGCGCGGCGTGTGGCACTGGCGGCGCAGGGCTTCGGCAGGGTTCCGGATGCACGGCCCGGCACCCGGCAGTTCAACCTGCTGTTGAGGCGGCTGGGGTTGCTGCAGATCGACTCG
Source organism: Herbiconiux sp. SALV-R1 (assembly GCF_013113715.1). Classification (GTDB taxonomy): domain Bacteria; phylum Actinomycetota; class Actinomycetes; order Actinomycetales; family Microbacteriaceae; genus Herbiconiux. The sequence goes on from NZ_CP053344.1 coordinate 2,155,892, forward strand.
GTGAACGTGTACGAACGCAGCCACTACCAGCCGGTGTTCGCCCGGCTAGGCGGGTACGACAAGGCGCTGCTCGATCGGCTCACCTACGGCAAGGGTGTGACGGAGTACTGGGCGCACGAAGCATCCTTCCTCCCCGTCGAGACGCTTCCGCTGATGGACTGGCGGAAGGCCCACTACCGGGAGTGGTACCGCACGCATCCGGAGTCGTGGGGCGCCTCGAACGAGAAGACGATCGAGTGGCTGCGGGCCGAGCTCGCCGAGAAGGGCCCGCTGCGGGCGAGCGAGATCGAGCACGAGTCGAACGTGCGGCAGGGCCCGTGGTGGGGCTGGTCAGACGTGAAGCGCGGGCTCGAGACGATGTTCCGGCAGGGTGACGTGGTGTCGGCGGGGCGCACGCGCTTCGAACGCGTCTACGCGCTGCCCGAGCAGGTGCTGCCGGCCGAGGTGCTGAACGCCTCGGTGTCGCGCGACGACGCGATCGCCGAGCTGATGTCGATCTCGGCCCGGGCGCACGGCATCGGCACGCTCACCGACCTCGCCGACTACTTCCGGCTGAAGCGGGTCGACGCGCAGCCCGCCATCGACCGGCTCGTCGAGTCGGGTGAGCTGCTGCCCGTCACGGTGCCGGGCTGGGGGAAGCCCGCCTGGCTGCACCGCGACGCCCGCCTCCCCCGGCGGCTGGAGGCGGCGGCGCTGCTGTCGCCGTTCGACCCCGTCGTGTGGGAGCGGGCGCGAGCCCTCCGACTGTTCGACTTCCACTACCGCATCGAGATCTACACGCCCGCGCCCAAGCGCGTCTTCGGCTACTACGTGCTGCCCGTGCTGATCGACGACCGCATCCCCGCCCGCCTCGACCTCAAGAGCGACCGCCAGGCCGGCGTGCTCCGCGTGCAGTCCGCCTGGGCCGAACCGGGCCTCGTGCCCGACGACATCCCCCGCATCGCCGACCTCCTCCGCTCCGCCGCCGCGTGGCAGGGCCTTCCCGGCGACATCCTCGTCGCCGACCGCGGCACCCTCGCCCCGGCGCTCCGCGCCGAGCTGAGCTGAGCTGGCTGCGAGGCGCTGGCTGCGGCCGGGGCCGTGCTGCGCGCGGCTCCGGCCGGTCGCGCCGGTCCTCGCCCGGCGCGACGCGACATGTGAGTGCGCGGTCGCTGACGCGGCCACGCACTCACCTTGGGTCGTCGACAAGGGCCTGTTGCGTTGAACCCCGTCCCTCGCGCTCGCTCCCGAGCGCCGGGGAGTTAGTCGCGCAAATGGTCGCCATTCCTCGATCTGGGAGCACTTTCTGCGACTAACGTGCGCTGTGGCCCACCCGAGATGGCCGCGCGGGGGCCGGAACGGGGATGAAGGCTGCGGGCCGCTCCCAGACGACCCAGGGTGAGTGCGTGGCCGCGTCAGCGACCGCGTGCTCACATGCCGCGGCGCGCCGCAGAAGCGGCGGCGCGCCCCGGCGGAGCCGCGCACAGCACGGCCCCGCCGGCAGCTAGAACGAGCCGCCCATTTTGTGGAGGCGTTCTACGCGGTCGGGGATGGGTGGGTGGGTGCTGAAGAGGCGGTCGATGATGCCGGGCTTGTTGGGGTCGGCGATCCACATGTGCGACATGGAGGTCGACTGGCGCTGCATGGGGCGGCCGTACGCGGCGAGCTTCTCGAGGGCGCTGGCGAGGGCTTCGGGGTGGCGGGTGGTGAGGGCGCCGGTGGCGTCGGCGAGGTACTCGCGCTGGCGGGAGACGGCGAGCTGCACGACGGTGGCGACGAGCGGCGCCACCAGGATGGCGACGAGTCCGAAGACCATGACGATCGGGTTGGAGTTGTTGTTGTTGCGGCCGAAGAACGCCATGCGCAGGAACATGTCGGCGATGAAGCCGACGGCGACGACGAGCCCGAACACGATCATCGACACCCGGATGTCGTAGTTGCGCACGTGCCCGATCTCGTGGGCCATGACGCCCTCGAGCTCCGCGTCGTCCATGATGGCGAGCAGTCCCGTCGTGGCGGCGACCACAGCGTGCTCGGGGTCGCGCCCCGTGGCGAAGGCGTTCGGCGCGGGGTCGTCGATGATGTAGACCTTCGGCATCGGCGTGCCGGTGGTGATGGAGAGGTTCTCGACCACCCGGTACAGCCTCGGGTTGTCGCGCTTCTCGATCTGCCGGGCGCCGCTCATCGCGAGCGCCTGACCTGAGGCCGCGAAGTACTGGATGAGCGCGTAGCCGATCGACACCACGACCGTGATGATGACGATCGACAGGTTGCCGTAGATGTAGCTGGCCAGGTACCCGAGCCCGCCGATGATGACGAGGAACAGGATGATGATGAAGACCGTGTTGCGCTTGTTCTTCGCTATAGCGGAATACATGGAACCCTAGTCAGGCGGGCGACGCGTCAGAACTGCACGCGCGGCGGCTCGGCGATGGCCGCGACGTCGGACACCTCGAAGAACTCGCGCTCGGAGAAGCCGAGCTGGCGCGCGAAGACGTTGTTCGGGAAGACCTTGATCTTGGTGTTGAGCTCGCGCACACCGCCGTTGTAGAACCGGCGTGACGCCTGCACCTTGTCTTCGGTGTCGACGATCTCGGCCTGCAGCTGCAGGAAGTTCTGGCTGGCCTGGAGCTGCGGGTAGGCTTCGGCGACCGCGAAGATCGACTTCAGCGCGTTCTGCATGTGGTTCTCGGCGACGGATGCTTCGGCCGGCCCCTGCGCGGAGAGCGTCTCGGCACGCGCCTTGGTGACGTTCTCGAACACGGCCTTCTCGTGCGCCGCGTAGCCCTTCACCGATTCGATGAGGTTGGGCAGCAGGTCGGCACGACGCTTCAGCTGAACGGTGATGTCGCTCCAGGCCTCGTCGACACGCACGTTCAGCGTGACCAGCGAGTTGTAGGTCGCCCAGAGGTAGATGCCGATGATCGCAACGATCACGACGACGATGATTACCGGGATCAGCCATTCCATGGCTCAACTATATCGAGTGACGCTCACGCGGTCACGAGCCGCGGGCAGCCTCACAGCAAGCGGCTCTCGACACCTGTCAGCGCGACTCGGCGAGCAGCCGCACCCAGCGGTAGGAGTCTTTCGGGGTGCGGGTGAAGTCGCCGAAGTCGACGTGCACGAGACCGAACCGCTGGCTGTATCCGGCCGCCCACTCGAAGTTGTCGAGCAGCGACCACACGTAGTAGCCGACGACCTCGAGCGAGGAGGCCGAGGAGCCCGAACCCGCCGCCCCCACGAGCGCCTCGAGGTGCCGCGCCAGGTAGTCGATGCGCGACCCGTCGTGCACCTGCGCCTCACCGGTCTCCGGATGCAGTTCCACCGCATCCGGAAAGCTCGCCCCGTTCTCGGTGACGATCACGGGCGGCAGCAGCGAGCCGTAGCGCTCCCCCAGCTCCGCGAGCGCCGTGGCGAAGAACTCGGGCGCGATCGGCCAGCCGAAGCCGGTCCGCGGGTACTCGGGCCAGTCGGCGAGGTGGAACGGCAGCGACGCCATGGCCGACGAGGCACCGTCGGGGGTCGCCGCCGAGCCTGACCCGGCGGCGATTCGCGTCGGCATGTAGTAGTTGAGGCCGTAGAAGTCGAGCGGCTGGGCGATGAGCGCGAGGTCGGCCGGGTCGACCTCGGCGAGCGCCGTGAACAGCGCCTCGAAGCCCTCGGGCGGCTGCGGGTAGTGCCCGAGCAGCACCGGGTCGGCGAAGACCCGGTTGTGCAGCACGTCGAAGAGCGCCGCGAAGACCCCGTCGGCCTCGGCCGAGGGTCCGGAGTCGGTGGCGGGCACGACGGGCGAGTGCACGTTCACGATGCCGACCCCGCCGCGCACCCCCGCGGCCCGGAGCGCCTGCACCCCGAGGCCGTGGGCGAGGAGCTGGTGGTGCGCCGCCGGCAGCGCGTTGAACAGCCGCGCGGCTCCCGGGGCGTGCAATCCCAGCGCGTAGCCCTCGAGAGTGACCGTCGCCGGCTCGTTGATCGTCGCCCACTGGGTCACCCGGTCGCCGAAGCGCTCCCCCATCGCGTGCGCGAAGTCGCCGAAGCGCAGCGCGGTGTCGCGCGCGAACCAGCCGCCGGCGAGCGCCGCGGGCGTGTCCCAGTGGTAGAGGGTGGCGAGCGAGCGGATGCCCGCGGTCTCGAGCTCGTCGAGCAGCCGCTCGTAGAAGTCGACGCCCTCCCGGCGCAGCGCGCCCTTGCCCTCGGGCTGCAGCCGCGGCCAGGCAAAGGAGAAGCGGTAGGAGTCGACGCCGAGGTCGCGCATGAGCGCGACGTCTTCGGGCACCCGATGGTAGTGGTCGGTGGCCCGATCGGCCGTGGCACCGCCCAGGATCCGGCCGGGCTGGGCGGTGAAGGCGTCCCACGCCGACTCGCCGCGCCCGCCCTCGCGGGTGGCCCCCTCGATCTGGAACGCGCTGGTGGCGACACCCAGGGTGAACCCCTCGGGCAGCCTCGCCCCGAGGTCGCGAGCCCGTTCGCGCCGTTCTTCGGGGCTCATCGCGCCGGGGCGCGCATCCGTGCCCGCCATCAGGCGCCCAGCACGCGGTCGAGGTAGTCGTTGGCGAACAGCCGTTCGGGGTCGAGCCTGTCGCGCAGCGCGACGAAGTCGCCGTGGCGCGGGTAGAGGGCGGCGAGCGCCGCCGCGTCTCGGGTGTGGAGCTTGCCCCAGTGCGGCCGGCCTGCGTGCGTCGTCATGATCTCCTCGACTGCTTCGAAGTACTCCTCGTGATTCTCCCTGAAGTAGCGGTGCACCGCGATGTAGCCGCTGGGTCTGCCCGAGGCGGTGGAGAGCCAGAGGTCGTCGGCGGCGGCGAAGCGCACCTCGACGGGGAACGAGATGCGCCAGCCGCGCGACTCGATGAGCCGGTCGACCTCGGCGAGCGCCTGCGGCACCCGGGCGGCCGGCAGCGCGTACTCCATCTCGCGGAACCGCACGGTGCGCTTGGTGGCGAACACCCGGTGCGACGCGTCGGAGAAGGCGCGGTCGCCCCACAGCCGCTCGGCGAGCGCGTTCACGGCGGGCACGATGGCGGGCGCCACCGAACCCGCGGCACAGGTCACCCGGTACACCCCGTTGGCCATGAAGGTGTCGTCGACGAAGCTGCGCAGCGGATGCAGCGGCCGGGTGGGCGAGGCGGAGTCGCGCCGGGTGTTGGTCTTGGTGACCGCGGTGCGCGTGCCCGGGAACCAGTAGAACTCGAAGTGGTCGCAGCCGTCGACGTGGGTGTCGAGCTCGGCCAGCACACCGTCGAGCGGCAGCGGCTTCTCCACCGCCTCGAGCACGAACGCGGGAACGCACTGCAGGGTGACCTCGACCAGGATTCCGAGCGCACCGAGCCCGAGCGCCACGGCGGGCAGCAGTTCGGGTTCGTGCTCCTCGTCGACCGTGAGCAGCTCGCCGTCGGCGGTGACCAGGGTGGCCCCCACGACCTGCGTGGAGATGCCGCCGAACCGCGCGCCGGTGCCGTGGGTTCCGGTCGAGATGGCTCCGGCGATCGACTGCCGGTCGATGTCGCCCATGTTGGTGAGCGCGAGGCCGTGGGGCTTCAGCAGCGCGGGCAGCTGGAACAGGCGGGTGCCGGCGAGCAGCGTCACCCGCGCCCGCTCGCGGTCGACGGTCACGATGCCGCTCAGTTCGTCGAGGTCGAGCAGCACGCCGGTGGCGACGGCGATCCCGGTGAAGCTGTGGCCCGCGCCCACCGCCTTGATGCGAGTGCCGGAGCGAGCCGCCCCCTTCACCGCGCGCTGCACGGCGCCGATCGTGGCGGGCCGTTCGACGCGCTCGGGCTTCACCCGCTGGGTGCGCGCCCAGTTGCGCCAGGTTCCGTTGAGGGCGGTCACAGGAACGCCTTCCCTTCTCCTCGGTAGGTGGGCACCACGTCGACGACCTCGCCGCCGCGCACCACGTGGAACCCGTTCACGTGCTCGGAGAGCTCGCCCGACTTGGTGTGCCGCAGCCACACCCGATCGCCGACGGCGAGGGCTGCCGCGCCCCGCCCCGACAGCGGGGTCTGCACCTCCCCCGCCATCTCGCGCGCCTGCATGCGGGTGTGCCGCGGCCAGACCACCTCGGGCAGCCGGTCGGGGCCGGGTGGGCCGGATGCGATCCACCCGCCCCCGAGGAGCGTCGCCATCTGAGGGGTGGGCTTGCGCACCACCGGCAGAGCGAAGGCCGCCGCCGGCGCGGGCCGGAAGCGCGAGTAGGTGTCGAAGAGGTGGCCGCCGAAGAGGCCGCTTCCGGCCGCGATCTCGGTGACGGAGGGGTCGCGCGAGGTCGACTCGAGCGACCCCGTGCCGCCGCCGTTGACGAACTCGAGCGGCGCGATGCGGCGCACGGCCGCGACCGCGGCCCCGCGCCGCTCGGCGAGTTCAGCGGCGGAAGCGCGCTGCATCCGCTCGATGACGCGCCCCATCACGGCGCCCTTGAGCGTGCCGCGGCCCGGGCGGTCGCCCACGCCGGCGATCTGCGACTCGTACGCCATCATGCCCACCAGCGCGTAGCCCGGGCGGGCGACCACGGCGCGCGCGAGCGCCTCGGCCTGCTCGGCGGTCGAGACGGGCGACCGCCACACACCCAGCCGGCCGAGTGCGGGCGCCGTGAACGCGGCGTCGAGCTCGAGGGCGACCCGGACGGGCGCAGCGCGGTGTGACGCCGGGGCGGCGAGGTCGATCAGATCGAGCTGCTCGACAGAGTCGATCATGAGCGTCACCCGCGCGAGCAGCCGGTCGTCGGCGGCGAGGCGGGCGATCGCGTCACGGTCGACGCTCGGGTAGCCGACCACCACGTCGTCGACGGTCTCGGCGAGCCAGAGCGCTTCGGGGAGGGTGTAGGCGAGAACCCCCGCGTACCCCGGGAGCGCGAGCAGAGCATCCTGCACCGCCCGCACCCTGATCGACTTGCTGGCCACCCGGATTGGGCGCCCGCCCGCCCGCCGCAGCATTGAGAGCGCGTTGTGCGCCATGGCCTCAGCACCGATGACGGCGAGCGGCGGGTCGAGTCGCGCCGTCGCCTCGGTGAGCGCGCGCCAGTAGCGCTGCTCGTCGCGCCAGAGCTCGGGCGCCGCCTCCGCCGCCTCGAGGTCGATCGTGATGGTCACCGCACACTCCTCACCCGTGACACCGCGACGGCGCCCGCGAAACCGAACAGCGCCGACACCAGGAACAGCGCCGGGAACCCGCCCAGCCAGCTCACGACGGCCGCCCCGAGCAGCGGAGCGACGGCCTGCGGCACGGCGGTGGCGATGTTCATGATGCCGAGATCTTTGCCACGCGACGCCGGGTCGGGCAGCACCTGCGTGGCGAGCGCCTGGTCGACCGAGAGGAAGCAGCCGTAGCCGAGGCCGAGCAGCGCGGCCGCCACCATGGTGACGGTGAGCTCGGGCACGAACGCGAGCAGCAGCGCGGCGAGCGCCTGCAGCACCGCGGCCACGAGCACGAAGGCGCGGCGCCGGGCGAGCCGGTCGGAGAGGGCGCCGGCGCCGATCGAGGCGACGACGACGAACACCGTGTAGATGACGATCAGCAGCAGCAGGTCGTCTTCGGCGTTCGGGTCGTTCAGGCCGAACATGAGGAAGTAGAGCAGCAGGGTCGTGCCGAGCGCGTTGCCGATGTTCACCAGGATGCGGCTGAGCAGGGTGAAGCCGAAATCCGGATGCGCGCGCGGGCTCACCCACATGCCCTCGACGAGCGCGCGAAGGGTGAACGGCGGCCGGTCGGCGGGGTCGAGCCGGGCGTCGGGCATGGTGAGGCAGAAGGGTGCGACGAGCACGACGAGCAGCACGGCCATCGCGGTGTAGCCGAAGAACTGTCCGGTGAACAGGGTGGTGGCCAGGAGCACGCCGAGGATGAGACCGACGGCCTGCGGCGCCGAGATGAAGCTCGACACGAAGCCGCGCTGGTTCACCGGCACCTGATCGGAGATGGCGGCGGTGAGGGCCGAGGAGAGCACGCAGAAACCAATGATGGCGAGGGTCCACCACAGGCCCACCCCGACGAGGTCGTGCTGGAGACCCAGTACGAACAGGGCGACGGCGAAGAGGGCGGCTCCCCCGGTGATCCACGGGCGGCGGCGGCCGAAGCGCGAGGTGGTGCGGTCGGAGAGAGCGCCGGTGAGCGGGAAGGCCAGGAGAGCGAAGACGCCGGCGATGGCGGAGATGACGCCGAAGGCGATGACCGAGTCGGTCCAGTGGCCGTTCGCCGTGGAGAGGCTGAGGCGCTCTTCGATCTGCACCGGGAGGAGAAGCTGCACCGGGGTGAGCTGGGCCATCCAGATGCCGAGCCAGGCGGTGCCGAACAGCGCGATCCAGGCGCCGCCGACGCGGCGCACTGGCTCGGCGAGGGCGGGCGGGGCTGCTGCCGGGGCCGCGGCAGCTTCGGCAGCCGCTGCAGCGGGAGACCCCTGCGCGGGCTTCCGCGCTCCGGACCCGGTCGGCTCCGTGGCGCTCATCGGGCCACTCCGATCGCGGGAGCGGCGGCCGCGCTGTCCCGCACGGGCGCGGGTGCCGCCTCGGCGGCGAGGGCGCGGGCGGCGAAGGAGAGGGTGGTGAGGGCGCGGGTGTCGTCACCGTCGGCGAGCCAGGCGAGGGTGACGCCGTCGGTGAGGGCGACGAGCCACCCGGCCACGTCGTCGAGGGGTGCCCTCCAGCGTGCTCCGGAGCGGGTGGCCGCCTCCTCGAGCGAGCGGCGGGCGAGCTCGCGGTAGCGCTCATACTGCCGCTCGGCCACGGGGGCGAGGCCCGGGGTGCGCAGCGCATACTGGGTGAGCTCGAACATGGCGCGTTCTCGGGCCGGATCGCGGCGCACCCCGTCGAAGTAGCGGATGAGGCCGTCGTGCAGCACCGTGCCGAGCGGGCTGCCCGGCGCGGCGTCGACGTCGAGCACCTCCTGCTGGGTGTCGAGCACGGCGTCGACGAGCTCGGCGAGCAGCTCCTCCCGCGAGGTGAAGGCGTAGTGGAAGCTGGCGAGCTTCATGCCCGCCTCCTCCACCACCGCCCGCGTGGTCGCCCCCGAGACGCCCGAGCGGGCGATCACGGTGAACGCGGCCTCGAGCAGTCGCGCTCGACGTTCGGCGACGGGGAGTCGTGCCATGCTGCCTCCTCGGTCTCGGTGAGGTGGTGCGGGTGTCGAACGAAAAGTGGGACGTCTGACCCAGTTGCGTCAGTATGGCGCATTGGTGCCCGTCTTGTACACGGGTTCTGCGAGAAACGTGCGAGGTCGGGGCAGGACGCTTGGATTCCGGGGCGGTTTCGTGTTGGGGTAGGGGGAGGTGTCTGAGTCGCGGAACGAGTGGGGTCGAACGCCGTCGCTGCCGAGCGACGGTGCGACGGGTCGTTCCCGGGGCCGGGCGGGAGCCCGCACCCGCACGCTCGCGGCGACCGCCACGGGCATCGCGCTGGGCGCGCTGCTGCTCGTCGGAGGGGGGCTCGGCGCCACCTCCGCCGCGGCGACCGTTGCACCCGCCGCCTCCGTCGAGCCCACGACCACGCCCGCCCCCGCCGCAGCAACGGAGTCGCCGGCACCGACCGAGTCGCCGACACCCGCACCCGCGCCCACCGAAGCACCGCGGCCCGTCGAGTCGCCCCCGCCCAGCACGCCGCCCACCGATCCGGGCACCCCCACCCCGCCGCCGGCCGACGCCGTTCCTCCCGTCATCGACTCGCCCGCCGCCGGCGAGCTGCTCGACGGATCGGTGCGGGCCTCGGGCGAGGCGACTCCGGGCGCGACCGTGCAGGTGGTCCTCGCCGGAGCATCCGAACCGTTCTGCATCGTCGACGTTCCCGCCTCGGGCTCCTGGTCGTGCGACATCGACGGGCTCGAGAGCAGCAGCTCGACGACGCTGCGGGCCGTCGAGCTCGCCGGCACGTCGACCGCCGAGTCGCGCGTGCAGGTGCGCGTGCTCACGGCACCCGTGGTCGCCGGCGGTCCGCGCGGGCCGCTCACCAACGCGGTGGTGCTCGGCACCGCGCATCCGGGAGCGCTCGTCACCGCCACCACGGGAGAGTTCGCCTGCGACGCCACCGCCGATGCCTCCGGTGCCTGGAGCTGCCCGCTCGACCCGGCCATCACCGACGGCCCCTACTCGGTGACCGCCACCCAGAGCACCTCGTGGAGCGACGGCGCCTCCTCGCCCCGCAGTTCCGCCGTCGACATCGAGGTCGACGTCACCGTGCCCGCCGCTCCGGTGGTGCTCGCGCCTGTCGCCGACGATCGTCTCCCGGTCACCGGCGGCGTGTTCTCGGGAACGGGCGAGACCGGCGCCACCGTGTCGGTGTTCGCCGGGGCCGGGGTGCTCTGCGAGTCAGCCGTAGTCGACTCCCGCTGGTCGTGCACCGGAGCGCCCGCCGCGCCCGGGCGCTACCCCGTTGCGGTGCTGCAGCAGGATGCGGCGGGCAACGTGAGCGTGCAGTCACGCGTCCTCGCCGTGGTCTTCGGCGACCGGGCCGCGACGTCGACCCCGCGGCCCACGCCGGGGGCGACCGCGTCGCCACGCCCGACCAAGGGCGCCTCCCCTGCCGCCCCCGCGCCGTCCTCCGGCGACGACGGCGCGGCGCAGAGCCCGCCCGACGGCTCGTCGCCCGGCACGCCCGGGAGCGGAGACGACGGCGGGGGCGCGGGCGGTGACGACGGCGGTCCCGGCGGTCAGGCTCCGAGCGGCGCCTCCCCGAACGGGTCGACGAGCTGGGCCGACGGCACCCGGTTCACCACCGCCCTCCAGCCCGTGCTCGCCTCCGGCGCGTGGTGGGTGGCGCTCGTCGTGGCGGCCCTCGTGCTGCTGCTCGTAGCGCTCCCCACGCGCCTGCTGGCCGGCACCGTCGGCGCCCTCACCGCGCCGGGCATCGCGCCCGGCACCGACGGCCTCCCCCGACGACGGATGCTCGCCCGGCTCACCGGCCGCAACCGCACGCGCCTGCAGGAGTACGAGCGCGGGCCCCAACTCGCGCTCGGCCGGCCGGCACGCGCCGCCCTCGCCTTCGCCGCCTCGGCCGCTCTGATCACCCTCTCGGCACCCGTCTTCGGCGAACCCGCCTATCTCCGTCTGCTCCTCGCGGCCATCGCGGCCGTGGCCCTGCTCAACGCGGCCGCGACGATCCTCCCCGCCGTCGCGGCACGGCGCTTCCTCGGTATCGAGTCACGAGCGCGCCTCGAGCCGAGGTTGCTCCTCGTCACCGCGGGGTTCGCCCTGGTCTCCCGGCTCGCCGACCTCGAACCCGCCCTCGTGTTCGGTCTCGTCGCCGCACTCGTCGTCGCAGCGCCGGCAGGTCGCGCGGTGAAGGGGAAGCTCGCGGCGCTCCAGGTGGGCACGTTGCTGGTCGTGGGGGCGGTGGCGTGGGTGCTGAGCTCCGCCCTGGGCGGAGCTGGCGGCGACGCCGCGGCGGGCGACCCTGCAGCCGGCGCGCTCGGTGTCGCCGCCGCCGCGGCGTCGGAGTTCGCGACCATCGTGGTGCTCGGAGCCTTCGGTGCAGCATCCGTCTCACTGCTCCCCTTCGGCGGTTCGGCCGGGCGGCGCATCCTCGACTGGTCGCCGCTCGTCTGGGTCGCGCTCACCCTGGCCGCCTTCGGCGGGTTGGCCCTCGCCTTCGCACCCGCGCTCGTGGCGAGCGCGCAGGCGGGCGGCCTGGCCGGGCCCGTCGCGGCGGTGGTCGGCTTCGCTGTGGTGAGCGTCTCGGCCTGGGCGTGGGCGCGCTTCGTCGCGCCCGAGGCGGAGACCGAAACGGAGCCCGAGCCCGGGGCGGGCGTGCACACGCACGACGGGAACGGGCGATGACGCCCCGTTACGTCTGACCGACAGACCGTCGGAGACCACGACCTACACTCGGAGTATGAGCGCGAATTCCGAGTCAGACCGACGGTTCGAGGCCGAGTCGGCACCTATCGGCGAGGTGCTCCCGCACACCGCGGGGGCGCCGACGGTCACGCCCGACCAGTTCAAGGCGGCGTTCCGCAACCACCCCGCCGGTGTCGCGGTCATCACCGCCGACGCGGGCGACGGGCCCGTCGCGCTCACGGCCACCTCGGTGTTCTCGGTGAGCGCCGAGCCGCCGCTGCTCGTGTTCTCCGTGTCGGAGCTGTCGTCGAGCACCCCCACCATCAAGCGCGCCGACACCGTCGTGGTGCACCTGCTCGGGGCCGGCCAGCTCGACATCGCGAAGCTCGGCGCGACGAGCGGCATCGACCGCTTCGCCGACACGTCGATCTGGAAGCGGCTGCCCACCGGTGAGGCGTACTTCCCCGCCGCGCACGCCTGGATCCGCGGGCGCGTCGTCAACAAGATGGAGGCCGGCGGCTCGACGGTCGTCGCCGTGCAGGCGCTCGAGATCCACGCACCGCCCGCGGGAGACCCGTCGGCCGACGCCTCCACGGCCGAGCCGCTGGTGTACCACAACCGCACCTGGCACCGCCTCGGCGAGCACTCGAAGATCGACTGACCGGAGATCGACCGAGCGACCCGAGGGCGACCGACCCGAGATCGACCGAGCCGCGGCGGGCTCAGCCCGCGATGAGCTCGATCGCCTCCTCGAAGCTCGCCACGGGGGTCATGAGCGAGGTGACGTCGCGGGCGAGCTCGGACGGGTCGCCCGCGCTGTGCACCACGATCACGCGCGCGTCGGCGAGGCGGCACACCCTGATCTTGTAGTTGATCGAGACCCGCTCCCCCGGTCGCTGCTCCACGATCATCACGTCGGTGGGGAACGCGGGGCTGGTGAGCATCTGGCCGAGCGACTCGGCGGCGAGCCGCAGCTCGAGCCCGGGCACCGCCTCGAGCGCCGCGCGCTTGACCGCGAGCGAGTGCGGGTCGGCGTCGAACACGCCGACCGTCGTGTGCTTCGCACCGCTCATCTGGAATCTCCCCACCACAGCGCACCGTCGCGCGCGGCTGTCCTCCGACCCTACTCACTTCGGCGGGATCCGCCCACGGTCGGATGCGACCGAGTCGGGAACCGGACGGCACGCGACGCAGAACGGTCGCCCTCCACCAGCACGAGGTTCGGGGAGCTGTCAATCCCCGCGCTCGCCCACCGGGCCACTCCGTAGGGTCCGGAGCACACCGCACGCTTCCGTCCTGAGGAGGACACCATGTTCGCACGCTGGACCGCCCGCATCCTGGGCATCGTCGTCGCCGTCCTGGCGATCGCCGGACTCTTCGTCGAGGGTGAGCACCTCGGCGGTATCGCCGACGTCGACCTGGCGCTCGACCTCTCCCGCGTCGTCATCGCCGTCGCGCTGCTCTGGGTGGGCTTCGCGCGGGTGCGGCGTGCCGCGCTGTCGACGGTGCTCGGCCTCGTGGGCGTCGTCTACCTGCTCATGGCGATCATCGCCATGGTCGACGCCGAGCTCTTCGGCGTGCTGCCCACCGGGTTCACCGGGTTCGACATCGGCTTCCACCTGGTGGCGGGGGCTCTCGCCCTGGTCGCGGCCCTCGTGCCGTCACGGTCGTCGGCGCCGGACACTCGCGACGACCGTCGCGCGCCGAGCGGCCTACCCGAGTCCCGTCGATGACCGGGTCGCGGCCGTCAGGCGTGGCCGAGGGCGACGCCTGGCCCATCCTGGCGGCCGTGATGGAGCACGACGAGGGCGGCGACCACATCACCTTCGCCGTCTCCGACATCGCTCCCGAGGAGTACCTCGGCCCGGTCGTGCTCGGGGTCGACAACCTGACCGCGAGCACCGGCGAGGTGGTGGCCGTCGTGGCACGCTTCGACCTCGGCGGATGCACGGTCTGCTCCACGACGGGCGGAACCAGCACCGAGCATCCGGATGCCCGGGTCGACTTCAGCGACGGAGCCGTCACCATCACGGCGAACACCGGGGTGCGCATGCCCGGGCCGGGCGACCACCCCGTCGCCTTCTGCCTCGTCGACGGGGTGCCGTTCCAGCTCGACGTGCCGGTGGTGATGATGCCGGCGAGGCCGCCCGCCGGCTGAGCACTACTCGATGCAGGCCAGGGCGTTCTCGACGCCGGGCGAGTCGGTGTCGACCGTGCTCGCGGTGAAGACCGAGTACTCGCCGGCCGTCTCCCCGACGGAGGTGAGGGTGACGGGCTGCTCGACCGTGGGGTCTTCGGCCGTCCACCACACGGCTTCCAGCGGGCCGTCGACCCCGGTCGCGGTGAAGGTCGCGGTGACGAACCAGCCGCCCTCGCCGTCGGACATGGCGGCGATGGCGTTCATCGACGCATCAGGCCGGGCGTCGGAGAGGCCCTGCTGCACGAGATCCATCGCGGCGCGGCTCACGCTCGTGCACGGCTGAGGGGGCGGGGGCGCCGCGGTCGCCGCGGTCTGCACCGACGACACCCCCACGGGCGCACAGCCCGCCAAGAGCACGACCAGGAGAGCCGTGGCCACCCCCACCGGCACCGAAGAATGTCTCGCCATACGCCCACCGTGCACCCGCGGAGAGGAGTTGACAAGCCCCTCCCCCTGCCCCGATTCCGGCGGTGACACGATCGTTATCGAACCGTCTCCCAGGCGCTCGGCGGGCTGGGAGAATCGCACCGATCGCGAGCGGTCACCGGGCCGGCCGGGTAGGTTCGCCGGCACGGGGGGCGATCCCGTCCCCGACCCGAAGGAGCGACCCATGAGCGACGAGAAGCAGCCCGGCACCGACGACGCCCCCCTCGGCAAGGACGGCACCATCCCGAACTCCGACGACGGCATCGCGGTGGGCCACGACCCCGACGGCTCGCACTTCAACCAGGAGGAAGAGGCCGGCGACGAGGAGTAGCCGCCCAGGCTCTTCTCGCCCGGCGATCGGCTCTCGACGAAGCACCACGAAGGGGTTTTCATGGACACCACCGCAGCAGTCATCATCGCGATCGTCGTGTACGGGTTGGGGCTCGTGTTCGGCCTCCTCGTGCTGGCGGCCGTGATCAGGTACGCCGTGCGCAAGGGCATCGAAGACGTGCTCTACAAGAAGGGCAAAGACGGCCTCTGGTCGGCCGAGCCCGGCGTCGTCGCCGTCGCCAAGGAGATCGCCGCCGCCTCCCGCGACCCCCGCCCCTGACCGGGAGCGCCCGCCGCAGCGGGCGGAGCGGCCGCGCGCCGCACGCAACGCGTACCCCCACTGGGACTCGAACCCAGACTGAAACGATTTTAAGTCGTCTGCCTCTGCCGATTGGGCTATGGGGGCGGGGTGTTCATCGTAGCGGGAGGGGCTGAGACCGCGGCGGAGACGACGACGCGCGCCGTGCATCCGTCGGCCTGGGCCGGGATGCGCGGCGCGCGTCGAGAGGTCGGCTACTCGCCGGCGGTCGCTGCCGCCTTGGTGCGCGGCTTGGCGGTCTTCTTGGCCGGCGCCGGGGCGTCGCCCTTCGGGGCCTCGGGCGCGGTGTCGGTGGCGGCCACACCGTTGACCTCGGCGGTGGCCGACGGGGTCGAGCTGTGCGAGCCGGGCAGCTGAGCGTTCGGCTGGGCCGACGCGGCGGGAGCCGCAGCCGCAGGGGCCGACGAAGCCGGGGCCGCACCAGCGGGAGCGGCGACCCGCGGGCGCGCCGCGAACTCCTCGAAGGCACGGCGCGGGTGCTCGCGCGCCTGGAGCGAGACGTTGTCTCGGCCGAGGAAGAAGTTGTTCACCCAGCCCCAGATGACGCGCAGCTTGCGCTCCCACGACGGCATCGCGAGACCGTGGTAGCCGCGGTGCGCGAACCAGGCCGGGAGGCCCTTGATGGCGAGCTTGCCCGACTGGAACACACCGATGCCGATGCCGAGACCGGCGACCGCGCCCATGTTCTTGTGGTAGTAGTCCTTGACGCCCTCGCCGCGCAGCTCGGCGACGATGTTCTTCGCGAGCAGCTTGCCCTGGCGCACGGCGTGCTGGGCGTTGGGCACGCAGTAGCCGCCCACGCCGCCGCCGGTGAGGTCGGGCACGGCCGACACGTCGCCGGCACCCCAGGCGCCCTCGACGATGCCGTCGTCGCCCTCGACCCGCAAGTCGGCGCGCACACGCAGGCGCCCGCGCTCCTCGATGGGGAGGTCGGAGTTCTTGATGTCGGGCGTGGCCATGACGCCCGCCGTCCAGATGATGAGGTCGCTCTCGAAGCTCTCGCCGGTCGACAGCTCGACGACGCCGCCGACCGCCGACTTCAGCTGGGTGTCGAGATGCACGGTGGCGCCCCGCTTGGCGAGGTTGTCGATGACCCACAGGCTCGTCGGCAGGCTCACCTCGGGCATGATGCGGCCCATCGCCTCGATGAGGTGGAAGTGGGTCTCCTCGAAGCCGATCTCGGGGTAGCTCTCGATGAGCGCCGAGACGAACGAGCGCAGCTCGGCGAACACCTCGATGCCCGCGAAGCCGCCGCCGACCACGACGACGGTCAGCAGACGGTCGCGCTCGGGGCCGGGGGGCAGCTGGGCCGCCTTGTCGAAGTTGGTGAGGATGCGGTCGCGGATGGCGGTCGCCTCTTCGATGGTCTTGAGCCCGATCGCCTCGTCGGCGACACCCGGAATCGGGAAGGTGCGCGAGACCGCCCCGGCGGTGACGACGATCTGGTCGTACTCCTCGTCCCACTCCTCGCCGGCGTTCGCGACGATGTGCGCGGTCTTGTCGGCGTGCGTGATCTTCGTGACCTTGCCCGCGACGACACGCGTCTGCTTGAGGTGGCGGCGGAGACCGGTGACGGCGTGACGCGGCTCGATCGAACCGGCGGCCACCTCGGGGAGGAACGGCTGGTAGGTCATGTAGGGCAGCGGGTCGACGACCGTGACCTCGGCCTCGCCGGACCTGAGCCACTTCTCCAGCTTCCACGCGGTGTAGAACCCGGCGTAGCCGCCGCCGACAATCAGGATCTTGGGCACAGTGAAACGCTCTCCTCAGTACAGGTGGCCTGGGTACAGGCTACTACTTGTGGAGCAGTCGCCTGAAATGCGCGACGGCCCCCAGCGCGAATGTCGCCATGAGGATGAGGAAGCCGAGCAGCAGCCCCAGCGGCACCGCCCAGTGAATGAGAGTGTACACCCCGGGCCCGCCCTCCTCCAGAGCGGCGGCGGGCTGCGGCGCGGGCGTCGCGGTGGGCGCGGGGATGACGATCGAGTCGAGCGACCCCGCGTCGGAGGAGGGCCGGTAGGTCGAGATCCAGGCGTCGAGGTCGCCCATCGGGTTCGCCGTGACGGGCGCCACGTCGGCCCCGACCGCCGCTCCCGCGTCGATGAGCCCGTAGCCGTAGATGGGCCCGGGCACCGGCTCCCCCTTGGGCCGCGCGGTGGCGATGATGCGGTTGATGACGCTTGCCGCGTCGAGCTCCGGATGCGCGGCCTTCACGAGCGCCGCCAGCCCGCTCACGAGGGGGGCGGCCCCGCTCGTGCCGCTCCAGTCGACGTAGCCGCCGCCCGGCACCACGCCCACCAGCTCCTCGCTCGGCGCGGCGACGGCGATCGTGATGCCCTGCGAGGAGGCGTCGAAGCTCGCGTCGCCCGCGACGTCGACCCCGGCCACCGCGACCACGCCGGGGATGGTGGCGGGGGCGCCCACCTCGTTGGTGCCGTTGGCCCGGTTGCCCGCGGCGGCCACCACCACCACGTCGTGGTCGAAGGCGTAGGAGAAGGCGTCGTCCCAGCTCTCCGGCCAGTCGAGACTGTTGCGGGTGAGCGACATGTTGATGACGTCGGCCCCGTGGTCGACGGCCCAGCGCACGGCGTCGGCGACCTGCTCGTCGGGGTCGACGACCTCGCCGTTGGCCAGGGCGATCGAGATCGACAGCAGCGACGCCTCGGGCGCCACGCCGAGCACCCCGTCGCCGTAGCCCGTTCCGCGCCCGGCGATGAGCGAGGCCACCATGGTGCCGTGCTCGGGGTTGCCGTCGCCGACGGGCATCTGCCCGTCGGGGGCGCCCAGCCCCGACACGTCGGTGCCGTCGACGACGGCGCCGCGGAGCTCCCGCACACTGCCGTCGACGCCCGTGTCGATCACCGCGACCGTCGCACCCGCACCGAGGGTGTACTGCCAGGCGTCGTCGAAGCCGTAGGCGTCGAGCCAGTACTCGGAGTCGCGCACCGAGTCGGCGTGGGCCGGCGCCGCGACCACGAGCGGGGCGACGACCGCCAAGGCGATCACCGCACCTGCAGCAGCCCGCCGCACGGCCGTCATCAGGGCTCGAGCACGTAGTCGACGCACTCGCAGACCGCAGGCGACCAGTCGCCGCGCTCGAGGGCGAGGTCGCCGATCGGGTTCACACCGGGCCCGGCGGCGAGGGAATGGGCGGCGAGCGCGTGCAGGCACTTCACCCGCGTCGGCATGCCTCCCGCCGAGATGCCGGCGATCTCGGCGACCTCTCCGTAGACGGCACGATCGGCGAGGTAGGCCGCGTGCGCTGCGGCGTAGGCCTCTGCCCGGTCGGCGTCGTCGGCCAGCGACTGCTGCAGCTCCGCCATCACGTGCTCGGCCTCGAGGTCGCTCATCGCCGCCGTCGCGGCGGGGTGGCTCATGTAGTAGAGGGTGGGGAACGGCGTGCCGTCGGCCAGCCGCGGCGCGGTCGCCACCACCGTCGGGTTGCCGCAGACGCAACGCGCGGCGATGCCGAGGACGTTCCGCACCGGGCGGCCGAGCTGCGCCGAGGCGACCTTGAGGTCACGCTCGGAGGCGGGCTCGAAGGGCGGTCTCATTGCACGACTCCGTCGTTCTGAAGCTGGTTGGGGGTGGCGGTGGAGAGCCCGGCGGTCATGCCGGAGACGAACAGCGACGACAGCCAGTCGACCTGGGTGGTGCTGATGGTGTCGCTCGGGGCGCTGTCGCCTCCGCCCGCGACCGCGGGCACGTCGTCGACCACCAGGAAGCTCGTCTCCCCCGGCATCACGTAGTAGAGCCGGTCGCGCGCCTCGGCCTTGATGTAGGCCGGGTCGCTCCACCTGGCCACCTGCTCGGTGAGGCTGTCGTTCTCGGCACTGCGGTCGTCGACCGCGGCGTGGAGCGCAGCGAGCTGCTGCCGCTGCTCGATGTAGACGCGGAGGCCGGGCGCGATGATGATGACGAACATCACGATGACGACGAACATGAGCACGGTGAAGCCCGAGAAGCGGATGCTGCGCAGCCAGCTGCCCGGGCCCGCGGCGGTGGCCTGCGGCAGCGCGACCGGAATCCGCTTCGAGCGTGATTCGGGTGCGCGCTGCCGCATGACTACCTCTGCTTCTGCGCCCCTCGCGGGATGCTAGGCGGTGAAACGGGGGAACGCGCTGCGGCCGGCGTAGACGGCGGCCTCGGCGAGCTCCTCCTCGATCCTGAGCAACTGATTGTACTTGGCCACGCGCTCGCTGCGGGCAGGCGCACCGGTCTTGATCTGGCCGGCGTCGGTGGCGACGGCGAGGTCGGCGATGGTGGTGTCTTCGGTCTCGCCCGAGCGGTGCGACAGGATCGCCGTCATGCCGGAGCGCTGCGCGAGCGACACGGCGTCGAGGGTCTCGGTGAGGGTACCGATCTGGTTCACCTTGACGAGGATGGAGTTGCCGGCCTTCTGCGCGATGCCCTGGGCGAGGCGCTTCGGGTTGGTGACGTAGAGGTCGTCGCCGACGAGCTGCACCTTCTGGCCGAGCTCGGCGGTCAGATGCGTCCAGCCCTCCCAGTCGTCTTCGGCCAGCGGGTCTTCGATCGAGACCAGCGGGTAGTTCGCCACGAGCTCGGCGTAGTACGCCGACAGCTCCTGCGACGACAGCTGCTTGCCCTCGAACGAGTACGAGCCGTTCTCGAAGAACTCGGTGGAGGCCACGTCGAGCGCGAGCGCGACGTCGCGGCCCGGGGTGAACCCGGCCTGGGTGACGGCCTCGAGGATGAAGTCGAGCGCCTCGCGGTTGTTCGGGAGCTCGGGAGCGAAGCCGCCCTCGTCGCCGAGACCGGTCGACAGGCCCTTCGACTTCAGCAGCGACTTCAGCGAGTGGTAGACCTCGACGCCCCAGCGGAGCGCCTCGGAGAAGGTCTCTGCGCCGAGCGGCACGGCCATGAACTCCTGGATGTCGACGCCGGTGTCGGCGTGGGCGCCACCGTTGACGATGTTCATGAGCGGCACGGGGAGGGTGTGCGCGTTGGGGCCGCCGACGTAGCGGAACAGCGGCAGGTCGGAGGAGTCGGCGGCCGCGCGTGCCACGGCGAGCGAGACGCCGAGGATGGCGTTGGCGCCCAGGCGCTTCTTGTTGTCGGTGCCGTCGCGCTCGATGAGTGCGGCGTCGACGAGGCGCTGGTCGGTGGCGTCGAAGCCCTCGATGGCCGGGCCGAGCTCGTCGATGACGGCGTCGACGGCCTTCTCCACGCCCTTGCCGAGGTAGCGGCCCTTGTCGCCGTCGCGCAGCTCGTAGGCCTCGAAGGCACCGGTCGATGCGCCGGAGGGGACGGCTGCGCGCGAGACGACGCCGTCGTCGAGGAGGACTTCGACCTCGACGGTCGGGTTTCCTCGCGAGTCTAGGATTTCTCGAGCGCCAACGGCTTCGATGAGTGCCACGGGTGGTTTCTCCTCTGATAGCAAGCGGGGTGGTGGTCGCGTTGCTGCGCCCGCCGCAGGCTAGTCTAACGAGTCGCGGCAGACCGCCTGCATGGTGGTGACGGCGCCGAACAGCCACTCCGCGAACTCCTCGGCGCCACCGTCGAACGCGTCGGTCTCGAGGGGGCGGTGGAGGGCGCAGTCGACAGCCGACATCACCATCGCCACCGAGAGCTGGGCGCGCTCGGGGGTGGTGCGCCGGCTCGCCAGCAGCACGATGTCGTGCCGCAGCTCCGCGGCGAACTTGATGACGTCGGGCGCGAGCTCCGGCCTGCGGTGCAGCAGCTCACGGATGGCCTGACGGTCGGAACCGTCGCGCGCCGAGGCGTCCATGATGCCGCCGACGAGGGTGCACAGGTCGCGCACCAGCCACCTCTCCCCGTCGTTCTGCAGGAAGGCGTCGCGCTGCGCATCCGTCACCTGGAACGACGACAGCCCGACGATGGCCGACACCTTCGACGGGAAGTAGTTGAAGAAGGTGCGGGTGGAGACCCCCGCCTCGGAGCAGATCGCGTCGACCGAGGCGTGGGCGGTGCCGTTCTCGGCCACCAGGCGCAGCGCCGCCTCGTGGATGGCCTGCCGGGTCTCGACCTTCTTGCGCTCGCGCAGGGAGGGTGCCGTCATCGCCGTTCGATCCTGTCGTTGAACTCGCCGAGCAGCCGCACGAACTGGGCGACGTCGGCGTCGCTCCAGTCTTCGAAGACGTCGGCGTAGAGGCTCTGGGTCTCGCGGCGGATGCTCGTCATGCGTTCCACGGTCGCCTCGGTCGGTGCGTAGAGACTCGCCCGCCCGTCGGCCGGGTCGGGCTCGCTGGTGACGAAGCCCAGGTCTTTCAGCACCCGTAGCTGCCGGCTGAGCGCGCTCTTGTCGATGCCGAGCTGGGCGATGATCTCGCCCGGTGGGGTGGGGTGGTGCTTCACGATGAAGCCGAGCACGAGATACCCCGAAGGCTGGAGCTCGGGCGAGAACAGCTGCGCGTGGTGCTGCACGACCATCCTCACCCGCCGGAGGATCCGCGCCATCTCGCCTTCGACGGCGAGGATGGCATCGGTTCTGTCGGAGCTGCTCACAGCCTCCAGGGTATCGGGAGTCATCGGGAGCCCGGCCGCCCCGTGTCGGCCCCGTCGGTCTCCCCCTCGAGCGTGAGGCTCACGCCCTCGGTGTCGGCGGCCACCTCGGCACCCGAGACGGCGACCACGGTGGCGGCCTCCCGCTCGGCGAGCTGCTCGACCGAGGTCTTGGTGCCCAGGGCCCGGTTCGGCAGCAGGGAGATGGCGATGATGGAGATGACGGCGAGCGGCACCGCGATGAGGAACACGTCGGCGACGGCCTCGCCGTAGGCCGACTCCACGAGGATGCGGATGGGCTCGGGCAGCGTCGACAGGTCGGGGATGCCCCCGCCCTCGAGACCCGCGGCCTGCGAGGGGTCGACGCCGAGCTTCGTGAGCCCGTCGGTGACGAGCGTCGTGATGCGACTGCCGAGCACGGCGCCCATCACGCTCACGCCGATGGTGCCGCCGAGGCTGCGGAAGAACGCCACCGAGGCACTCGCCGTGCCGATCTGGCGCGGGTCGACAGCGTTCTGCACGATGAGCACGAGGTTCTGCATCACCATGCCGACGCCGGCGCCCATCACGAACATGTAGAGGAAGACGAGGTAGAAGCTCGTGTCGTAGCGGATGGTGCCCATGAGCGCGAGGCCGATGGTGAGCAGCACCGAGCCGACCACCATGTACCGCTTCCACTTTCCCGTGCGGCTGATGACCTGGCCGATCACCATGCTCGACAGCAGCACGCCGGCGATCATCGGGATCGTGTAGAGGCCCGACTCGGTGGGGGTCTTGCCGCGCGCCAGCTGCATGTACTGGCTGAGGAAGACGCTCGTGCCGAACATCGCGACGCCCACCGAGATGGAGGCGACGACCGCCAACCAGAACGTGCGGTTGCGGAAGAGCGTCATCGGGATGATGGGCTCCTTCACCTTGAGCTCGGTGAGAACCGCGAGCCCGAGCAGCACCACGGCGCCCACCACCATGAGGATGCTCGTCACCGAACCCCAGTCGAACTGGTTGCCCGCCATGGTGACCCAGATGAGCAGCAGCGAGACGCCGGCGGCGATGAGCACCGCGCCCAGGTAGTCGATGGTGACCTTGCGGCGGTGCGACGGGATGTGCAGGGTGCGCTGCAGCACGATGAGCGCGGCGACGGCGAACGGCACGGCGATGTAGAAGTTCCAGCGCCACCCGATCGAGTCGGTGATGACGCCGCCGAGCAGCGGGCCGCCGACCGTGGCGACGGCCATCACGGCGCCGAGCAGGCCCATGTACCGGCCGCGCTCGCGGGGCGGGATGATGTCGGCCATCGCGACCTGCACGAGGGCGGTGAGACCGCCGGCGCCGAGGCCCTGCAGCACGCGGAAGAGGATGAGCATCTCGGTCGACTGGCTGAGACCGGCTAGCGCGGAGCCGACGACGAAGACGACGAGGGAGAGCTGGATGAGGAGCTTGCGATTGGTGAGGTCGGCGAGCTTGCCCCAGATGGGCGTCGAGACGGTGGTGGCCAGCAGGGTCGAAGTGACGACCCAGGTGTAGCCGGCCTGGGTGCCGCCCAGGTCGCCGATGATCTTCGGCAGCGAGCTCGACACCACGGTCGAGGCGAGCATCGCCACGAACATGCCGAGCAGAAGGCCCGAGAGGGGCACCAGCACGTCGCGGCGCGACGACGATGGCTGGTCGACGCCCTGAGCGGGCGCTTCGGAGGTTTTCAGGGACACGGTTCTCCAGAACTAGAAAGTTGATCTGGGTCAACAGTACGCCGACTGTTGATCCAGATCAACTAATTTCTGCAGAACGTGCAGAATTGCAGTTCCTGCAGGGCCCGTGCGCGCATCCGTGGTTCTAGAGCTGCTCCCCCGCGGTGATGGCCTCGGCCTCGACGAGATCGGTCTCCTCCTCCTCGTGGTCGACGTGGGCGATGGCGCGGTGGCCGACGATGACGATGAGCGAGGCGACGACCACCGAGCCGGCGGCGACGTAGAAGGGAACCGCATCCGTCGTCGCGGCGGCGATGAGGGAGGCGACGGGCGGGGCGACGGCGCCGCCGAGGAAGCGCACCGCCGAGTAGGCCGACGAGGCGACCGGGCGGGGCAGGTCGGTGGCCGCCATCACCGACTCGGTGAGCACGGTGTTCATGACGCCGAGCAGCGCCCCGCCGACGATGACGCAGACGATGAGACCTGCGGCCGACTGCACGAACAGGCCCGCCGCCACGAGGTCGGCGCCGAGCAGCAGCAGCACCGTCCAGAGCACGCGGGTGCGCGGCAGCCGCCGGGTGAGCCAGGGGGCGGCCCACACCGAGGTGATCGCCACGGCGATGCCCCAGCCGAAGAAGGTGAGACCGAGGCCCATGGCGTCGAGCCCGAGCGGGAACGGCGTGTAGGCGAGCAGGATGAAGAAGCCGATGTTGTAGAACAGGGCGGCCACCGCGAGCACCGCGAGGGCGGGTCGCGTCAGGGCCTTGAAGGGCGCGGAGAGCGGGCTCGGGGTGGGGCGCTGCGGCTCCTTCTTCATCAACACGAGGATGGCGATGAAACCCACCGCCATGAGGGCCGAGGTTCCGAAGAACGGGCCGCGCCAGCTGATCGAGCCGAGCAGACCTCCGAGCAGCGGGCCGATGGCGATGCCGAGACCGAGCGCGGCCTCGTACAGCACGATGGCCGAGCTCGCTCCTCCGCTCGCCGCGCCCACGATGGTGGCGAGCGCCGTCGAGATGAACAGCGCGTTGCCGAGGCCCCAGCCGGCGCGGAAGCCGATGACCTCCTCCACGCTCTGCGAGAGGCCCGCGGCGAGGGCGAACAGCACGATGAGGCCGAGGCCGATGAGCAGCGTGCGGCGCGCCCCGATGCGGGTGGAGAGCCAGCTGGTGAACAGCATCGCGAAGCCCGTGATGAGCAGGTAGCTGGTGAACAGCAGGCTGGTCTGGGTCTGGCGGGCGTGCAGGCTCTCGGCGATGGCGGGGAGGATGGGGTCGACCAGGCCGATGCCCATGAAGGCGATGACGCAGGCGAAGGCGACGGCCCAGACGGCCTTCGGCTGCTTGAGGATGGAGGCGCCTGCGGCGGCCATCGTCAGGCCGCCTTCACGGCGGAGGCGGCGCGGGCGTCGGAGCGGGCATCCGCGGCGCGGAGCTCGGTCGCCTCGCTGATGAGGTCGACCGCGCGGCTGATGACGTCGAGCTCGGAGGCGTCGAGGTCGTCGAACAGCGGCGAGAGCGCCGATCCGAGGCGGGCACGCCAGTCGGCGAGCGCCGCGATGCCCTTCGGGGCGAGGGCGATCTGCCAGCCGCGGGCGTCGTCGACCACCGCGATGCGGCGGATCCACTCCACCTCGTTGAGGTTCGCGACGATCTTGGTCATGGTGGGCTGGCTCACCCGGCTCTGCTTGGCGAGCTCGCCGAGGCGCATCGGCCCGAAGGTGCTGAGCACGCTGAGGGTGCGCCAGGTGGCGGGCGAGGTGGAGTCGCCCGTGGCCTGGGCGGCGATGCGGGTGAGGCGGTGCGTGACCGAGACGAGGTCGGAGAGCAGGGCGGAGAGTTCGGGGGTTGAAGGGTTGTCGTTGATCACGAACAACTATTTTACATAGGTAAACTATGTTGTTGTCATTCCGGGGCGGAAAGTTCTTTGAGCTCGAGGTCGTCAGCCCGCGTGGCGTCGCGCCCGACCAGGGCGAAGTGGGTGAAACCGGATGCTGCGGCCCGGTCGAGAAGCGGGGCGAGGTTCTTCGTGCGGCGCTCCAGACGCACGCGCTCGCCTCGGTCGACGAACTGCGTCTTGAGCGCCAGCAGGCGCTCGGGCTCGGCTGCCTTGTCGTGCACCAGCACGATCGACCTGGTGCCGGCGCCCGCCGGGTCGTCGATGAGGTCGATGATGCGCTCAAAGCCGATGGAGAAGCCGCAGGCCGGCACCTGCTCGCCGAGGAAGCGGCCGATCATGCCGTCGTAGCGACCGCCACCGCCCAGTGAGAAGCTGAAGTCGGGGTGCTCGATCTCGAAGATCGTGCCCGTGTAGTAGCCCATACCGCGCACCAGGAAGGGGTCGAAGACGAGCTCGCCGCGCACGCCGGCCGTCTCGAGGGCCGTGCCGATGGAGGCGAGGGCTGTTACCGCATCCGGAGCGACACCCTCGGGGAGAGCCGCCGCCACGGTGGTGGCGGTGAGGGGCGTGGCCTCCGCTGTCACGGAAGTCTGCTCGAAGTAGGCGGCGAGCGCGTCGACCGCGGCGGGGGTGGTTCCCTTCGAGCGCAGCTCGTCGATCACTCCCCCCGTGCCGACCTTGTCGAGCTTGTCGACGGTGATGAGCACCGAGGAGTGCTCGTCGGCGGCGAAGCCGAAGGCGTCGAGCACGCCGAACAGGATGCGGCGGTCGTTGATGCGGATGCGGCACCCGGCGAGACCCAGGGTGTCGAGAGTCGCGAGGGTCGCCGTGAGCAGCTCGATCTCGGCGAGGATTCCCGCCTCGCCGATGATGTCGATGTCGCACTGCACGAACTGGCGGTAGCGGCCCTTCTGGGGGCGTTCGGCCCGCCACACCGGGGCGATCTGCACGGCGCGGAACACCTGCGGGAGAGCCGCGCGGTGGGTGGCGTAGAAGCGGGCCAGCGGAACGGTGAGGTCGAAACGGAGGCCGAGGTCGGCGAGGGCGTCGGGGTCGTCGGTGGCGGCGGCCTCCGCGAGGTCGGAGGCGGCGAGGCCGCGCTTCATCACGTTGAACGCGAGCTTCTCGTTGTCGCCGCCGAGTCCGGCGTGGAGGCGGTCGAAGTCCTCCACCACGGGCGTCTCGATCTCGTCGAACCCGTGGGCGGCGTAGGTGGAGCGGATGACGCCCAGCACCCTCTCGCGCTTGGCCTTGTCGGCGGGAAGGAAGTCGCGCATGCCGCGCGGTGCGGAGACGGGAGTTGCCATGGGAAGAGTTTATTTGGCGGCGGTACCCCTCCCGAACCCGATGGAGTTCTGGCCCGGTGGCGGAACTTGATGGAGGATTTGTCCCGTTCCCTCCGAATCCTCCATCGACTTCGTCGCTCGTCGGGGTCGGCTGTTACGTTCGGAGGCGACGAGGTGGGGGAAGCATGAGTGAGGTACCGGCATTTCCGGGTGCGGCGTCGGCCGCGGGGGCGGGGATCGTCGTCGAGGGGGTGCGGCGGGCGTTCGGGGCGGTGGAGGCCGTGCGGTCGGTGTCGTTCGAGGCGCGGGCGGGGGCGGTGACGGCACTGATCGGGCCGAACGGGTCGGGCAAGACGACGCTGCTGCTCATGCTGGCGACGCTGCTGCGGCCCGACGCGGGGCGCATCCTCATCGGTGGGATCGACCCGGTGGCGGAGCCGCGTGCCGTGCGCCCCATCGTCGGGTGGATGCCCGACGCGCTGGGATCGTGGAACAACCTCACCGTGCACTCGGCCCTGGCGATGACTCACCGGCTCTACGGGCATCCGAAAACCGTGGCGAACGACCGGGCCTGGGAGCTCATCCACCTCGTCGGTCTCACCGAGCTGGCCGCCCGACCCACCCGCGTGCTCTCGCGCGGGCAGAAGCAGAAGCTGTCGCTCGCGCGCGCCCTCTCGAACGACCCGCGCGTGCTGCTGCTCGACGAGCCCGCGTCGGGGCTCGATCCCGTGGCGCGCATCGAGCTGCGCGAGCTGCTGCTCGCGCTCGCGGCCGAGGGGCGCACCATCCTCGTCTCGAGCCACGTGCTCTCCGAGCTCGACGAGCTCGCCACCGATGCCGTCTACCTCGACCACGGCGTCACCGCGTCGCGCGAGGCCGTGGCGCGAGCGCGGGCGTCGTCGCGGGTGTGGCGGGTGAAGTCGCTCGACGGCTTCGCGCTCGGTCCGCAGCTCGAGGGCATCGGGGTGGACGCCTCGCGCATCGGCGTCGACAGTCAGGGCTTCACGGTCGCCATGACCGACGAGACGGATGCTGCGGCCGTGCTCTCGGCACTGGTGGCGGCCGGGGTGCAGGTGAGCTGGTTCGCGCCCGCCTCGGGTGAGCTCGAACGCACAATGCAGGGGCTGCGGGACGGGGGTGCGGCGTGAGCGCGCAGGACGGTGTGGGCGGGTCGGTCGTGCCGGGCGGAACGGGCGGCGCGGGCGGGCCGGGCGTTCCCGGCGCGGGCGGGCCGGGTGTTCCCGGCGCTCCCGGGTTCGGCGGGATCGGGGGCTTCTGGCGCGGGGTCGGTCTCATCCTCGCGCTCGAGCTGAAGCAGCGGGTGCGCGGGGTGGCCTGGTACGTCATCCTCGGCGTCTGCTTCGCCCTCGTCGCGATCGTCACCCTCGGTGTGGCGGTCATCGCGGGCGGCTTCGGCACGACGGGCGGCGCGCTGTACTCCTCGGTCGTCTACTTCGTGCTGCTGCTGGCGAGCCTCATCACCCCGGCACTGTCGGGCACCGCCGTGAACGGTGAGCGCGAAGGCGGAACCCTGGCGACCATCCAGGTCACCTCGGTCACCACGGGTCAGATCGTCATCGGCAAGTGGCTCGCCGCCTGGGTGGCGTCGCTGGCGCTGCTTGCCATCACCTCACCGTTCCTGCTGCTGGCGTCGGCGTTCGGCGAGGTGTCGGGAGCGACGGCGCTGTCGTCACTGCTCATCCTCACCGCGCAGCTCGGCGTGCTGTCGGCGATCGGCGTGGGGCTCTCGGGTGTCATCCGCAAGCCGCTGTTCTCGGTGGTGGTGAGCTACCTAGCGATCGCGGCGCTCAGTCTCGGCACCCTCATCGCCTTCGCCATCGCCGGATCGGTCACCCAGGTCACCGTCACGAACACCACGGTCGAGCCCGCCTACCGGGCCGACGGCACGACCTTCGAGTGCAAGCCGGGCACGACCGTCTCGACCTACACGGTGCCGCGCTTCGACCCCTACTGGGGACTGCTCGCGGTCAACCCCTACGTCGTGGTGGCCGATGCGTCGTACGGCGACTTCGACGACAACGGCAACCCGCAAGACCTCTTCGGCTACATCGCGCTCGGCGTCCGCCAGGCCCAGATCGCGCCCGAGACCGAGACCTTCACCGACTACTGCGCCCTCGCCGTCTCGGGCTTCGAAGACGACGACCAGCCGACCGCCGAAGAGCTCCTGCGCACCGGCGTTCCGAGCTGGTTCATCGGCCTCGCCCTGCAGTCGGGACTCGCCGCGCTCGCCCTCTGGGGCGCCTGGGCCTCCACCCGCACCCCCGCCGGCCGCCTCGCCAAGGGCAGCCGCATCGCGTAGGCCCGGGCGCCGGAGGCTGGGCCGCGCCTCGGCACAACGACGGAGTTTCAGCCTCATCTGTCCAAACGACGGATGCTGGTTCGACTCAGCCGCCGATGTTCCGTCGTTCGGTCGCCGGCTCGGCCGCAGCATCCGTCGTCATCCCCGCCGCCGCATCCGTCTCGACTGCCGTCACCTCGGCCGCCGTCACCTCGGCGCGCAGCGCGCGGAGGGCGGTGCGGAGCGCCCGCTCGGGGTCGAGGCCGCGGGCGCGGGCGGCGCCGACGACGGAGAGCAGCTGCGCCCCGAGCTCGGCTTCGTCGGCGGCTGGGGCGTCGAGCGGCACCTCGGGCGCGCTGACGCCCAGCTTCGCCGCCTTGCCGAGGAGCTTGTCGGCGAGAGCGAGGGCGGGCATGCCGAGCGGCACGCCGTCGAGCACGCTGGTGCGGGTGGGCTTCTCGGCGGCCTTGAACGAGTCCCAGGCGTTCTCGACCTCGCCCGCGGTGCTGAGGTCGAGGTCGCCGAAGACGTGCGGATGCCGCCCCACCATCTTCGCGGTCATGTGCGCGGCGACATCGTCGATGGTGAACTCCTCGCCGGGCGTGTGCGCGGCGATGTCGGCGTGGAACACCACCTGGTAGAGCACGTCGCCGAGCTCCTCGAGCAACTCGTCGCGCGACCCCGCCTCGATGGCGTCGATGAGCTCGTGGGTCTCCTCGGTGAGGTAGCGCACGAGCGACTCGTGAGTCTGCTCCGCATCCCACGGGCACCCGCCCGGCGCCCGCAGCAACGCGGTCACCGCCACCAGCCTCTCGAGCTCGCTCGACGCATCCGGAAACGGCATCGGCAGGGGCGTCGGCTTCTCGCTCATGCCCCGAGCCTACGTCGCACGATCCGACACCTCGAATATCGCCTCAATCTTTGGTGAGGCAATATCATGTTTACGGGTGTCCCGGATCGGGACATGGATCATCGCACAAGGAAGGTTGACACATGTTCACCGGCATACTGCCCCGCGGTGTGGCTACGATCGCTGCACTAGTCCTCTCCACCGGCATTCTGAATGTCACGATCGGGCAGGAGCCGCAGACGTACCATCCAGACTGATTTCTGCGCCCCCGACCGACAAACCTACGCGGTTGCGTCGACGTCAGGCCGACGCCGCCGTGCCCGCCGGCTCCGCCTTCGCCGCGGGGAAGAGGGCGTCGAGGAGCTGGGAGGCCCAGGCGATGAGGTCGGCGTCGGCGAGCGGGGCGCCGTCGACGACCGGCATGGGCAGCGAGATCGAGCTGGTCTGCGCGAAGTACTTCGAGCCCGGGTACATGCGCTTCAGGCGCACCTGCAACGAGTCGGGCAGGTCGGCGGGGGCGATGCGCAGGTTCGAGCCCATCGTCACCACCTCGCTGAGCGACGCCTTCTGAGCCTGGCGGCGGAGGCGCGACACGGCGAGCAGGTTCTGCACCGGCTGCGGCGGCTCGCCGTAGCGGTCGGTGAGCTCCTCGACGACGTGGTCGATCGAGTCGTCGGAGGCGGTGGGCGCCGAGGCGGTCGAGAGCTTCTGATAGGCCTCGAGGCGCAGCCGCTCGCTGTCGACGTAGTCGTCGGGAATGTGAGCCTCGACAGGGAGCTCGAGCCGCAGCTCGGTCTGGCCCTCGGCGACGTCGCCGCGGAAGGTCGAGACTGCCTCGCCGATCATGCGCAGGTAGAGGTCGAACCCGACACCCGCGATGTGCCCGGCCTGCTCGCCGCCGAGCAGGTTGCCCGCCCCGCGGATCTCGAGGTCTTTCAACGCCACCTGCATGCCCGAGCCGAGCTCGTTGTTGGCGGCGAGGGTGGAGAGCCGGTCGTTCGCGGTCTCCGACAGCGGCTTGTGCTCGTCGAACAGCAGATAGGCGTAGGCGCGCTCGCGCCCGCGTCCCACACGCCCGCGCAGTTGGTGCAGCTGCGACAGCCCGTACTTGTCGGCCCGGTCGACGATGAGCGTGTTCGCGTTGGCGATGTCGATGCCGGTCTCGATGATCGTGGTCGACACGAGCACGTCGAACTTGCGCTCCCAGAAGTCGACGATCACCTGCTCGAGCACGTGCTCGTTCATCTGCCCGTGCGCCACCGCGATGCGCGCCTCGGGCACCAGCTCGGCGAGCTGCGCGGCGACCCGGTTGATCGACGACACCCGGTTGTGCACGAAGAACACCTGCCCCTCGCGCAGCAACTCACGACGGATGGCGGCCGCGACCTGCTTGTCGGAGTACGGCCCCACGAAGGTGAGGATGGGGTGGCGATCCTCCGGGGGCGTCGCGAGCGTCGACATCTCGCGGATGCCGGTCACCGCCATCTCGAGCGTGCGCGGAATGGGCGTCGCACTCATCGCGAGGATGTCGACGTTCGTCTTCAGCTTCTTCAGCGCATCCTTGTGCTCTACACCGAACCGCTGCTCCTCGTCGATGATGAGGAGGCCGAGGTCTTTGAACACGATGGTGTCGCTCAGGATGCGGTGGGTCGCGATGACGACGTCGACGGTGCCGTCGGCGAGCCCCGCGATGGTCTCGCGCGACTCCTTCTCGGTCTGGAAGCGGCTGAGCGCCTTGAGGTGCACGGGGAACCCGGCGAAGCGCTCCTGGAAGGTCTCGAGGTGCTGCCGCACGAGCAGAGTGGTGGGCACGAGCATGGCGACCTGCTTGCCGTCTTGCACCGCCTTGAACGCGGCGCGGATGGCGATCTCGGTCTTGCCGAAGCCGACGTCGCCGGAGAGCAGCCTGTCCATGGGGATGGGCCGCTCCATGTCGGCCTTCACCTCGTCGATGACGGTCAGCTGGTCGGGCGTCTCCTGGAACGGGAAGGCCTCTTCGAGCTCGTGCTGCCACGGCGTGTCGGGGCCGAAGGCGTGACCCTTCGAGGCCATGCGCGCCGAGTAGAGCTTCACGAGCTCGACGGCGATGTCGCGCACGGCCTTGCGCGCCTTGCCCTTGGCGGCCGCCCAGTCGCTGCCGCCCATCTTGCTGAGGCCGGGGGCCTCGCCGCCGACATAGCGGGAGAGCAGGTCGAGCTGGTCGGTGGGTACGTAGAGCTTGTCGCCCGGGTAGCCGCGCTTGCTCGGCGCATACTCGATCACCAGGTACTCGCGCGTGGTCTTCACCGCGTTGCGGCCGCCGCTGGACACCTCGCGCTGGGTGAGCTCGAGGAACTTGCCGATGCCGTGGGTCTGGTGCACCACGAAGTCGCCGGCCTTGAGCTGCAACGGGTCGACGACGTTCTTGCGCCGGCTCGCGAGCTTCTTCACCTGGCGGTTGTCGTAGCCGACGGTGCGCCCGTAGAACTCGGTCTCGCCGATGAGGGCGATCTTGAGCTCGGGCAGCTCGAAGCCGTGCTCGACGCCGGCCTGCACGAGGTAGGCGGCCCCGGGCTCGGGATCGGCGGGGAGGTCGTCGACGATACGGGCGGCGACCTCGCGCTCCCCGAGCACGTCGGCGGCGCGCTCGACGAGCCCCTGGCCTTTGGCAGCCACGGCGACGACCCACCCGTCGGCGAGCCGCGACGCCACGTGGGCGATGGCCCCGTCGGCGTTGCCCGAGAAGCTCGGCACGGCGTCGGCCTGGATGCGGATGGTGAGGTGCTCCTCGAGCTCGCGGTGCTCGGGCAGCACCTCGCTCTCGTCGGGGCCGAGCTGGAACTCGCTGAGCGTCCACCAGGGCCGGCCGGTGCCGGCGGCGTGCCGCAGGTCGGTGAGGGTGATGAACTCGCCCGAGGCGAGGTCGATGGGGGCCTCGGCGCCCGCGGTGGCGGCTGTCCAGGCCGCGGCGAGGAACTCGCGGTTCGTCTCGGAGAGGTTCACGGCGCGCGTCGCCACCCGCTCGGGCGACACGACGGCGACGGCTGCGCCCTCGGGCAGGTAGTGGGCGATGGTGACGAGCTGGTCGAGCAGGGCGGGGGCGAGCGACTCCATGCCCTCGACCGGGATGCCCGCCGAGATCTTCTCGAGCATGCCGGCGAGGCTCGGGAACTCGTGCTGCATCTCGCGGGCCCGCTGCCGCACCGGCTCGCTGAGCAGCAGCTCGCGGCTCGGCGGGAGCACGACCTGCTCCACCGGGTCGGGCAGCGACCGCTGGTCGGCCACCGAGAACGCGCGGATCTCGTCGACCTCGTCGCCGAAGAAGTCGACGCGGTAGGGGTGATCGGCGATCGGCGGGAAGACGTCGAGAATGCCGCCGCGCACCGCGTACTCCCCGCGCCGCGTGACCATGTCGACGCGCGAGTAGGCGAGTTCGACGAGCTGCAGCGACAGCGCCGAGAGATCGAAGCCGCGGGCGCCCTTCTCGAGCACGATCGGGTCGAGGTCGGCGAGGTTCGCCGCGATCGGTTGCAGGGCGGCCCGCACCGAGGCGACCACGACGATCGGTTCGGGGTTCTGACCGGCATCGGATGCGCGCTGCCAGTCGACGAGACGCCGCAGGGCGTCGATGCGGCGGCCCACGATCTCCGCACTCGGGCTGAGGCGCTCGTGCGGGAGCGTCTCCCAGGCCGGGAACTCGACGATGCACGCGGCGGGCAGGTAGCTCGCGAGCGACTCGCGGAGTTTCTCCGACTCGCGGCCGGTGGCGGTGACGACGAGCATCGCCGCCGGGAGACCGCGTTCGACACGCCGGTTCAGCATGGCCGCGAGGAACGGCCCGCGGATGCCTTCGGGCATCGAGAAATCGCTGTCACGGCCGGCGTTCGCCAGCCCTCGTTCCACCGTCGAGGCGCGCGAGAGCGCAGAGATCAGGCCCTGAAGCATGCTCCCGAGTTTACGCGCCCCCACCGACACCCGGCCGCGCAGGGGCTCAGCCCGTATGCACCTTGAGCTGGGCAGCGGTGAGGCCCGATCCTGCGATCAGTTCGACCGCATCCGCTGCGTCGACGATGAGGTTGGGGAGGGTGTCGCGTTCGGTGCTGGAGAAGTTCTGCAGCACGAAGTCGGCGGCCTGCTGCCGGCCGGGGGGCCGTCCGATGCCGACGCGCACGCGCACGAAGTCGGCGCTGCCGGTGGCGGCGATGATGTCGCGCAGGCCGTTGTGGCCGCCGTGGCCGCCGCCCTGCTTGAGCTTCAGGGTGTCGTAGGGGATGTCGAGTTCGTCGTGCACCACGATGAGCTGCTCGGGCGCCAGACCGTAATACTTCAGCAGCCCGTTGGTCGGCCCGCCCGACACGTTCATGTAGGTGTTCGGCTTCGCCAGCACGAAGCGCGGGCCCCCGGGGACAGTTCGTCCTTCGGCGACCCGCGCGTTCGCTTTGTGCGGCTTGAACGATGCGCGCATCCGTTCGGCGAGTTCGTCGACCACCATCTGGCCGACGTTGTGCCGGTTGGCCGCGTAGCCGGGCCCGGGGTTGCCGAGCCCGACCACGAGCCACAGATCGGATGCGCTCATGCGAGAGGTGCTACTCGGCCTCGGGCTCGGGGGTGACGGACTCCTCTTCACCCTCGCCCTCGGCGGGTGCCTCGTCGTCGGTGTCGGCGACCGGCACGGTGATGCCGACGACGACCATGTCCTCTTCGCTCAGGAGGGTCGCGCCCTTGGGCAGCTCGAGCTCCTTCGCGTGCACCAGGGTGCCCTCCTCGAGGCCCTCGATCGAGAGCACGATGCGCTCGGGGATGTTCGTGGCCTCGACCTCGAGCAGCACGGTCGCGGCATCCTGCGTGGCGATGGTGCCCGAGAACGACTCGCCCTCGAGGTGCACGGGCACCTCGACCTGGACCTTCTCGCCCTTGCGCACGACGATGAGGTCGATGTGCTCGATGATCTGCAGCACGGGGTCTTTCTGCACGTCCTTGACCAGGGCGAGCTGCTCGGTGCCGTCGATGTCGAGCTCGAGCACCTGGTTCGCCTTGCGCAGGATGAGCGCGGTCTGGTGGCCGGGCAGGGTCACGTGCTGCGGGTCGGTGCCGTGGCCGTAGATGACGGCGGGGATCTTGTGGGCGGCACGGATGCGGCGGGCCGCCCCCTTGCCGAACTGGGTGCGGACCTCCGCAGAGACCTTGTTCTCGTCAGCCATGATGTTCTCCTTCTGCGGCGAGCATCGTGGCCCGCCTGATTCGTATGATTTTCAACTCGACCGCGTGAAGCGAGAGGAAAGACGGTTCAAGGTCCAGCCCACCGCGTCGATAACGGATGCTCGTGCCGGCCCTCGCAGAGCCGCCGCGGCATCCCTCGCCGAAGTTCAGTCGCCCAGCCTACCGCATGCGCTCTACTACGCTGGAGCCATCCACCTCTTCCAAGGAGCAACACGCATGTCTGAAGCGTCGGGAACCGCCAACATCGGAGTCGTCGGGATGGCGGTGATGGGCTCGAACCTCGCCCGCAACCTCGCCAGCCGCGAGGGCAACACGGTGGCCGTCTACAACCGCTCCCCCGAGCGCACCCGCAAGCTCGTCTCGGAGCACCCCGAGGCCGGTTTCGTCGCCTCGGAGTCGATCGACGACTTCGTCGCCTCGCTGGCGAAGCCGCGCACCGCGATCATCATGGTGCAGGCGGGGGCCGGCACCGACGCCGTCATCTCCGAGCTGGCCGAGCGGTTCGAGCCGGGCGACATCATCGTCGACGGCGGCAACGCGAACTTCCACGACACCATCCGCCGCGAGAAAGACGTCTCGGCAACCGGCATCCACTTCGTCGGCACCGGCATCTCGGGCGGCGAGGAGGGCGCGCTGAACGGCCCGTCGATCATGCCCGGCGGCACCGCCGAGGCCTACAAGACGCTCGGCCCCATCCTCGCGTCGATCGCCGCGGTCGCCGAGGGCGAGCCCTGCGTCACCCACATCGGCACCGACGGGGCCGGTCACTTCGTGAAGATGGTGCACAACGGCATCGAGTACGCCGACATGCAGCTCATCGCCGAGGCCTACGACCTGCTCCGCACCGTGACCGGCCGCGAGCCGGCCGAGATCGCCGAGGTGTTCGACGCCTGGAACTCGGGCGACCTCGAGTCGTACCTCATCGAGATCACCGCCGAGGTGCTGCGCCAGGTCGACGCCGACACGGGCAAGCCCTTCGTCGACATCGTGCTCGACCAGGCCGGCGCCAAGGGCACCGGCTCGTGGACCGTGCAGAACGCCCTCGATCTGGGTGTGCCGGTCGGCGGTATCGCCGAGGCCGTGTTCGCGCGCTCGGTGTCGTCGAAGCCCGAGCAGCGCGCTGCGGTGCAAGGTGTCGTGACCTCGCGACCCGACGTCGTGTCGGTGGATGTGGACTCGTTCGCCGACGACATCCGTGCCGCCCTCTACGCCTCGAAGGTCGTCGCCTACGCGCAGGGCTTCGACGAGATCATCGCGGGCGCCGCTCAGTACGACTGGGACATCGACAAGGGTGCGGTGGCGAAGATCTGGCGGGCGGGCTGCATCATCCGAGCGCAGTTCCTCAACCGCATCGTCGAGGCCTACGAGAACAACCCGAAGCTCGCGACGCTGCTCGAAGACCCGTACTTCGCGTCGGCTGTGGCCGACGGCGAGGCTGCGTGGCGGCGCGTGGTGTCGACGGCGGCGCTGTCGGGCGTGCCGATCCCGGGCTTCGGCGCGGCGCTGTCGTACTACGACTCGCTCGCGACGAAGCGGCTCCCCGCTGCGCTGGTGCAGGGGCAGCGCGACTTCTTCGGCGCCCACACGTACAAGCGCGTCGACCGCGAGGGCACCTTCCACACCCTCTGGTCGGGCGACCGCTCCGAGGTCGAGACCGAGCCCTCGACCCACTAGGCGGGCGCGGCCGCCGGCCCGCCCCGCCCCGCCTCGCGGGTTCGCCTCGATCGACCCGTCGCAAAACGCCCCTTCCGCTGCGCGGAGGGGGCGTTTTGCGCCAGGTCGATCGTTCGTGCTGGGTGCTGGGTGCGGGGCGCGTCAAGTTGGTCGCGCAAACTGCTCCCCAGCGCGCGTGAAGGAGCACT
Source organism: Herbiconiux sp. SALV-R1 (assembly GCF_013113715.1). Lineage (GTDB taxonomy): Bacteria > Actinomycetota > Actinomycetes > Actinomycetales > Microbacteriaceae > Herbiconiux. The sequence goes on from NZ_CP053344.1 coordinate 2,192,467, forward strand.
TTGCGCGACCAAGACAGCCCACCAGGGAGGGTGCTGGCCAGAGTCCACCTGCGCGAGGGCGGCGCGGGAGCGGGATGCTTGCAGGCCTCAGCACGATGGTCGCGCAAAGTGCTCTCTGGTGTAAGTGGAGGAGCAGTTTGCGCGACTAATGGGCGCGCAATGGGGTGGGGTCAGGAGGCCGCGCGCTCGGGGGCGGGGCGGTCGGGCGCGGCGGGCCCGGGGGCGGGGGCGGGGCGGTCGGGCGCGGCGGGCTCGGGCGCGGCGCGGTCGGGCGCGGCGGGCTCGGGCGCGGCGCGGTCGGGCGCGGCGCGCTCGGCGGCGACGCGCTGGCCGACGACGGCGGAGACGCCGTCTTGGCGCATGGAGACGCCGTAAAGGGCGTCGGCGATCTCCATGGTGCGCTTCTGGTGCGTGATGACGATGAGCTGGCTGGTGGCGCGCAGGTCTTCGAAGATGGTGAGGAGCCTGCCGAGGTTGGCGTCGTCGAGGGCGGCCTCCACCTCGTCCATGATGTAGAACGGGCTGGGGCGGGCCTTGAAGATCGCGATGAGCAGCGCGACAGCCGCGAGCGACCGCTCGCCGCCCGAGAGCAGCGACAGGCGCTCGATCTTCTTGCCGGCGGGCTTCACGCTCACCTCGATGCCGGTGGCGAGGAGGTTGTCGGGGTCGGTCAGCGAGATCGAGCCGGTGCCCCCCGGGAAAAGCACGGGGAAGACCTTCGTGAAGGCCTCCTGGGTGTCGGCGAACGCGCTCTCGAAGATCGACTGCATGCGCTCGTCGATCTCGTCGATGATGGTAAGCAGGTCTTTGCGGGTGTTCGTGAGGTCGGTGAGCTGCTCGCTCAAGAAGCGGTGCCGCTGCTCGAGCGCGTCGAACTCCTCGAGCGCGAGCGGGTTCACGCGCCCGAGCTCGGCGAGCTTGCGCTCGGCCTTCGCGAGCCGCTGCTGCTGCTCGGCCCGCACGAAGGGGTGCCCCTCGGGCTCGGCCGGCTCGACGTCGGCACCAGTCGAGCGCTCGTCGAGGCCCTCGCCATCGCCATCGATCGCCGCCGCCGCAACCACGTCGCTCGAGGCATCGCCGGCAACGGATGCGCGCGCCGAGCCCTCAGGCACGATCGCCCGGAACGCATCGTCGTCGTCGCTCTCCGCCGCGAGCCGATCGGCCTCCAGCTGCTCGGTCGCGGCGCGCACCGCCGCCTGACTGGTGTCGATGATGGCTACGGCGGAGTCGTCGGGGATGAGCTGATCGGGCCCGTACTCGGCGACGAGCACCTCCTCGACGAGTCCGAGCTCGCTGGCCGCCCGCTCGAGCAGGCCCGAGAGGTGCAGCTTCTTCTCGTAGATCTGCAGCTCGAGCCCGTGCACGTTCTCAGTGATGGCCTGCAGCCTCTCGCGCAGGGTCGCCTCCTCCCGCCGCAGGGCGAGGAGCTCCTCGTTCTGCTGCGCGCGCTCGGCCTCGCGCTGCGAGAGCTCGAGCCGCGCCGCAGCCACGGACCGGTCGACGGAATCGAGCACCGCGGGCAGCGCCTCGGCCACGTCGGTCGCCGCCGCGATCTGGCGTCGACGGATGACGGCACGCCGCGCCGCCGCCTCGGCCGCCGCCCGATCGGCCTCGAGCTGCTTCTCGAGGGCCGCCGTTCTCGCCTGCTCGGCGCGCACGCGCTCCCGGGCGGTCTCGACACCGAGCCGCGCCTCGACCTCCCGCTCACGCGCGATCTCAAGCTCGGCGAGCAGCCCCTCCCGGGCGCTGGCGTCGAGGATCGGGCGGGGACGCGCCCTCACCACGTCGAGCTCGGCCCTCGCCTTCTCGGCGGCCTGCTCCGCCTGCGCGACGTTCTCCTCGGCGAGCTTCGACGACTTTCCGAGCCGCTCGAGCTCGGCACCGGCGGCATCGAGCTGCGCCTTCAGCCGGCTCACCCTCTCGCTGCGGGCGGCGAGCTTCGCGTCGAACTCGCGCAGGGCGGCGAGCGCCTTCTGCGACTGCTCCTTCGCGACCTGCACGACACCGCGTTGCTCGGCGAGCTCGAACCGTGCCCGCTCGATGATGGAGTGCTCCTCGGCGAGCAGCACCGCTGCCGAGTCGCGCTCGGCGACGAGCTCGATGCGCGACCGCGTCGCCCCCGACCCTCCCCGGAGCACATACCTCGTGAGCACCTCTCCCGCCTTCGTCACCAGCGTGAGCGAGGCGAGCTGGGCCGGGGTGGCATCGCCGACGGCCGCCCCGGCGTTATCAGGAGCTCCGGCACCGCCGCGAACGGCGTCTTCGATCGCCGCCCACGCCGCACGCGCCGCCTCGAGATCGTCGGCCACGGCCACCGCGCCGAGCACGCCGAGCACGCCGGCAGGTGCCGTCACGACATCGACGGCGGGAACCACCCCCGACAGTGCGTCACGACCCGACGCTCCACGGGCCCGCTCGAGGAGGTCAGGAGCGATCTGCGTGCCATCCTCGCCGGCCGCGCCGGCCCCACTGTGGCGCCCCGCACCCGGCTCCGCGATCACGAGCTCGACCCGCCCCATGTCGCCCGCAGCCGCAGCCGACGCCGCGGCGACCGCCGCCCCCTGGTCGCTCGCCAGCACCGCGTCGGCGAGGCTGCCGAGCGCCGCCGCGACAGCGGCTTCGTAGCCGGGCGACACCTTCATGTGCTCCGCGACGAGACCCGCGATGCCCTCGAGCCGCGCGGCGACGAGCTCGGCCGAGCCGTCTTTCTGGTCGAGTGCCATGCCGAGGGCGCTCGTGCGAGCCGCCAGAGCGTCGCGCTCGCGCTCGTGCGTGTGCAGCTCCTCCCGGAGCCGCTCGATCTCGGCCTCGGCCTCGAACACCTGTGACTGGGCGAACTCGTAGCCCTCGTCGAGACCGGTGGCGTCGAGCTCCGACTCGGCCGACTCCTCCTCGGCCTCGGCGTAGTCGGCGGCCGCCCTCTCGCGTCGGGCCTCGGCAGCCTCGAGCGCGTTGCTCTGACGCAGCACTTCGCCGCGCACCGCGGCCAGCCGGGAGTTGGCCGACTCGAGCTGGCCCGTGAGCTTCGAGAGCTCGAGGTCGTGCTTCGAGACGAGCGAGCTCTGGTAGGCGATCTGCTCGTCGAGGGCGTCGAGGGCCGACCGCGCCGAGACGGTGGCCTGCTGCGCCGCCTCCCATCGCTCGTGCGACGCCGCCACCTCGCCCTGCAGGCGCTCGGCCTCGTCGCGCGAGTCGGCGACCATGCCGGGGCTCACGCTCGGAGACGCCTCGGGCATCCCCTCCTCCCCACCGAGCAGCGCGAGCCGCTGGCTGGCCAGGTTGAAGAGGTTGCGCAACCGTTCCTGCACCGACTCGAGACCGAACGCGGTGCGCCGCGCGAGGTCGACGGCGTCGCCCACCTGCGCCTGCTCGAGGCGCCCGATGCGCAGCTGGTTCTGCTCGAGCCGCTCCTGCAGCACCATGCGCTCGGTGTGCCGCTCGTTCTCGCTGCGCGCCGCGGCGTCGAGGGCAGCACGCAGCCCCACCACCTCGTCGGCCAGCAGTCGTGCCTTGGCATCACGCACGATGGCGGCGATCGACTGCGCCTGTTTGGCCACCTCGGCCTGCCGGCCCAGCGGCTTGAGCTGGCGCCTGATCTCACCGGCCAGGTCGCTCAACCGCGTGAGGTTGCCCTGCATGGCGTCGAGCTTGCGCACCGTCTTCTCTTTGCGGCGGCGGTGCTTCAAGATGCCGGCCGCCTCTTCGATGAAGCCGCGCCGACCTTCGGGGGTGGCGTGCAGCACGGCATCGAGCTGCCCCTGCCCCACGATGACGTGCATCTCGCGCCCGAGCCCGGAGTCGGAGAGCAGCTCCTGCACGTCGAGCAGACGGCACCCCTCGCCGTTGATGGCGTACTCGCTGCCTCCGTTGCGGAACAGCGTGCGCGAGATGGTGACCTCGCTGTAGTCGATGGGCAGCGCACCGTCGGTGTTGTCGATGGTGAGGGTGACCTCGGCCCGGCCGAGCGGCCCCTTGGTCGAGGTGCCGGCGAAGATGACGTCTTCCATCTTCCCGCCGCGGAGCGTCTTGGCCCCCTGCTCCCCCATCACCCATGCCAGCGCGTCGACGACGTTCGACTTGCCCGAGCCGTTCGGGCCGACCACGCAGGTGACGCCCGTCTCGAAGGCGAAGGTGGTGGGGTTGGCGAAGCTCTTGAAGCCCTTGAGGGTGAGGCTCTTCAGATACATGCTCCACCCCTTTCGCTCCGGCCGACGGGCGGGACTGCCCGAGCGGTGAGCACTACGGTATCGAATCGCCCGCCCGATCACGGTCGGCGCGACGACACTGTTGATGGATCCGCCGCATACGCTGGTTGTGCAGAAAGGACTCCGATGCCCCGCCAAGCCCTCGTCTCACCGGCAGCCGACCTCACCCGCGCCGAGCTCACCCGCTACGCGCGCCAGATCTCCCTCCCCCACATCGGGCTCGACGGGCAGCGCCGGCTGAAGAACTCCCGCGTCGTCGTGCTCGGTGCGGGTGGCCTCGGCTCACCGGTCCTCCAGTACCTCGCCGCCGCCGGCGTCGGCACGATCGGCATCGTCGACCACGACACCGTCGAGGTGTCCAACCTGCAGCGCCAGACCATCCACCCGGATGCTGCGGTCGGCTCCCGCAAGACCGCCTCCGCCGCGGCTGCGGTGCGCGCTCTCAACCCCCTCGTCGAGGTGATCGAGCACGACGTCGAGATCACCCCCGACACCGTGCTCGAGCTCGTGTCGGAGTACGACGTGGTGGTCGACGGCACCGACGCCTTCGAGGTGCAGTACGTCATCGACGCCGCCTGCGCCCTCGTCGGCAAGCCGATGGTGTGGGGCTCGGTGCTGCGCTTCGACGGCCAGGCCACCGTGTTCTGGGCGACGGCCGAGGGCGACGGCGCCCGCACCCTCGACGACCTCTACCCCGAGCAGGGCTCCGACCCCGCGGAGAGCTGCGCGGTCGCCGGTGTGCTCGGGCCGGTGTGCGCCGCGATCGGTGCGGTCATGGCGACCGAGACGCTCAAGCTGCTGGGCGGCTGGGGCGAGGTGCTGCTCGGCCGCCTGCTCGTTCACGACGCGCTCGACGCGAGCTGGCGGGAGGTGCCGTTCGGCAAGTCGGCGATCCGGCCCGGCACGAAGGGCGCGACCCGCGGCGCCGCCAACATCGGCGAGCCCTACGACGCGAAGGTGCAGGGCGTCGGGGCCTCCAGCCCCGCGACCCGCCTCTTCGAGCGGCAAGCGGGCAACACCGCCAAGCCGACGACCACGACCACGACCACCACCGAGAGCGAATCTGCCCCGCCTGCCCCCGCATCCGTCTCCCCCTCCGAGCTCAAGGAGATGCTCGACGCCCGCGAGCGCGGCGATGCCGACTTCGTGCTCGTCGATGTGCGCGAGAGCTACGAGCACGAACTCGTCGCCATCGACGGGGCTCATCTCGTTCCGCTCGCGCACGTGCTGAGCGATGCGGCGCGCGAGGTGCTTCCGCCGCAGGAGAAGGTGGTGCTGTACTGCCACCACGACACCCGTTCGGCGCACGCCGCCCAGCTGCTGCAGCAGAACGGATGGGACGACGTCGTGTTCGTGCGCGGCGGCATCGACGCCTGGGTGCGCGAGATCGAGCCCGACAAGCCGCGCTACTGAGGGAGCGGCGACGAAGCGATGCGTCACGATGCGACGCGAAACCCCCGGCTCACCCCCCGGCGAACGGCGGCAGCACGTCGACCGTGTCGCCGTCGGCCAGCACCGTCGAGAGCTCCTTCGTCGCCCGCGTGTTGTGCAGAAAACTGCATCGCCCGAGCACCGTCGCCGTCGTCGTGGCGTCGGCCGACCCGGCCGCGAGCTCGTCGAGCACCGACGCGATGGTGCGTCCGGCCGCGTCGAGCTGCTCCGACGGTCGGCCGAGGGCTGCCTTGGCCGCCGCGAAATAGGTGAAGGTGACGCTCATCAGCCGCCGATCGCGCTCATGGGGCGCTCGGGCTGGGTGAAGCCGAGCTCGTTCATGCGGTGCCCGGCGGGCTTGGCCCACATCGCACCGCGCCAGAGGTCGGCGACCTCGGCGTCGCCCGCTCCCGCCCGCATCGGGCCGAGCAGGTCGATCTCCTCGTGCGAGAACAGGCAGCTGCGCACGGCACCCTCCGCGGTGAGCCTGGTGCGGCGGCAGTCGGAGCAGAACGGCTCGGTGACCGAGGCGATCACGCCGACGAGTCCGAGCATCCGCTCGTCTCCGTGCTCGCGCACCTCGAACAGCTCGGCGGGGGCACCGTCGCGCGGCGCGGAGTCGGGCGTGAGCGTGTAGCGCTCGGCGAGCCGCTCGCGGATGCCCTCGGCCGTGATCATCGACTCCCGACTCCAGCCGTGGTCGGCGTCGAGCGGCATCTGTTCAATGAAGCGCAGCTGGTGCCCTCCGGCGAGCGCCCAGGCGAGCAGGTCGATGGCCTGGTCGTCGTTGATGCCGGGCATGAGCACGGCGTTGATCTTCGTGCGGGTGAGACCGGATGCGCGCACCGCGTCG